>DASZPT010000033.1:0-35001 GCA_035549935.1 Gemmatimonadales bacterium
CACCAAGACGCACCCGCCCGATGCCGTGCGCGCGGCGGTGGATGCCGGCCTCACGGATGTCGGCGAAAACCGGGTGCAGGAGGCGCTGGCCAAGCAGGACGCCCTGGCAGGCCTCGCGGTGCAGTGGCATCTCATCGGCACCCTGCAGCGGAACAAGGCGAAGCACGCCGCCAATCGCTTCGCGCTGATTCATTCGATCGACAGCGCCGCGCTGGCCCAGGAACTCGACCGGCGCGTGGCCCCCGGGACCAGGCAGCCGGTGCTGGTGCAGGTGAACTGCTCGGGTGAGCCGCAGAAGGGCGGGGTGGAGCCGGACGACTTGCCGGCGCTGCTCGACGGCCTCGGAGCGCTCGACCGCCTCGCGCTCCGCGGGCTCATGACGATGGCCGAGCTGACCGAGGATGAGGGGGTGCAGCGGGCCGCCTTCCGGCGGCTCCGCGAGCTGAGGGACCAGGCCGGGGCGCGGGGCATCGCGCTGCCGGAGCTGTCGATGGGGATGTCGGGCGACTATCTGGTGGCGGTGGACGAGGGAGCCACGATGGTCCGGTTGGGAACCCTGCTGTTCGGAGAGCGGGTCACATGAGCGACGACGTCTTTCACCTCACGCCGGCCGACGTCCGGGCCCAGGAATTCCAGCGGGTCTTCCGCGGCTACGACCCGATCCAGGTCGACGAGTTCAAGGTCCGGGTCTCCGAGGAGATGGAGCGGCTGCACCGGGAGCGCGCCAAGCTCGAGGAGCGGCTCTCCGGCTTCCAGGAGCAGCTCCGCGCCTTCCGCGACCGCGAGCGCGCGATGAACGAGGCCCTCCTCGCCGCCCAGCAGCTCCGGGTCGCCGCGGTGGAGCAGGCCGAGCGCGAATCCGAGTCGATCCTGCGCGAGGCGCGGGCCGACGCGATCCGTCTCGTCGGGCAGGCCCAGGACGAGGAACGCCAGATCCGCGAGCGGCAGGAGACGCTGCACCGGCAGTTCGCCGCCTATCTCGCCAACTTCCGCGCCCTGCTCGAGCGGCAGCTCGGGGAGGTCGAGGGGCTCCAGGCGCACGCCCAGATCACCCACCAGGTCCAGACCGAGCTTCTCCTCAAGCGACACGCATGAGCGTTCCCGATCTGTACGACCGGATCCAGGAAGCCGCGGCGGTCATCCGCCAGAAGAGCTCCCTGGTTCCGGAGGTCGCGATCATTCTCGGCACCGGGCTCGGCGGCCTGGTGAAGGAGATCGAGGCCGAGACGGTCATCCCCTACGAGACCATCCCCGGGTTCCCCCTCTCCACCGTCGAGTCCCACGCCGGTCGCCTGATCCTGGGCCGGCTCAAAGGCAAGAAGGTGATCGCGATGCAGGGGCGGTTCCACCGCTACGAGGGCTATACCCTCCAGCAGGTGACCTTCCCGCTCCGCGTCATGCAGGCGTTGGGCGCACGGACCCTGGTCGTCACCAACGTCTCAGGCGGGATGAACCCGTTCTGGCCTCCGGGGGACGTGGTCCTTATCGCCGACCACATCAACCTCCTCGGCGATAACCCCCTCATCGGCCGGAACGACGACCGCCTGGGGCCGCGCTTCCCCGACATGTCGGAGCCCTACAGTGAGGTCCTCCGCGCGAAGGCCCGGAAGACCGCGCTCGAGCTCGGCATCACCCTGCGGGAAGGCGTGTACGTCGCGGTGACCGGCCCCTGCCTCGAGACCCGCGCGGAATACCGGATGCTCCGCGCGATCGGGGCCGACCTCGTCGGCATGTCCACCGTTCCCGAGGTGATCGTGGCGGTGCACATGGGGATGAAGGTCGTGGGCTTCTCGATCATCACCGACCAGTGCCTGCCGGATGCCCTGGAGCCGGCGAGCCTGGAACAGATCCTGGCGGTCGCGGGCCGGGCCGAACCCCACCTCACGCGCCTCGTCGCCGCCCTGGTACCGCAGATCGACGCATGACCTACCAGCCCTGGCCGGACGGCAGCGCCGACCGGATGGAACAGGAGCTGCTCGAGACCTGGAAGGCGGAGCGGCTCTTCGAGCGGACCCTCGAGGCGACCCGGCAGGGGCCGCCCTTCGTCTTTTTCGAGGGGCCGCCCACCGCCAACGGCAAGCCCGGCATCCACCACGTCTTCGCGCGGACCATCAAGGACCTCATCTGCCGTTTCCAGGCGATGCAGGGGAAGCAGGTCACGCGCATCGCGGGATGGGACACCCACGGCCTCCCGGTGGAGATCGAGGTCGAGAAGCAGCTCAAGCTCCAGGGAGGGAAGAAGGCGATCGAGGAGTTCGGCGTCGAGGCGTTCAACCGCCTCTGCCGCCAGAGCGTCTTCACGTACAAGGCCGACTGGGAGGAGCTCTCCAACCGGATCGGCTACTGGCTCGACTACGAGCACGCCTACGTCACCTACACCAACGAGTACATCGAGACGGTGTGGTGGCTGCTCAAGCGCCAGTTCGAGAAGGACCTGCTCTACCGCGGGCACCGGGTGCTGCCGTACTGCCCCCGCTGCGGGACGGTGCTCTCGAGTCACGAGCTGGCGCTCGGGTACGACAAGGTCCGCGACAAGTCGATCTACGTCACCTTCCCGCTCACCGATGGCAGCGGGCGCGAGCTGGTGATCTGGACCACCACGCCCTGGACGCTGCCGAGCAACGTGGCGGCGGCGGTCCACGCCGATCTGGAGTACGGGGTCTACCAGAGCACGGCCCATCCGGGACGGTCGTTCGTCATGGCGGTGGCGCGGGAGGAGAAACTCAGGGAGATGCTGGGCGGGGAGGTGACCCGGACCGCGACCGTGACGGGGGCGGACCTCGCCGGGAAGCGCTACCGGCGACCCTTCGACGTCGTCCCCATGCCCGAGGGGAAGGACCACTCCGTCGTCATCGCCGGAGACTTCGTGACCGCGGAGGACGGTTCCGGCATCGTGCACATGGCGCCCGCCTTCGGCGCCGACGACTACGCCGCCGGCCAGAAGTACAACCTCGCGCTGGTCCGGCCGGTGGGCGGCGACGGCAACTTCACCGGCACCACCTGGCCCGAAATCGAAGGAAAGCTGGTCACCGCCGAGGAGACCAACGAGACCATCATCAAGCGGCTCAAGAGCGAGGGCCGCTGGCTCCGGACCGAGCAGTACGAGCACGATTACCCCTTCTGCTGGCGCTGTAATTCCAAACTGATCTACTACGCCCGCGACAGCTGGTTCGTCCGGACCTCCCGCGTGAAGGAGCGGATGCTGGAGGTGAACCGGCAGGTGAATTGGCAGCCGCCCGAGGTCGGGGCGGGGCGCTTCGGCGGGTGGCTCGAGAACAACGTCGACTGGGCGCTGTCGCGCGATCGCTACTGGGGCACCCCGCTCCCGGTCTGGGTCTGCGAGGGCAATGCGGCCCACGTCGAGGTGATCGGGAGCTACGCCGAGCTGGCGACCCGGTGGGGGAAGCCGCTGCCGGAGAACTTCGACCCGCACAAGCCCTACATCGACGGCTACACCTGGACCTGCGACTGCGGCGGCACCATGCGCCGGGCGCCCGAGGTCATCGACACCTGGTACGACTCGGGGTCGATGCCCTACGCCCAGTGGCACTACCCGTTTGAGAACCAGGACCAGTTCCGGAGCCACTTCCCGGCCGACTACATCTGCGAGGGGGTGGACCAGACCCGCGGCTGGTTCTACTCGCTGCTCGCCATCGCGGTGACGGCCTTCGACAGTCCGGCGTACCGGAACGTGATCGTGAACGAGCTGGTCCTCGACGCCGAGGGCCAGAAGATGTCGAAGTCCCGCGGGAACGTGGTGAACCCCTGGGACATGCTCCGGGAGTTCGGGGCCGATACCGTCCGGTTCTATCTGCTGGCCTCGAGCCAGGTCTGGCTCCCCAAGCGCTTCGACAAGCGCCAGATCCCGCAGGTGACGGGGGACTTCTTCCGGGCCCTGCGGAACACCTACGAGTTCTTCCGGCTGTACGCCCACAAGGGCACGGCGGCGCCGGCCCGCGGCACCCGTCCCGACACCGACCGCTGGGTGCTCGACCGGCTCGACGCGACCATCGCCGAGGTGACCCGGGCGTGGAGCAGCTACGAGCCCACGGCCGGGGTGCAGGCGCTCCGGGATTTCGTGGTGGACGACCTTTCGAACTGGTACGTCCGGGTGAGCCGCGACCGCTTCTGGGCCCCCGAGGGCCAGGCGGACGCGGCAGCGGTCGCCACCCTGCACGAATGCCTCGTACGGGTGTGCCAGCTCCTCGCCCCCGCCGCGCCGTTCGCGGCCGACTGGCTGCACCGGGCCTTGACCGGGGCGTCGGTTCACCTCGCCGGCTGGCCCACGGCCACCCCGGATACCGGGGCCAACGGGAACCTGGGCCCGGCGATGGACGCCATCCGGCGGCTGGCCTCGCTCGCCCGCGCGGCGAGGGAGAAGGCCAGGCTCCGGGTCCGCCAGCCGCTCGCCCGGCTGCAGGTGGCGGTGCCGGCCACGGCCGGGGGCCCCATCTTCGAGCGCCTGCTGCCGATCCTCCAGGCCGAGGTCAACGTCAAGGCGATTCAGACGGCGGCGTCGGACACCGAGCTGGTGCGGCTCAAGGCCAAGGCCAATTTCCGCTCCCTCGGGAAGCGGTACGGGAAGCAGACCCCGGAGGTCGCCAGGGCGGCGGAGCGGCTGACCCCGGACCAGCTCCGGGCCCTCGAGGCGGGCGGGGAGGCCCGGCTGGATGTAAATGGGGTCGAGGTGGTGTATTTTTCCGAGGATGTGGTGGTCGAGCGGGAGGTGACCACCACCTGGCTGGTGGACAGTGCTGGGCCGTATGTCGCTGCCCTCGATCCGACCATCGACGCGGCGCTTGCCGCGGAAGGCCTCGCCCGGGAGCTGGTGCACCACATCCAGCGCCTCCGGCGCGAGGCCGGGTATCTGGTGAGCGACCGTATCGCGCTGGGGATCGAGGGACCGTCAGCCGTACTGGAAGCCGCCCGGGCACACCGGGAATTCATCGCGACCGAGACCCTGGCCCGCGCCGTGGAGCTGGGGCGCCCCGTCGATGGGGCGGACCAGCGTCAGGCCGTGGAAGTCGAAGGGCATGACGTCACATTCACCGTTCGGCGGCAGGCCGCCTAGGGCAAGGGCATGAACAAGAAGAATCTCACGCATTTCGAGAAGCGGCTCATGGAAGAGCGGGCCCGGGTCATGAAGGAGCTCGGCTACTACGACGAGTCGTTCAACGCCACGCTGCAGAATTCGGACGGGGATCTCTCCTCCTATTCGTTCCACATGGCGGACCAGGGGACGGACGCCATGGAGCGGGAGAAGCAGTTCCTGTTCGCCTCGCAGGAAGGGCGCTACCTCTGGCACGTGAACGAGGCGCTCCGGCGGCTCTACAAGACGCCGGAGAAGTTCGGCCTCTGCCACACCTGCGGGAAGGAGATCAACTTCGAGCGGCTGGATGCGCTCCCGCACGCGCGGCTCTGCATCGAGTGCAAGGAGAAGGAAGAAAATGGGAAGCGGCGCTGACCGGCGTCTGTACTGGAGCGCCGGCCTCGCCGTCCTCGCCGCCGACCTGATCACCAAGAACCTGGCCGAGCGGCACCTGCTGCGCTCGGCCGGCCGTGAGGTGTTCGGCGACTGGTTCCAGCTCCGGCTGGTCTACAATCCCGGCGCGGCATTCGGACTCGACCTGGGTCCGATGTCGCGCTGGATCTTTATGGGCGTCGCGATCGTGGCGGTGGTGGCGCTCTACCGGATGTCGCTCGGTGCCCAGCGCGGCGACTGGTTCCGGCAGCTGGCCCTGGGGCTCGTGAGCAGCGGCGCCCTCGGCAACCTGATCGACCGGATCCGCTCGAACCAGGGCGTGGTCGATTTCCTCGATCTCGGGCTGGGGCAGTGGCGCTGGCCCACCTTCAACGTGGCCGACATGGCGGTGAGCTGCGGCGCCATCGCCCTGGCGATCTCGCTCTGGCGTGAGGACGCCCGCCGGGAGGCCGCCGCGGAGGCCGCCGGTGGCACCGAGACCACCCCTCCGCCGCTCGCGGAAGTCAGGAGTAAGGAGTGAGGAGTCAGGAGGACTCCGCCTCACTCCTCACCCCTTACTCCTCGCTCGCCTTCTCGGTTCTCTCCCCCAGGACGGAACGGCTCGACCGCTTCCTCGCCGATCAGCTCGCCCTGTCCCGCACCCAGGCCGCCCGCCTGGTGGCGGAGCAGCGTGTCTCGGTGAACGGGCAGGTGGCCCGTGCCTCCCGCACCCTGGTACGGCAGGAGCAGGTCCAGGTGGAGTTCCCCGAGTCGGAGCCCCCCCGGACCCTCAAGCCGGCCCCGATGCACCTCGAGGTGGTCTACGAGGACCAGCATCTCGCGGTGATCGACAAGCCGGCGGGACTGGTGGTGCATCCCGCGCCGGGGCATTGGGACGATACCCTGGTGAACGCGCTCGTCGCGCGGGGAACCACCCTCGCCGGTGGCGCCGCCGGCCGGCCCGGCATCGTGCACCGGCTCGACCGGGACACCTCGGGGCTCATGGTCGTCGCCAAGACCGACGCCGCCCACCGCCGGCTCGGCGCGATGCTGGCCGCCCGCCGCATCACCCGCCGGTACGCCGCACTCAGCTGGGGCCACCTCAACCGGAGTCCCGAGGTGATCGAGGCCCCGCTGGCGCGGCACCCCCAGGACCGCAAGCGGGTCACCGTCATCCCCACCGGCCGGACGGCTCGCACCGACGCCTGGGTCGTCGCCCGCTTCGAGCTGGTGGAACTCCTCCGTCTCGAGCTCCACACCGGCCGGACCCACCAGATCCGGGTGCACCTCTCCCACATCGGCCATCCCGTGGTTGGTGATCCGGTCTACGGGGCCGGCGGGAGCCGGCGGATGTCCGGCGCACAGCGAACGGCCGCCGAAGCCCTGGAGCGTCTCGCCCCCCGGCAGGCGCTCCACGCGGCCTGGCTCAGCTTTGCCCACCCGGTGAGTGCGGAACCCCTCGATTTTCGCTCCGAATGGCCCGCCGATCTGGCCCCGCTTCTGGCGGCCGCGGAGGGCGTGAGGGACGCCGTTGCTCCGGCCGGAGCCCTTGCGTATCTTCGTTTCTTTGAAGCACATGGCTGACCAGACCGCGCTCCGGCTCGTGCTCTTCAGACTGGGTTCCCTGGTCTGTGCCGCCCCGGCGACCGGGGTGCGGGAAGTCATCCCCGCCGGATCACCGACCCGGATCCCCGGGGCCAGTGCCAGCGTGTCCGGATTGCTGAATCTTCGGGGCACGCTGCTCACCGTGGTGAGCGGTGCGCGGATCATCGGGCTCCACCGGCCCGAAGCTTCCCCGGAGTCGGTGCTGGTGCTGGATCTGGCGGGCCGCGCGGTCGGCCTGGAAGTGGACGAGGTGATCGACCTGATCGAAGTCCCGGACGACCACCTCGAGAACGGCGAGGCGATGCCGGGGATCGATCCGCGGCTGGTGCGCCAGGTGGGTCATCACGACGGGCGGGTCTTCGCGGTGCTCGAACTGGAGAAGCTGGTGGCGCCGCTCCTGGGCTAGGGGCCGGGCGAGTTCTGCCTTCACTGGAGGTCACGCGTGAGTCACACGGTGCTGGTCTGCGACGACGCCATCTTCATGCGCACCATGATCTCGGACATCCTCGCGCAGGCGGGATTCGAGGTGGTCGGCGAGGCGGAGACCGGGCGTGAGGCGGTCGAGAAGTACCGCCAGCTCAAGCCGGACCTCGTCACCATGGACATCGTCATGCCGGACATGGGCGGGATCGAGGCGGTGCGCGAGATCTGCAAGGACGACGCGGACGCCCGGATCCTCATGTGCAGCGCGATGGGCCAGCAGGCCCTGGTGGTGGAGGCCATTCAGGCCGGCGCCAAGGACTTCGTGGTCAAGCCCTTTCAGCCTTCCCGGGTGCTCGAGGCGGTTCAGCGCGTCCTCGGCTGACCTGCCATGGACCTCTCCCGCTACGCCGCCCTCTTTCTCACCGAGAGCCGCGAACAGCTGAGCGCCTGCGGCCAGGCGCTGCTGGACTGGGAGCGGACCCCCGGCGCCGCCGAGCCGGTGGTCAGTCTGTTCCGCGCCATGCACACCTTCAAGGGCATGGCGGCCGCGATGGGCTACTCGAACCTGACCGAGCTGGCCCATCGCACCGAGTCGGTGCTCGACCTGCTCCGGAGCGATCCGGCGAGTGGGCGGGAGTTGATCGACCTGTTCTTCCGCATCACCGACGCCCTGGAGCAGGGGGTCGCGGGGGCGGTCGAAGGGGGCGACGCGAAGCTCGACTTCGGCGCGCTCCTCTCCGAACTGGACCAGGCCTCGGTCTCCACGGCGCCGACGGGCAGCTGGGCGATTCCCCGGGTGGAGACCGCGCCCGTCCCGGTCACGGCGGGCACGGGGCCGGGAATCGAGGTGCGGGTGACGATCCGGCCCGGTGCCGCGATGCGCGGCGCCCGCGCGATGCTGGTGCTCCGCAAGGCCGAGTCGATCGGCGCGGTCACGGGGCTCCGGCCGCAGGCGGCGGCGTTCGAGCAGGAGGAGTTCGACGGGCGGCTCAGCTTCATGCTGCAGACCCCCGAGCCGCCCGAGGCGGTGAGCGCCGCCCTCATCAGTGTGGGCGACGTGGCGGAGGTGGCCTTCGGCGAGAGCCGGCCGGAGCAGGCGGGAGAAGGGGCCGGGCGGGGCCGGCAGATTCGGATCGACCTCCGCCGGCTCGACGCCCTGATGAACCAGGTGGGCGAGCTCGTCGTCGCCAAGGGGCAGCTCGCGGAGATCGCGGAATCAAGCGGGTCGCCCGAGCTCAAGGCGGTGGCGTCGCGGATCGGGCGGGTGGTGTCCGATCTCCACGGCGAGGTGGTCCAGGCCCGGATGACCCCGGTCTGGCAGGTGTTCGACCGCTTTCCCCGGGTGGTGCGCGACCTCGCCCGCCAACTCGGCCGGCGGGTGCGCTTCGAGGTGGAGGGGGAGGAGACCCAGCTCGACCGCGCGATCCTCGACGAGCTGGGCGAGCCGCTGATCCACCTGCTGCGCAATGCCGTCGACCACGGGATCGAGCGCCCCTCGGTGCGGAAGAAGGTGGGGAAGCCGGAAGAGGGGCTGATCCGGGTCACGGCGGCGAGCGACCGGACCACGGTGCTCATCCGGGTGAGTGACGACGGCAAGGGGATCGACCGCCAGAAGGCGGTGGCGGACGCGGTGAAGGCGGGGCTCGTCCCCAACGGCACGACCGATCTCACCGACGACGTGCTGCTCAGGCTCCTGAGCCGGCCGGGGTATTCGACGGCCGAGCAGGTGACCGACGTATCGGGGCGGGGGATGGGGATGGACGCGGTGCTCTCGCGGGTCCGCGCCATCGGCGGGTCGGTGGAGCTGGAGACGGCGCGGGGCCGGGGGAGCACCTTCACGCTGCGGCTCCCGATGACCCTCGCCATCGTGCGGGCGCTGCTCGCGAAGGTGGGCGAGGAGCGGTACGCGATCCCGCTCGCGGGCATCGCGGAGACGGTGGAGTTCCACCCCGACCGGGTGGCGGCCCTGGAGGGGCGCGAGGCCTACGTGCTGCGCGATACCCTGGTGCCGACGGTGCGGCTCCGCGAACGGCTGGGCATTACCGGGGTGAAACCGGTGGGGAAGCTCCCGGCGGTGATCCTCGAGGTGGGCGAACGGCGCGCCGCCGTGGTGGTCGACGCGCTCATGGGACAGCAGGAGATCGTGGTCGAGCCCTTTGATGCCCCGCGGGGGACGCTTCCGGTGTTCAGCGGGGCGACGATTCTCGGCGACGGCGCGCCCGCGCTGATCGTGGATCCGGCGGCGCTGGTGTGAGGAGGCCCGGATGGACGACGTGAGAGAACTGCATGCGCTCCAGCGGGACGCGCTGCGCGAGGTGGCCAACATCGGCGCGGGCCACGCCGCCACGGCGCTCTCCCAGCTCACCAACCGGCGCATCATGATCAGCGTGCCCGAGGTGAACATCGTCCGGCTGGAAGAGGTGCCGGAGATCCTCGGCAAGGCGGACGACGTGGTCGCCGCGGTGCTGATGCACATGATGGGCGACCTCACCGGCCGCACCCTGGTGCTCTTCCCCGAGGAGAGCGCCCGGACCCTCGTGGACATCCTGCTCCGCCGCCCCCTCGGCACCACCACCGGCTTCACCGAGATGGAGCAGTCCGGCCTCAAGGAGGTCGGGAACATCCTCTCGAGCGCCTACCTCAACGCGCTCTCCGACTTCATGGGCATGATGCTGGTCCCGTCGGTGCCCAGTCTCGCGATCGATCTGTGCGGCGCGGTCCTCACCTCGATCTACATGAACTTCGGGTACGACCGGGACTACGTCTTCTGCGTGGAAACCCAGTTCCTCTTCGAGGATCCTGGTCTCAAGCTGCGCGGGCATTTCCTGCTGCTTCCCGACCTCGCCAGCCTCCGCGCCATCTTCGACGCCATCCGGCTCACCTGAGGGCGCCGTGACGGGGCCCGCGCTGTCCGATCGCGACCTCTCGGTACTCCGTTCGTTCGCGCGGCGGATCGATGCCGCCGACGCCGGGGCGCACAACAACCTCGGGGTCTTCTACTACCAGAAGGGGCTGATCGCCGAGGCGATCGAGGAGTTCCTCCGGGCCCTCGAGCTCGACCCGCGGATGCAGACCGCGAAGGAGAACCTGGAGATCGCCTACCACTCGACCGGGTACTACGACCGGCGGGTGGCCGAGCTCCGGGAACGGCTCCGCCGCGACCCGATGGACCACGCCGCCCGCTGGGAGCTGGGACGGACCTGCGCGGCGCTGGGGCAGTGGAACGAGGCGGTGGCGGAGTTCGAGGGGCTCCTCGCCCGGCGGCCGGACGACGTGGCGGCGCTGATCCAGCTGGGCCTCGCCGAGCGGGGCCGGGGCAACCTCGAGGCGGCCACCCAGGCCTTCGAGCGGGCCCGCGGGCTCGACCCCGACAGCTCGGTCACCCTGTTCTACTACGGCGAGGCGCTCTACAACCGCGGCCTCAACGAGCAGGCCCGCCAGGCGCTCGAGGCGGCGGTCCAGAAGAACCCCGACAACGCCGACGCCTACTACCTCCTCGCCTTCGTCTACGGCGACATGGGCGAGCACGAGAAGGCGCGCGCCGCCACCGGGCGGGCCACCAAGCTCAACCCCACCCTCGCGCGGGCCCAGAGCAACCTCTCGCTGCAGCGCTACGCCGGCCTCTCCGAGGCGCAACCGGCCGGCCCTCCGATCCCCCGCAAGAGCGCGCCCCGCCCGCAGGTGGTCGAGGGCTCGAGCCTGGCGCACTACAACCTCGGGCTCGCCTTCCGGCAGAAGGGGTACTACGTCGAGGCGCTCCGGGAATACCGGCTGGCCCTCGAGGCGGGGGAGGATGCCCGGCTGGTGCGCCAGGCGATGGCCGAGGTGCATCTGCTCCGGCGGGACCTGGCGGCGGCGCTCGAGCTCTACGACGCGCTCCTCGCCGACGACGCGGGCTCCCCCAAGCTCTGGAACGAGCGGGGCATCTGCCTCCACCAGTCGGGGCGGCGGGAGGAGGCGGCCAGGGCGTACGAGAAGGCGATCGAGGTGGATCCCAACTACGCCCTCGCCTGGAACAACATGGGGGTGCTCCGCACCCAGGCGCCCGAGGACGACCTGGCCCTCGACGCCTTCCAGCGGGCGCTCCGGATCCGTCCCGAGCTGGTGGCCGCGCGGCTCAACCTCGCCCTCGCCCTCTTCCACCGGCGCCGCCTCCAGCTCGCCCTCGAGGCCTACCGGCAGGTGCTGGCGGAGCAGGGGCAGCACGCGGTGGCCTGGAACGGCGTCGGCCTGGTCCTGGTGGAGCTCAAGCGGTTCGAGGACGCCAAGGCCGCCTTCTCCCGGGCCGTCGAGGCCGATCCCGCCAACGCCTCGGCCCACTACAACCTCAGCTTCACGCTGAGCCATCTCGGCGACTTCGACGGCGCGCTCCGCGCCACCAAGCGGGCGCTCGAGCTGGAGCCGTACTACGTCGCCCAGAAGTACGCCCTCACGATCGACCTCCAGTACGAGAACTCCGAGATCGCGGTGGTCCCGGAGATCTCGGCGGACGTCACCGCCGACCAGGTCGGGGGCGAGTTCAACTTCGACGAGCGGCTGCTCGACAGGATCTTCGACGAGCTGCAGCCGCCGGAGCGGGCGCCGGCCGCGGCGGTGGCGGACGACCCGCTGGCGCTCGCGAGCGACTACATCGCCAAGGGCTTCCTGGAGCATGCCACGGTGCAGATCGACCGGGCGGTGGCGCGGGGCGGCGATCCGGCCCGGGCCACCACGCTCCTGGGCGAGGTCTTCGCCCGGCGGGGGCTCCACGGCGAGGCGCTCGAGCGCTTCCGTGAGGCGTTGGCCCGCTCGCCGGGCGAGCCGCGGGCGCTGCTGGGCGAAGCCCGGGCGCTCCTGGCGATGCAGCGTGGCGCCGAGGCGCTCGAGACCGCCGAGCGGCTCCTCAAGGTGGCGCCCCAGGATGTCGATGCCCTCGTGGTCGCCGCGCGGATCCGCCTCGCGGCCAACCAGGCGACCGCGGCGCGGGACGCGCTCCGCATGGCGCGGGAGCTCGAGCCGGGCCGCCCCGACCTGCTGATGCTCGAATCGGGGGTCTCGGCCCAGCTGGGCGACATCGAGGCCGCGGTCGACGCCTGCCAGGCGGCGCTGCAGCTCGATGGCGCCGTGCCCAGCGCCTGGCGCGACCTGGGCCGCATCGAGGAGCGGCGCGAGAACTGGCTCGGCGCCAGGATGGCCTACCAGAAGGCGCTCGATCTCCTGCCGACGTACATGGAGGCCGCGCTCTCCCTCGGGGACCTCCTGCGCCGGACCGACGCGCCGGCGCACGCGGTCGACTTCATGGTCGAGGTGCTGAGCAACGATCCCTGGGACCTGGACGCGCTCCTCCTCCTGGGCCGGGCGCTGCTGGACGATGGCCGGCCGGAGCAGGCGCTCGAGGCGCTCGACCGGCTGCTCAAGTTCGAGCCGGAGAGCGAGGCCGGCCTCTTCCACCGCGGGATCGCGCTGGCCCGGGTCCGCCGCTACGCCGAGGCGGTCCGGACCTGGGAGCGGGTGGTGCAGCTGAATGCCGCCGGGCCCTTCGCCCAGGCGGCGCGCACCCACGCGCGGAGCGCCCGCGACCTGCAGCACATCTTCGCCGGAGCCGCCTGACGTGCCGATCGAGGGACCGCTCAAGGAGCTGAGCATCCACGACGTCTTCCAGCTGCTCGACCTGAGCCGGAAGACGGGCACGCTGCGCGTGGCGAGCGACCTGCGGCAGAACGCCGGGACCGTCTACTTCGAGGACGGGGTGGTGGTGGGCGCGGAGATCCGGAGCAATCCCCATCCGCTGGGGAAGCTGCTCGCGCGGGCGGGCCGGGTGAGCGAGGCCGACCTCGCGCGGGCCCGGGCGCTCCAGTCGGCCGGCGACATGCGGCGGCTGGGCGAGATCCTCATGGCCGAAGGGCTGGTGAGCCAGCGGGACCTGAACCGCTATGTGCGGCATCAGATCGAGGAGGTGGTCTTCGAGCTGGTGGGATGGTCGGAGGGGTACTTCGCCTTCGAGGAAGGCAAGCACGGGGAGTGGCCGACCGAGGCCGCGACCCGGATTCCGACCGGCGTGCTCCTCATGGAGGCGGCCCGGCGGACCGACGAGTGGTCCCGGATCGAGAAGAAGATCACCCACCTCGGCCTGGTCCCGAAGCTCGCGCCGGTCGTGGATACCGCGGCGCCACTCGACCTGCTGCCGGCGGAGTGGGAAGTGCTCACCGTGATCGACGGGGAACGCTCGGTGCGCGAGCTCGCGAGCACCCTCGGCCGGCCCGAATTCGAGGTGGCGCGGACGCTCTTCGGGCTGGCGACGGCCGGCATTATCCTGCTGGAGGACCCGGCGCGCCGCGCGGTCGAGGCCATCGGCAGCGCCGATCTTCCCATCCTGCTCGGCGAGGTGGACCAGCTCCTCGGCGCGGGCGATCCCGAGGCGGCGGTGCAGGCGGCGCAGCAGGCGGTGGCGGGTCACCCCGACGAGTCGCTGGCCCATCTCGCGCACGGGCGCGCGCTCCTGGCCGCGGGGCGCTACCCCGAGGCGTCGGAATCGCTCTGGCAGGCGGTGCAGACCGACCCGGTCTCGGCGCCGGCGCACCGGCTCTTCGGCATGAGCCTCGCCGCGATGGGGCGGTTCCGGGAGGCGGCCCAGGTCTGGGATCAATGGAAGCGGCTGGCGGAGCGGCCGCCCGAGGAAGAGGCACAGATGGCGGTTGTGGACCGGGTCCGCCAGGCGGCCCTGACCATCGAACTGGCGCTCCGGGGGTCGCGTGACTGACGAGATCCGGGCCCTCAGCGCGCAGTACGCCACCGATCCCTCGAGCCTGGTCTTCCTCCGGCTGGGCGAGGCCCTGCGCCAGCGCCGCCAGCTCGACGCGGCGGTGAAGGTGGCGCTGCAGGGGCTCTCGCGCTACCCGCACCTCCCCGAGGCCCACGACCTCTACGCCCGGATTCTCGCCGACCGGCACGACTACGCCAACGCCTTCGACGAGTGGGACACGGTGCTCCGCCTCGCGCCCGACCATCTCGGCGCGCACAAGGGGATCGGGTTCCTCTACTACCGCGCCGGCGAGCCGGAGCAGGCCCTGTATCACCTGCGCCTCGCGGCGCAACTCGATCCCGGCGATGAGGGCCTCATCGCCGCGGTGGAGCGGGTGGCGGGCGGCGGCGAGATCTGGGAGGCGCCGATGCCGGAGGCGCCGCCCCCCGAGCAGCAGGAGGAGGCGCGGACCGCGGTGGTGACCGCGGGCGACCCGTTCAACGGTCTCGAGGGCGCGGGAGAGCGGCTCCTGCTGGTGGACCAGGACGGGTTCCGGCTGGGGGGGGCGCTCCTCTCGAGTGACGGGGTCGATGTCAGCGAGGCGAGCGCCGCCGTGCTCGCGGGGGCCGCGCGGGAAGCGGGCCGGGCGGCCCGGATGCTCGAACTCGGCGAGTGGGGGCATCTCACGATCGAGGCCGCCGACATCAGCCTCTGCGTGCTCCAGCCCACGGCCGATACCACCCTGCTCTCGACGATGGATGCGGGGCTCCCGGCCGGCCAGCTCTCGTTCTTCGCCGAGCGGGCGGCCAAGGCGGCCCGCCTCTGGCTGGAGAAGATCCGGTGAGCGCCCCCTATCTCGGTATGCTCGACTCGCTCACCCGGCTCCGCGGGATCCGGGGGGCGATGGTGGTCTCGACGGAGGACGGCCTGGTGGTGGCCGAGTCGCTGATGGCCGGCATCAAGGGCGCGCCGCTGGCGGCGCTCTCGGCCACCCTCGCGAGCCGGGTGGCCGAGCTGACCGGGGCGGGCCGCTACGGCCATCCCCGCTTCCTCCACCTCCAGGGCACCGAAGGGGCGCTGCTCGTGGCGCCGGCGGCCAACGACCTGCTGCTGGTGGCGGTCGCGGGACGGGATGTCCCGCTCGGCCTCCTCCGGCTGGAAATGCTGCGCATGGCCGAACGGCTCGCCTGATGAAAGCGATCGAACCGTGGGTGCTGGGTCCGCTGGGGACCTTCGTGCACGAGTCGCAGGCCCGCCTCGCGCTCCTGATGACGACGTCGGGGCAGGTGGTGGCGCAGCACGGCTTCGCCGGCTCCATGGATCTGATGGCCTCCGCGGCGCTTGGCTCGGGGATCATCGCCTCGGCGAGTGAACTCGCGCTGCAGATCGGGTGGGAGCCGTTCCGGGTGGTGATGCACCACGGGACCCGGCGGGCGCACTTCCTGGCGCGGTTCGACACCCCCCGCGGCCGGTGGATCGCGCTCGTGGTCTTCGGCGCGGACACCAAGCTCGGGCTGGTGCAGGTCTTCTTCGACCGGATGGTGGAGGAACTGGTGGCGGCGGCGCCGGCGGAAGCGCCACCCAGGAAGGAAGTCCTGGCCGCCGATTTCGAACACGAACTCAACGCCAGTCTGCGGTCCCTCTTCGGACGATAGCCAATGTCCCTCGTCAACTTCACGACCCGCGAGATCACCTGCAAGATCGTGTATTACGGACCGGGCCGGTCCGGGAAGACCACGAACCTGCAGTACATCTACGGCCGGGTCCCGGAGGCGCGCCGCGGGCGGATGGTGAGCCTGGCGACACAGACGGACCGGACCCTCTTCTTCGACTTCCTCCCGCTCGACCTCGGCGTGATCAGCGGGTTCACCACCCGGTTCCAGCTCTACACCGTGCCGGGCCAGGTCTACTACAACGCCACCCGCAAGCTGGTGCTGCAGGGGGCGGATGGTGTCGTCTTCGTGGCGGACAGCCAGGCCCGCCGGCTGGAGGACAACCTCGAGAGCCTCCAGAACCTGCAGGCCAACCTGCTGGGCCAGGGGGTCGACGTCCGGAGCTTCCCGATCGTGCTGCAGTACAACAAGCAGGACCTGCCGGCCGACCTGATCCTCACCCCCGCCGACCTCGACGACGCGCTCAACTTCCGCGGCTACCGGAGCTTCGCGGGCGACGCGGTGCGGGGCGCGGGGGTGTTCGAAACGCTCAAGGGGATCTCGGAGATGGTGCTCAAGCGGCTGGCCGCCTCGGGAGCGGGGGTGGCGTGAGCACGCGGCTCAATCCCCGCTACAAGTTCGACGCCTACGTCGTCGGCGCGGCCAACCGGCTCGCGGTGACGGCGGCGCGGGCGGTGGCGGAGTCGCCGGCGGCGGTGTACAACCCGCTCTTCGTGTACGCCGGTTCGGGGCTCGGCAAGACCCACCTCCTCATGGCCATGGGGCACCGGGCGCTCGAGATCAACCCGCAGCTCACGGTCGAGTACATCACCCTCGACGAGTTCATCGAGGCGTTCCACGCCGCCATCGCGGCGGGGCAGGGCGAGGCCTACCGGCGGCGCTATGCCGACGTGGGCATGCTGCTGATCGACGACGTGCAGTTCCTGACCCACCGGCGGGAGATGCAGCAGGAACTGCTGCGGCTCACCAACACGATGCTGACCGCGGGCCGGCAGATCGTCCTCTCGAGCGACCGGCCCCCCAACGAGATCGAGGCCCTCGACGAGCGGCTGATCCAGCGCTTCGCCGGCGGGCTCGTGATCGACATTTCCGCCCCGGACTACGAGACCCGGGTCGCGATCCTCCGCCGCCAGGCCGAGGAGCGGAAGGCGACCTTCGACCCGAGCGTCCTCGAGACCGTGGCCGCGCTCCCCATCGGGAGCATCCGCGAGCTGATCGGCGCCCTCAACCGGCTCATCGCCTTCCAGGCGGTGAGCGAGGGGCCTATCACCTCCAGCGCGGCGCGTCAGCTCCTCGCCAAGACGATGCCCCAGACGGTGAAGGCCGCGGGCAGCGCGGCGGCGGCCACCCCGGCGCCCCCGGGGGGGAGCGAGGAGGCGGGGGTGGTGGTGGCCTCGCTCAATGCGGAGAGCACCGGGCGGGACGAGTTCGGCAGCTTCCTCACCGAGATCACCTCGGCGGTGGCCCGCCAGGTCGAGGCCTGGCGCGGGCGGGTGGCCGAGGCGGTGATGCGGTGGGAAGGGGAAGGGTACCGCACCGAGCGGCTGCAGCGGCTCCTCGAGGGGGAGGCGCCGGTCGATCCCGACCGGGCGCTGCACGACTACGAGGACGACATCGAGGCCCTCAAGGAGCTCGAGGGAGAGGCCCAGGAGCTCGACCCGGCGCTCGCCGGCCGGCCGCTCTTCCGCGATCCCGACCGGCTGGAGGAGGCGCGCGGCGAGGTGCAGAAGGCGCGCGAGGGATTGAGCCCGCCGCCGGGTCCCTCGCCGATCTGGCGGCTCGACGAGTTCGTCGAGTCGGCGGCCAACCGGGTAGCGGTGCGCGCCGCCCGCGCGGTGCTGGACCAGCCGGGTCACCAGTACAACCCCCTCGTGATCATCGGCGGGAGCGGCGTGGGGAAGACCCACCTGCTCAACGCCCTGGGTAATGCCCTGGCCGCGACGCCGGGCTCGCTGGTGGCCTGCCTCCAGGCCCAGGACTTCGTCGATGACCTGATCAAGGCGATCGAACGCGACCGCACCGCCTGGTGGCGGGCCCGCTTCCGGCGGATCACGGCGCTGCTGCTCGACGACGTGCACCTTCTCGCCGGGAAGGACCGGACCCAGGAGGAGCTCTTCTGGCTCTACAACCTGCTCGCCGAGAGCGGCCGCCAGATGATCTTCACCTCGGCGGTGCCCCCGGAGGAGCTGCAGGCGATCGAGCCCCGGCTCCGGACCCGGCTCGAGGGCGGGCTGGTGGTGGAGCTGCCGGCCCCGGAGCGCGAGGTGCGCGAGGCGATCGTGTCGCGGGTACTCAAGGAGAAGACCGGCGAGGTCGATACCGAGCTGGCGAGTTATCTCGCGGCGCGGCCGGTGGAGACGGTGCGGGCCCTCCTCGGGCTGGTGCAGCGGGTGCTGGCCGCGGCGGAGGCGGAACAGGAGCGCCCCAGCTCCGGCCTCGCGCGGCAGGTGCTCGAGGGGAGCCCGGCGGGGCCGCACCGCCGCACCACCGCGGGGCGTACCAGCGGACTCCTCTCGCCCACCGGCAGTCTCCGCAGCCGGGAGAAGCTGGTCTGGGACTGGCCCGACATCGCCGATCGCCTGATCGAGGATCCCCGGTAAATGGCCATCAAGGGCAGCCTCAAGGAAGCGAGTCTTCCGGACGTGCTCCAGCTGCTGGCGCTGGGGAAGAAGACCGGCTGCCTGGCCATCGCCGACCGCCAGAATTTCGGATCGATCTACTTCGAGGAAGGGCGGATCTGCTACGCCTCGCTGGTGAACCGGCGGGACCGGATCGGCGACCTCCTCCGCAAGAACCAGCTGGTCACCAACGAGCAGCTCGACCAGGCGATCCGGATCCAGGAGGCGCACCGCGACCGCCGGCTGGGCGACATCCTGATCGAGATGGGGGCGGTGGCGCGGGAGAAGCTGGAGCGGCTCCTCTTCCTGCAGATCGAGGAGGCGGTCTACCACCTGTTCACCTGGACCCAGGGGTCGTTCAACTTCGAGGCCGGGGTCCGGCCCGACCAGCAGGTCTACACGGTCTCGATCAATCCCGAGTCGCTGCTCCTCGAGGGGGCGCGCCGGGTCGACGAGCTGAGCCAGATCGAGAAGAAGATCCCGAGCTACGACCTGATCTTCGCGGTCGATCCCACCCACCCGCCGGGCAACGAGGTGGAGCTGTCGCCCGAGCAGCAGCGGCTCCTGCCGCTCCTCGACGGGACCCGCGACGTGCGGCAGGTGATCGACGAGTGCTCGCTCATCGAGTTCGACGCGATCCAGGCGCTCTACGGCCTCATTACCGCGGCCTACGTCCGCCGGGCCGGCACCTCCGCCAAGCCGGTGGTGCCGCGGGCCAACGATACCCGGGTCCAGGAGCACCGGAACCTCGGCATCGCCTTCTACAAGACCGGGATGCTGGACGAGGGGCAGCGCGAGTTCCGGCGGGTGGTGGAACTCAACCCCGACGACGCGAGCGCGCCGTTCTATCTCGGGCTCATCGCCCTCAAGCAGGCCCGCTGGCTGGAGGCGGTGGACATCCTGCAGCAGGCGGCGGAGCGGAGCGGCCGGCGCCCCGCGGCGCTCCACAACCTCGCCTTCGCCTTCGAGCAGCTCGGCCGCCTGGCCGAGGCGGAGGCGGCCTACAGCGAGGCGGCGGGGAAGGCGCGGGACGACGCCCGCATCATGCTGGGCTGGGGGGTCACCGCGCTCAAGCGCAACGACACCGAGGTGGCGGTCAGCCGGCTGCAGCGGGCCGGGGAACTCCACGGCGACCGGCCCAGGCCGCCGACCTGGTACTGGGCGATGAGTCTCGCGGTGGCCTGCCAGGGCAACCTGGACGAGGCGCTCGAGGTCGCGGGCCAGGGGGTCGCGGCGCACGGGTCGAGCGCGGTCCTCCGCAACAACCTGGCGGCGCTGCAGGAGCTCGCGGGCGACCTCGCCGCGGCGGAGATGATGCTTCGCAACGCGCTGAGCGAGGATCCCACGCTGCCGCAGGTGTCGAAGAACCTGGGCGATCTCCTCTACCGGGCGGGCCGCTACGAGGATGCCTTCGAGGCCTACGAGCGCGCCGCCAAGCTCAATCCCGACCTGGGCGACGATCTCTACTTCAAGATGGGCAACATCGCCTTCAAGCGGCGCGACAAGGACAAGGCCCGGGTCTGCTGGAAGCGGGTGACCGAGCTCAACCCCGGGCACCAGCTGGCCCGCGCCAACCTCGACACCCTGGACGCCTCGGCGTGAGCGACCGCGACGATCCCGGCTTCGCGCTGCTCGCCCTCCGGATCGCGGGGAAGGCGGGGCTCGACGTGAGCGCCTACAAGGACCGCTGCCTCCGGCGGCGGCTCGCGGTGCGGATGCGGGCCTGCGGAGTGCACACCTACGGCGAGTACGTGGCGGTGCTGGACCGCTCCCCGGAGGAGTTCGAACGGCTGCTCGATGCCCTCACGATCAACGTCACCAAGTTCTTCCGGAACCGGGAAACCTGGGACACCCTCGGCGCCGGCGCGCTGCCGGCGCTGGTGCGGGCGCGGGAAGGACGGATCCGGGCCTGGAGCGCGGGGTGCTCCTCGGGGGAGGAGCCGTACACCATCACGATGCTCATGGTGCTGGTGCTGGAGCGGATGGGGCGCGCCGGCTGGATCGACCGGCTCCGGGTGGACGCCACCGACTTCGACAAGGCCTCACTCGAGACCGCCCGGGCGGCCCGCTACCCGCTCAAGGCCTTCAGCGAGGCCGCCGAGGAGATTCCGCGGCGCTTCTGCGTTCCCCTCGACGCCGAGACCGTCGAGGTCCGGCCCGAGCTGCGCGCGCTGGTGGAGTTCCGGCGGCACGACCTGCTCCGCGAGCCGCCGCCGTCACCGCCCTACGACCTCATCTTCTGCCGGAACGTGGTGATCTATTTCGACCGTGAGACCCAGGAACAGCTGATGGTCAGGTTCACCGAGGCGCTGGCGCCGGGCGGGATCCTGACGCTGGGGAAGGTGGAGACGATCTTCGGCCCGGCCCGCGAGCGGCTGGAGCTGGTGGATCCGCGCGAACGGATTTACCGGCGAGCGGCCTGATGGCGGACGAGCTGATCGTGCGGGTGGCGGACCTCCGGGCCGGCCGGGGCGACGTGGTGCTGGTGACGCTCGGGCTGGGGAGCTGCATCGCGATCGCCGTGCACGATCCCGCGGCGGGGGTCGGTGGCCTGGCGCATATCCTCCTGCCGTCGCGCTCGCTGAGCCGCGGCGGGGAGAACCCGGGACGCTTTCCCCAGACGGCGATCCCCCGCCTCCTCGAGGAGATGGTGGCGCTGGGGGCCGACCCCCGGCGGCTGGTGGCGCGGCTGGTGGGCGGGGCGAGCATGTTCGCCAACCTGGTGCCGGCCGGCTCGATGCAGATGGGGGACCGCAACGTGATCGCCTCGCGCGAGGTGCTGCACCAGCTCGCGATCCCCATCGTGGGCGAGGCCGTCGGCGGCAACGAGGGGCGCTCGGTCTGGTTCCATGTGCGCGATGGCAAACTGCAGGTGCGCTCGGTCGGGCATGGTGTCCAGTCCCTCTGATCTCCCCGGCGTCCTGGTCGTGGACGACAGCCCCTTCTTCCGCCGGCTGGTGAGCGAGCTGGTGGCGGGGTCGGGCGAGTTCCGGGTGGTGGGGAACGCCAGCAACGGGCAGGAGGCGCTGGAGCAGGTGCACGCCCTCCAGCCGGACCTGGTGACGATGGATATCCAGATGCCCGAGCTCAACGGGCTCGATGCCATCGGCTACATCATGTCGGAGTCGCCCCGGCCGATCGTGGTGGTGAGCGCCCACGCGGGGCAGGGGAGCGCCGCCTCCATCCGGGCCCTCGAGCTGGGCGCGGTGGAGGTGGTCTCCAAGGACGACGGGCACGGCCAGGTCTCCGCCCTCCGGATCGCCCCCCGGCTCCTCGAGGCACTCCGGGCGGCGCGGGCGGCGGACGTGCGGAAGGTGCCGGTCCTCGCGCGGCCCCGGCAGAGCGGCACCTTCCCCGCGGCGTTCGCGCGGCCGCCGGGCGAGGCGCGGCGCTGCCTCGCGATCGCCGCGAGCACCGGGGGCCCCCGGGCCCTCGCCGAGCTGGTGCCGGGGCTGGCGGTGGGGCTCGAGACTGCCGTGCTCATCGTGCAGCACATGCCGCCGGGGTTCACGAAGAGCCTGGCCGACCGGCTCGACGGGCTCTCGGCGCTCAAGGTGGTGGAGGCGGCCGCCGACATGGACGTGCGGAGCGACACGGCGTACATCGCGCCCGGTGACTATCACATGCGGGTCGTGCCGACGCCGGCCGGGCTCCGGCTGGCGCTCGACCAGGGTCCGACGGTCTGGGGCGTGCGTCCCGCGGCCGATCCGCTCTTCCACTCGGTGGCGACGACCTTCAACACCGCCGCCGTGGGCGTGGTCCTCACCGGCCTGGGCAAGGACGGCGCCGCGGGGCTCCGCGCGATTCACGACCGCGGCGGGGTGGGGATCGCGCAGGACCGGAGTACCGCGACCATCTACGGGATGCCGGGCGCCGCCCTCGAGGCCGGTGGTGCCGACCTGGTGCTTCCCCTCGGCGCCATCGCCGAGCGGGTGGGCGCCCTCCTTCGCGAGGTGCCACGCCGATGAGTCGCGGGGTCCTGTTCGTCTCGAGCGGCGGGCGGCGCCTCGGGCTCCCGCTCCAGGGAGTGCTCGAGGTCGGCGACGTGGCGCAGGTGAATCCCGTCCCGGGCGCCGCCCCCGCGGTGCGGGGCGTGATGCAGGCGCGGGGCCGGCTGGTCCCGCTGGCGCATCTCGGCGCGCTGGTGAGCGGCGGAAGATGCCCCGCCCCCGCGGCCGAGCGCTCGGCGGTGCTCGCCACCATCGCCGACCGGTGGCTCGCGCTGGAGGTGGATCAGGTGGATGCGGCGCCGGAGGAAGTGGTGCTGCCGCCCCCGGAGGGGTCGGCGCTCGCGGCGCTGGCGGTGGGCGTGGTCCGGCGGGACGACTCCTGGATCCCGGTTCTCAACCTCGAGGCCCTGGCCGAACGGCTCCGGGGCGAGGAGGGTGGCAGGTAGATGGCACGCACAACCCAGTCCGGCGACGAACTCCAGTTCGTGGTCTTCCGGCTCGGGAGCCAGGAGTTCGGCCTCAGCATTTTCCAGGTCGAGCGGATCCTGCGCTACGAGGCGCCGGCGTCGCTCCCCAAGGCCCCCGATTTCCTCGAGGGGGTGGTGCCCTACGGCGAGGGCGTGGTCCCGCTGGTGGACCTCCGCAAGCGCACCGGCCTGCCGGCCGACTACCGGGAGGAGACGCGCGTCATGGTGCTCTCGTTCGAGGAGCAGCACGTCGCGGTGGTGGTCGACCAGGTGGTCGAGGTCCTGCGGGTGGACGCCCGGACCATCACCCAGCCGCCCCCGATGGTCCGGGGCCTCGCGGCGGAGTACATCAGCGGCATCATCAGCCGGCCGCCGCGGACCATCGTCGTCCTCAACGCGGCCCGGCTCCTCAACAGCACCGAGCGGCTGGCGCTCACGGAGGCACTGCCGTGACGGACCCGACACCGCCGGTGGATCCGCTGGTCCAGGGCTACCGGCAGCAGTACCAGGAGATCGCGGCACGGCTCGACCGGGCGGGCAGCAACGCCGAACGGGAGACGGTGAAGCGGGAGATCATCGCCTTCTTCAAGCGGGTGGACACGGCGCTCACCGACCTGGGGGTGGTGAAGGAGGAGATCCGGCTGCTCGTCGACCGCTACAAGCAGATGGCTGCGGCGACCGAGACGGCCCAGGCCCCCCAGTTCACCGGCCAGCGCCCGGTGGTGCAGCAGGACCACCTCGGCGCCTCCACCTATATCGAGAAGGGGTGGAGTCTCATCTCGCTCGGGGACTACGGCGGCGCCATCCAGGCGCTCAGCAAGGCCCTCACGCTGGCCCCCTCGGAGATCCAGGCGCAGTCGCTCCTCGGCTGGGCCCAGATGCTCCACGAGGACTACGACGACGCCCTCACCACCTTCTCCAAGGTGCTGATGAAGGAGCCGGCGAACTCGCTGGCCCGCATCAACGTCGGGTACATCTGCCTCAAGAAACGGATCTTCGGCGAGGCCATCGAGCACCTCTCCAAGGCGATCCGGCTCGACAACGACCGGAAGGCCACGCTCTACGCCCACTACTACCTCGGGCTGGTCTATCTCGAGCGCGAGATGTTCGAGGACGCGGTCACCTTCTTCAACAAGACCCTTCAGCTCGGGCCCAACCTGATCGAGGCCTACTACGAGCTGGGCCGCGCGAACTGGTTCCTGGGCGACCAGCCCGCGGCGAAGCAGGCATGGACCGACGGGTTCAAGGCCAACAAGTTCAATCCGTGGGGGAAGCGGTGTAAGGAGATGCTGGACGTGACCGCGGCGGGAGGGGAGCCACCGCGCTAGGTTCCGCGTTCCTCGTTCCGCGTGGTTCCCGGCGCGCGCGGCCCTCACGCGGAACGCGGAACCCGGAACCCGGAACGTGATGCTCGTCCTCCTCGCCCTCCTCCTCGCCCCCGACTCCACCCGCGTCGGGTCCGTCACCGTCATCGCACGCGAGGCGCAGCAGGCCTTCGCCACCCGGCTCGCGGTGGAGGCCCAGAAGCCGGTCGACTGGCCCGGGCTCGGCCGGCAGGTCCCGCCGCCGTTCACCCTGGTCCTCGCCCCCGATTCCACCGAGCTCGCCCGCATGACCCGGGGGCAGGCTCCCGGCTGGGGCGCCGGGGTCACCTATCCCGAGGCCCGCGTGATCATCCTCCGGGCCGACCTTCCCGACATTCCGCAGACCCTGCGTCATGAGCTCGCGCACCTGGTGCTCCGGAGCCGCGTCCGGGTCCGGCTGCCCCTCTGGTTCGACGAGGGGTTCGCCGCCTGGGGCTCCGGCGAGGTGAGCCGCGCGGAAACCCTGGAGCTCAACCTCGCCGTGGCGGCCGGCCGGCTCCCGTCGTTCGCGGAACTCGACGGGATGCTGCGGGGGAGCCCGAATACCGCCGACGTAGCCTATGCCCTCGCCGCCTCGGCGGTGGCGGAGGTGGGCCGGCGGGGGCCCCCCGGCGGGTTGGAGCGGCTCCTCTCCCGGCTCGAGGCGGGGGTTCCGTTCGACTCGGCGCTGGTCGCGTCCACGGGGCTCACGCCCGACCGCTTCGAGGAATCGTGGCAGACCGCGCTCAAGCGGCGGTACAGCCTCCTCACCTGGCTGGTGGCCGGGGGCATGTGGACGGTGATCGCCTTTGGCCTCGGGGGGCTCGCCTGGTACCGGCGGGAACGTGACCGGCCTCGCCGCGCCGCCCTGGACCAGGGGTGGATTATTCAGGAGGAGGGCGGGAATCCGACTCCCGGGGAGCCGGTTCCGGCCCCCCCGGAGCCCCCCGTCGCGGGCGGCCCCGTTGACCCACGGGACCAACCGAAGTAAGCTCAACCCCCATGCCGAGTTCCGACACTGCTGCCTCCGGACGCAAACTGCGGTTTGGCCCCCGCAATGTCATCCTCCTCGGGGCGGCGGTCGTCTCCCTTGTGGTGGGGTATCTCTGGCTGAACGCCGGCGGCACGACCGGCGCGGCCGCCCTGCTGGTGCTGGGGTACTGCGTCCTCTTTCCGCTGGGTATTGCACTCTAGCGCGGACACCCGCGGAGTCACCCCGGTCGCACTCTGACGCACTCGCGTCCGGGTGGGCCGTGATTTGTGCATTCCGGGGCGAATAGCTCAGCTGGTCCAGAGCGCCTGCCTTACACGCAGGATGTCGGGGGTTCGAATCCCTCTTCGCCCACTGCCAACTGCTCACGGTACGCCAGTTGCCTTTGTACCGCCCGACCCTGTCTCCGGAGACCGTCTGATGCGCGTTGTTCGTTCGATCCTGATGCTGCTGCTGGTCGCGGTGCCGGCCGCGGTGCACGCCCAGATTCCCACGCGCCGGCCGACGACCCAGGCCACCAACAACAGTCCGCGCCTCCTGGTCGGGAATCCCCACAGCTTCAGCCCCGCCGACTCGGCGCCCGCCGTCGCCGCCGGTGACGGACTGCGCACCCGGATGGACAAGCTCGCGGGCGGGCAGTTCCGGGTGATCACCCGGCAGGAAATGAACGACGCGCTCAAGCAGTTCGGCTACCCGGCCGATGCGATCCTCGCGCCGCCGACCCAGCGGGTCCTGGCCCAGTCGCTCAACTCCCGGGTGGTGGTCATCAGCACGCTCGGCAAGGACGCGTCGGGCAAGTACGTGGTGACCTCGCGCCTCGCCGGGGTGAACGACGATGCCGGCACCGTGATCAGCGGCACCCAGGTAGCGGGCCAGCAACTCGCCGATCTCGGCAGCAAGGTGGCGGACGGCTTCGCGCCTGCGGTCAAGTCCTGGAACGACGCCAAGGGATGCGTGGAGCAGTCGAAGACCGCGCCGGCCAAGGCCGCCGAGGCGGCCAAGAAGGCCCTCGCGGCCCTGCCGAGCAACGGCCTCGCGAACTACTGCATGGGGATGCTGGCCCTGGGCCGGGGCAGCAAGGCGGACACCGCCGAGGCGATGCGCTACTTCGGGGAAGCGGTGAAGGGCGATCCGCTGAGCCTCGCGGCCTGGACCCAGCTCGCCGCGGGCTACGAGGTCACGGGCGACACCGCCAAGACCATCGACGCGCTGCAGCAGATGCTCCGCATCGCGCCCACCAACGCGCCGCTCCGCGACCTGGTGTTCAAGAAGCTGCTGGCCTACGGCCGTCCGGAGCTGGCCGAAGGCGTCGCCGCCGAGGGCCTCAAGCTCGACCCGAGCAACGCCGACCTGCTCGACCTGCTCGCCAACGCCCGCATCTTCCGGGAGAACTACAACGGCGCGCTCGACGCGCTGGACCAGCTGGTCGGGCTCGACTCGACCCGGGCCGACAGTACCTTCTACGTGAAGTACCTGGTCACGGCGACCGCCGCGTCCAGTCCCGACGCGCCACGGATCATCAGGGCGTCGTCGCGGGCCCTGGCCAAGTTTCCCGAGAACGCGAGCCTGATCAAGCAGGCGGTCGGGGCCTACGCCCAGGTCGGCGCGACCGACAGCCTGCTGCCCGCGCTCAACCGGCTCATCAAGGTCGACAGTGCCGCGGCGGTGGGCTTCGCGCTCCAGCAGGCCGACACCCTCCAGAAGCAGAAGCTCAACCAGCAGGCCGATCCCTACATCGCCTTCGTGCTCGCCCACGGCGATGCCCAGGCGAAGGACGGCGCCGCGGGCCTCAAGTTCCAGCGGGCCGCCCAGCTGCTGCAGAACCCGCCCCAGTGGCAGGCCGCCGCGGACAGCCTGCGCGAGGTCCGGAAGATCATGAGCCCGACCTCCCGGCTCGCGCCGATCGCGAACTACTACTCGAGCCTCGCGCTCGTGAACGTGATCGTGGCGAAGGACCAGGAGGCGGAAAAGGGCAAGTCGTGCGACGCGGCGAAGATGGTGGAGTCGCTGAGTGCGGAGGCAGACGGGACCCTCGCTGCGGCCGCGGCGTACGTGGCGCCGGGCGCCTCGGGCGAGGGCAACAAGAAGACGTATGACCAGCTGGTGGGGTACGTCAACAGCCTCAAGCCCCGCACCGCGTCGATGCTGAAGGTGTACTGCAAATAGGTTCCGAGTTCCGGGTTCCGGGTTCCGAGTTCCGGAACGCCCAACTCGGAACTCGGAACATGCGGCCGCTACCGTTGCGGGGGTCTCCCCTCTATATTGCTCGGCCGCATCCGGGGGCTGTAGCTCAGCTTGGTTAGAGTGCCGCACTGTCACTGCGGAGGTCGCGGGTTCGAGCCCCGTCAGCCCCGCTGCAATCCGGACCGCGCACCCCGCCTGCCTCTGGCTGGCGGGGTGTTTCGTTTCCCTGGGTCTCGCGCGCGATGAGTGATTCCGGTTCCGCCTACCATGTTCCGGTCCTGGCCGACGCGGTGCTCCGGGCCGCCGGCGGCGCCCGGCGCGCGGTGGACGCCACTCTCGGTGGGGGCGGGCACACGGCGCTGCTCCGCGCGCAGGGCCTCGAGGTCCTCGCGATCGACCGCGACCCCGACGCGATCGCCGCCGCCCGCGCCCGGCTGGGCACCGAGGGCATCACCTACCTGCAGGCCCCCTACGCCGACGAGACCGCGCTCGAGGCCGTGGCCCGCTTCCGCCCCGATTTCATCCTGATGGACCTCGGCGTCTCCTCCCACCAGCTCGACCGGGAGGAGCGGGGCTTCAGCTTCCGGCCGGGGGCGCCGCTCGACATGCGGATGGGGCAGGAGGGGGACACCGCCGCCGACCTGCTCAACGAGGCGCCGGAGCCCGAGCTCCGCCGGATCTTCGCCGACTATGGCGACGAGCCCCGCGCCGCCGCGCTCGCCCGGGAGATCGTCCGCCGGCGGGGGAACGAGTCCTTCGCCACCAGCGACCATCTGGTGCGGGCCATTCGGGCGGTCCTGGGTCCCCGCAGCGGCCCCGGCGACTTCGCCCGCCTCTTCCAGGCGGTGCGGATCGCGGTGAACGACGAGCTGGAGGGGCTCGAGCGGGCCCTCCCCGCCTTCCGCGAGGCGCTCACCCCCGGTGGGAGATTGGCGGTAATCAGTTATCATTCAGGCGAAGATCGGCTGGTGAAGCACAGCTTCCAGGACTGGAGCCGGAGCTGCGTCTGTCCTCCGGGCACGCCGCTGTGCACCTGCCGTGGTCGAGCGCTGGGCCGCCTCGAGCCGCGCAAGCCGATTCGCCCGGACGCCACTGAAATCGCCAACAATCCGAGAGCCCGGAGTGCCACCCTCCGCATCTTCCTCACGGCCGTTTAGAGGCCGGTTCTGGGTCATGCTGTGGCTGGTCGTCTTCCTGGTCGTGGCCGTGGTGGTCCAGGCCCGGCAGACCTCGGCGATCGCCACGGCGGGCCGTTACCGGAAGCTCCGGGAGGAGCGCACCGCGCTCGAGGCGGAGCGGGCGGCGCTCGAGCGCCAGATCCACATCGCTACCAGCCGCCGGGTCCTGGGCGAGCGGGCCGAGAAGGAACTGGGGCTGATCCAGCCGGCCGATTCGCAGTTCACCGTCTTCCCGCTCGATCCCGCACCGCGCTGACATGGCCCGTCCCACCGCGCGCATCACGCTGATCGAAGTCGTGCTCGGCCTGGGCATGCTGGCCGTGCTCGTCCGCGCCGCCGAGCTGCAGCTGGTCGAGGGCGGGAAGTGGCGGGCGGAGGCCGAGCAGGCGCGACAGGAGCGGCGGGTGCTGGAGGCGCGGCGGGGCGGGATCTACGACCGCAACGGGGTCCCGCTCGCGGTGACGCAGGAGTACTTCCACGTCGGGATCGCGCCCAACGAGCTCCGCGACCTCCCCGGCGACGGGAAGGTCGTCGCCCGCGCGCTCGGGATGCCGCTCCCCTCGGTGATGCGCGACCTCCGGACGAAGAAGTGGGTCGCCTACCGCGGGCCCTTCAGCGGGCTCCAGATCCAGCCGCTCCGCGAGATCCGCGGGGTCCACCTCGACGGCGAGTTCGCCCGGCACGCGCCCTCGGGGAGCCTGGCGAGCGCGGTGATCGGCGCCCTCAAGCCTGACAGCGCCAAGGGGGCGAGCGGGATCGAACTGGCCCTCAACGATGTGCTCACGGGTACCCCCGGGCTCGCCGTGCTGCTCAAAGACCGGGCGGGGCGGCGCTACGACAGTCCCTCGCGGCTCCAGCGCGAGCCGGTGCCGGGGAAGGACGTCTACCTCACCATCGACGCGGAGCTGCAGGAGATCGCGGAACGGGCGCTCGACGAGGCGATGACCCGCTACGAGGCGAGCGGGGGCGACATCGTCATCCTCGATCCCCACACCGGCGAACTGCTGGCCCTCGCCTCGCGGAAGACGGTGGATGGGCGCCTGGTGGCCAACCGGGCCACCTTCTTCACCGATCCCTTCGAACCCGGCTCCACCGCCAAGCTCTTCACCGCCGCCGGCCTCCTCGCCCGCCAGCGGGTCAAGCCGGGGGACGCGGTGCCGGTGACCGACGGGCAGCTGGTGATGCAGGTGAACAGCCGGGGCGCCACCCGGACCATCACCGACGCGCACAAGACGAACGGGAACATCACCCTCGCCGAGGCGATCAAGATCTCGAGCAACGTGGCGATGGCGCTCTTCTCGAGCCGCCTCACGGCGGTCGAGCAGTTCGAATCGCTCCGGGACTTCGGCTTCGGGTCGCCGACCGGCGTGGAGTTCCCCTCCGAGACCCGGGGCGTGCTCCGGATGCCGGACAAGTGGGATGGCTACAGCAAGGCCAGCATCGCGATGGGCTACGAGATCCAGGTGACCCCGGTGCAGCTGGCGACGGCGTATGCGTCGATCGCGAACGACGGGATCCTCCTCACCCCCACCCTGGTCAAGGAGATTCGCTCCCCCGGCGGGCGGGTCGAGTATGCGCACCAGCCGGAACCGGTGCGGCGCGCGGTCTCGCCCGCGGTGGCGCACACCCTGCGCGACTATCTCCGGAGCGTACTGGAAGAAGGGGGGACCGCCGAAGGCGCCCGGCTCTCCAACTACAGCCTCGCGGGGAAGACCGGGACGGCGGTGAAGGCGGTGGGGAAGGGCTACGTGCAGGGCCGGTACACCGCGTCGTTCGCGGCGATCTTCCCGGCCGATGACCCCCAGCTCGTGGTGGTGGTGAAGATCGACGACCCGCGGGGCGCGCACTACGGCGGCGAAACGGCGGCGCCGCTCACCCGCAGCATGCTCGAGGAAGCGCTCGCGGCGCGGCAGAGCGCCATCGACCGGCTGCGGCTGGTGGAGCCGGCGGGCGCCGAGCCCGGGGTGGCGGCCGGCGCGCCCCGGCCGGTCGAGCGGGAGGAGCCGCCGGAACAGCGCACGGTCGTCGTGCTGCCGGTGAGCTCCGCGCAGCCGGCGCGGACCCGCACGCTGGTGCCGGGTGTCGCCGGCGGCTCCATCCGGCGGGCGGCGAACGCGCTGCATCGCCGGGGGTTCCGGGTCGCGGTCTACGGTCACGGGAAGGTGACCCGGACGACACCCGCGGCCGGTGACTCCGCCTCGGTCGGTTCCCTCGTGTCGGTGTGGGCCGAATGACGGCGCGCCCCATGACCCCGCTGATCGACGCGCTCCGGCGGGATGGGCTCCTCGAATCGGCGCCCGCCGACCTGCCGCCCGTCACCGGGGTGACGGCGGACAGCCGCGAGGTAAAGCCGGGAATGGCGTACATCGCGGTGCGCGGATCCCAGGCGGATGGACACCAGTTCGTACCCGACGCTGTGACGAAGGGCGCGGCGGTGGTGGTGGTGGAGCGGAGGGATGGCGCGGGTGTCCCGGCGGTGGTGGTCCGCGACGGGCGGCTGGCGGCGCTCACCCTGGGCCGGACCTGGTACGGCGACCCGGGAAAGCGCCTCACCCTGATCGGCATCACCGGCACCAACGGCAAGACGACGACCACCGCGCTGGTCCGCCACCTCTTCAACGAGCACGGGACCGCCGGCAGCATCGGGACCCTCGGCGCCTTCGACGGGTCGGGCCAGCCGGTGGCATCCACGGCCGGGTCGCTCACCACGCCGGGGCCGATCGATCTCCAGGGAACGCTGGCGGCGCTCCTCACGCGCGGGGTGACCCACGTCGCGATGGAGACCTCGTCCCACAGCCTCGACCAGGGGCGGCTCGACGGGCTCACCTACGCGGCGGGGATCTTCACCAACCTCACCCGCGATCATCTCGATTATCACCGGACGATGGAGGCGTACCTCGCGGCCAAGCTCCGGCTGGATGGGCTCCTGGGCCTCGACGGGTGGCAGATCGTCAATGCCGATGATCCCGCCTGGCAGGCGCTGCCGGCGCGCAGCCGCCGGATGACGTGGGGCTTCGGGGCCTCCGCGATGGTGCGGGCGGAGGAGCCGGTGCTCGGGAATGCCGGCAGCCGCTTCACCCTCGCCACGCCGCAGGGCCGTGCCCCGATCAGCCTTCCGCTCCTCGGCGAGTTCAACATCGCCAACGCGCTCGCCGCGGCGGCCGCGGCCCTGGCACTCGGGAAATCGCTGGCCCACGTCACCGAACGGCTCAACCAGGCGCCCCAGGTGCCGGGCCGGATGGAACGGATCGTGGAGCGCCCCTCGGTGGTGCTGCGCGACTACGCCCACACCCCCGATGCGCTCGAAAGGGCGCTCCAGTCGCTCCGGCCGGTGACGCCCGGCCGGCTCATCGTGGTCTTCGGCTGCGGCGGCGAGCGTGACCGCGGCAAGCGGCCGGTGATGGGGCGGATCGCGGCCGAGCTCGCCGACCTCGCCATCGTCACCTCCGACAATCCGCGGCGCGAGTCCCCCGACTTCATCATCGACGAGGTGGAACAGGGGATGGGGACGACGCCGCACCGGCGTTTCACCGACCGGCGCGAGGCGATCGCCGCGGCCCTCGCGGCGGCCCGGCCCGACGACACGGTGCTGCTCGCCGGCAAGGGGCACGAGACCTACCAGGTGATCGGGACGGAGAAGGTGCCATTCGATGAAGCCCGAATCGTGCGCGAGATCCTGGGCCATGGGTAGGACGTTCCGCGTTCCGCGTTCCGCGTTTCCCGTGTCGGGATGCAGAGTCCCGGTGGGGCGGGCGCGGGCTCGAGGATGTCCACGCGGAACGGGGAACGCGGAACGCGGAACGTCCGTTCATGCCCTGGACTGACGCCTCCGTTCGCGCCGCCCTCGGCCTCGCGGGGGGCGAGGAGACCGCCTATACCACGGTCTCGACCGACACGCGCACGCTCGAGGCCGGCTCGCTCTTCGTGGCGCTCCGGGGGGAGCGGTTCGACGGGCACGATCACCTCGCCAGGGCCGCGGAGGCCGGCGCAACCGGCGCGATCGTGCGGGAGGGGACCGCCGAGGTCGCGGGACTCCGGCTCTACCACGTCGCCGATACCCTCGAGGCCTATGGCTGGCTGGCGCGGGCACGCCGGCGGGAGATCACGGGGCCGGTCATCGCCATCGGCGGAGCCAACGGGAAGACCAGCACCAAGGAGATGTGCGCCGCGGTGCTCCGCACGAAGTACCGGGTGCATTCGACCCCGGCGAACGACAACAACCTGGTCGGCATCCCGAAGACTATTCTGGCCGCGCCAGACGACACCGAGGCGCTGGTGATCGAGGCCGGCGCGAGCGTCCGGGGCGAGCTGGCCCGGGCCAGGCCGATCATCGAGCCCACGGTCACCGTCACCACCAACGTGGCGGTCTCCCACCTCGACGGGTTCGGCAGCCTCGATGGGGTCCTCGAAGAGGAGCTGGACCTCATGACCGGAGTCGACCTCGCGATCGTCGGCACGGATCCGCCGGCCCTGGCGGAAGGCGCCCGGCGCCAGGCGAAGCGGGTCCTCACCGCGGGTCTCGCGCGCGCGGACCGGGTCCCGGTCTCGGTCACCGTCGATTCCACCGGGCGACCGACGCTCACGGTCGAGGGAGCACGCATCACGCTCCCGCTCCTCGGCCAGCACCAGGCCGCCAACGCGATGCTGGCCTGGACCCTGGCGCAGGAGCTCCGGCTCGACCTCGCCGCCTGCGCTGAGGCACTCCGGACCCTCAAGATTCCCGGCGGGCGGGGGGAGCTGATCGCGGCCGGCGGCCTCACGATCATCAACGACAGCTACACCGCCAACCCGGCCTCGTTCCTCGCGGCGATCGCGACCGCGCGGACCATGCGGGCCGGGCGGAAGCTGGTGTTCGTGGCGGGAACCATGCGGGAGCTCGGCACCGAATCGGCCCGGCATCACGCGGCGGTGGCGGCGGCACTGGTGGGGCTCGAACCGGACATCCTGGCGGCGGTGGGTGACTTCGTGCCCGCGCTCGCCCGCTATTCCGAGAAGCTCAAGGGACGGCTCATCTCCGCCCCCGATGCCCCCAGCATGGGTCCACTCCTCAAGGCCCGGCTCCAGGGCGACGAACTGATCGTGCTGAAGGCGTCCCGCGGGGCCGCGCTCGAGCGGATCCTCCCGTTCCTCACCGGCCAGGACCACCAACCGACTCACTGAGGCGCCGTGCTCTATCACCTGCTGGCCCCGCTGGGCAAGCACTTCATCCTGTTCAACCTGCTCAACTACATCAGCTTCCGCGCGGCGGGAGCGACGGTGACGGCCATCCTGATCGCGTTCCTGATCGGGCCGCCGATCATCGCGCGGCTCCGGGCCCGGAAGATCGGACAGGTGATCCGGGCGGAGGGGCCCGCGAGCCACCAGGGGAAGCGGGGGACGCCGACGATGGGCGGGGTGATCATCCTGCTCAGTACGATCATCGCGACGCTGCTCTGGGCCCAGGTGGACAACCGGTATGTGCTCTTCGCCGTGCTCGCGACGCTCTGGATGGGGGGAATCGGCTTTCTCGACGACTATCTCAAGATCGTGGAAGGAAAGTCCCGCGGCCTGGTGGCCAAGTGGAAGCTGGCGGGGCAGGTGAGCTTCGGTGTGGTGCTTGGCACGCTCCTCCTCTTCTTCCCGGTGGTGCCGAGCGACACGATCCCTCCCTCCGCGACGACGGTACCGTTCTTCAAGTTCGTCATCGTCACCTTCTGGCCCTGGGTCTACGTCGCCTTCGTCACCACGGTGATCACCGGCAGCAGCAACGCCGTGAACCTCACCGACGGGCTCGACGGCCTGGCGGCGGGGCTCTCGGCCATCGCGGCGGGCGCCTTCGCGCTCTTCGGCTACATCCTCGGCCGGGTGGACGCCACCGCCTACCTCAACCTCTTCTACCTGCCCGGGGCGGGCGAGCTCTCCGTCTTCTGCGGGGCGCTCCTCGGCGGGTGCATCGGGTTCCTCTGGTTCAACGCCCACCCGGCCCAGGTCTTCATGGGCGATACCGGCAGCCTCGCGCTGGGCGGCGCCTTCGGGACGGTGGCGATCCTCCTCAAGGCCGAGTTCCTCCTCCTCATCGTGGGCGGAGTCTTCGCGGCGGAGGCGATCTCGGTGATGCTGCAGACCGGGGTCTACAAGTGGCACAAGCGGAGCCGGGGAAGGGAGTACGCCGATGCCCACAAGGTGTTCCGCATGGCGCCGCTGCATCACCACTTCGAGAAGCTGGGCTGGCACGAGAGCACCGTGGTGACCCGGTTCTATATCCTCGGCATCTTCTGCGCGATGGTGGCGCTCGCCACCCTCAAGCTCCGATGAGCTTCGCGCGCTGGCGGGGGAGCGGCCGGGAGGCCGTGGTCATCGGGCTCGGGAAGAGCGGCACCGCGGCCGCGCTCCTTCTCCGGCGTGAGG
>DASZPT010000034.1:0-5625 GCA_035549935.1 Gemmatimonadales bacterium
TCCACCCGGCGCCACAGGGTCACGGCGCCGCTGGCGAGATCCACCCGGTACACGCTCGGCGGTACGGTGTACGACGAGAAGGCATAGAACAGCTCGTCTCCCTCCGGCTCCGCTCCCCACCCTGCCAGGCTCCCGAGAGTCGGGAGATCGACCTGGCGGCGGTTGGCGCCATCCTGGTCCACCACGACGAGCCGGGAGCTCGCCTGCTCCAGGTACGAGAGCCCCAGCTTCCCCCGGGCGAGACTGGCCCCGTCCAGCACGGCGTCAGGGCGCGGCGGCACGATCGCGGTCCAGCGGTCGCGCGCCGGCCTCTCCGGGTCGACACGGTAGAGCCCGTACGTCGTCCCCTCGACGTTGCTCCGGACGAACAGCACCCCGTACCCCAGGATCCCCTCGAACTGGAACGGCTGGTTCGTCACGACCGGGACCAGCGGTCCCCCTTTCACCCGGTCCTGCAGGTAGAGGTCGGTCTGGTCGAAGGTCCGCGCGACGGTCACCAGCAGCCAGCGGCCATCGGGAGAGATGCTCACGCCCGGCCAGTGCTCCTTCGCGGCCGGCTGGTGGACCAGCGGATCGTCCGCCGGATCGGCGCCGAGCCGGTGGAAGTAGACCGCGCGATGGTACTGGCGCTCGTCGTCCGGGACCTGCCCTTCTCCCGGATAGCGGGTGTAGTAGAACCCCGAACCATCGGGAAGCCACGCGAGATCGCAGGCCCGGGTGTCGGGGATCCGGTCGAGCAGCGCCTCTCCGGTGGCAACCCGGAGCACGCGCAGCACGCTCTCCTCGCTGCCGTTCTCCGACAGCCCGAAGGCGAGCAGCGCCCCATCGTCGCTCGGGTAGAACCAGTCGAGCGCGGTGGTGCCCTCGGCGTTCAGGAAGTTGGGGTCGATCAGCACCCGATCGTCGCCCTGCACCCCGTCGCGAACGTAGAGCACCGGCTGATTCTCGGTTCCGTCCCGCCGCTGGTAGAAGTAGCGTCCGCGTGCCGGGGTCGGCGCCGAGATCGCGCCGATGGTGAGCAGCTGCTCCAGGCGTCGCCGGATCGCCACCCGTTCCGGGATCGCCTCCAGGTAGCGCCGAGTGAGCTCGTTCTGCGCCGCGGTCCAGGCCCGGGTCTCGTCGCTCTCGCTGTCCTCGAGCCAGCGGTACGGATCGGGGATCGACTCGCCGTGCAGCAGGTCGACAACGGCATCGATGCGGGTGGGAGGGTAGTGCGGGCGAGGCATGGAGGGTCAGTCTCCCAGGGCGATCCCCAGGTCCCGGGCGGTCTGTACCGTATCGGAGTCGAGCGGGACTCCCCGCATGCGCCCGATGATGTCGGCGATCGGGACCCTGACGATGCCGGGAGGGGCCCACCCGACCATCATCCCGAAGGCCTGGTCGGCGACGGCGCGCACCGCCGCGGCACCGAACCGGAGCGCGAGCAGGCGGTCGAAGGTGGTGGGTGATCCCCCCCGCTGGATGTGGCCGAGCACGAGGCTCCGGGTTTCCTTGCCGGTCCGCTCGCCAATGAGGCGCGCGACCATGGAGCCCACGCCGCCGAGCCGGTCGACGGTGCCGGCACTCCGGCGCTCGACGAAGAGCACCTCCCCGCCCAGCGCCTTGGCCCCCTCGGCGACCACCACGATGCTGAAGTGGCGCCCGGCCGCTTCCCGCGCGGCGATCTTCCGGCAGACCTTGTCGATGTCGAACGGGATCTCGGGTATGAGAATCACGTCCGCGCTCGCGGCGATCCCGCTGTGCAGCGCGATCCACCCCGCCTCGCGTCCCATCAGCTCCACCACCATCACCCGCTCGTGGCTCTCGGCGGTGGAATGCAGCTTGTCGATCGCCTCGCTGGCCGTGGCCACCGCGGTGTCGAACCCGAAGGTGGCCAGGGTGCCGAACACATCGTTGTCGATCGTCTTGGGCACGCCGACCACCGGCAGCCCCTTCTTCCAGAGATCGTGGGCGATCTTGAGGCTGCCGTCGCCGCCGATCGAGATCAGTGCGTCGAACCCGCTCGCGGCAAAGGCCGAGACCAGGTCGTCGGACCGGTCCACCTCGCGTTCCGTGCCGTCGGGGTCCTTCACCACCCAGCGGAAAGGGTTCCCCCGGTTGGTGGTCCCCAGGATCGTGCCGCCGAGGTGGGTGATCCCCCGGACCTTGTCGGGCGTGAGGGTCATGATGCCGTCGTCGCCCAGGAGCCCGTTGTACCCGCGGCGGATCCCATAGGTGTGCCAGCCGCGGGTGTGGGCGGACAGGACGATGGCGCGGATGACGGCATTGAGACCGGGGGCGTCGCCGCCGCCGGTAGAGATGGCGATGCGCATTCAGGTCGTCAGCTTCCCTTCGTGATCAGCCCCAGCACTTCCCCCGGCTTCGCATGCCGCCCGATCGCCTTCTTGGAGAAGACCAGGGTCCCGTCCACCGTGACCTCGAAGGCCCCGCCGGACGATTTCCTGAGGTCGATCTTCGCCTCGGGAAAGTGCTGCCTGAGCTCGGCGGCCAGACCGGTCGCCCGGGGCTCATAGCTTCAAACGACGCAGTATTCGATCGTGATATGCATGGCTGCATACTAACCGATCACCACCCCACCCTCTAGGCGATCCCGGCTGGCCACTCGGCCCCCCCCTCCCGAGGTGCGCAAATATGTGACGTTCAAAGGCATACCGGTGAGCCGGGTCACGGCTCCCCCGACCCCAGCCCTGCCACCTATGAGTCGCAGCGCACAGTCTTTGCGTTAATCCCAAGGTGACATCCCGGATTTCCAGTTTTACCCCGGTTACGCCGAGAACCTGTACATGCGCCACGCAACCTTTGCCGCGTTCGGCCTGATCGCCGCCAGCACCCTGAGTGCCCAGACTCCGGTCAGGGCAGGATGGGGCGACGAGCTCGCGCCGGTACCGGCTCCCGAGCGGCTGCTCTCGGTGGCACCCCGCCAGTCGGAACCCCTCGACTGGCCGGCGCCCCCGCTCCGCCAGCCGCCGGACGCGGTGCGGGCCATCTACGTCAACGCCTGGGCCTTCGGCGGGACCCGCTTTCGCGACCTGGTCCGCCTGGCCGACTCGACCGAGATCAACAGCTTCGTCATCGACGTCAAGGACGACACTGGGTACCTGACCTACCGGTCCGAGGTGCCCACCGCCATCCAGATCGGCGCCAACAGCCAGCTCCGCGCCCGGGACGCCGCCGAGCGGCTCCGGGTACTCCACGCCCACGGGATCCACCCGATCGCGCGGATCGTGGTCGCGAAGGACCCCCTCCTCGCCTCCCACAAGACCGCCTGGTCGGTCCAGGACAAGCGGGGAGGCCTCTGGCGTGACCGGCTCAACTTCGCCTGGGTCGATGCGTACAACGACTCGGTCTGGGTCTACGCCTCGCAGCTCGCCGCCGAGGCGGTGAAGCTCGGCTTCAGCGAGGTGCAGTTCGACTACGTGCGCTTCCCCGACGAGCCCAGGGCCAGGATGGCGACCGCCATCTTCCCGGCCCGCCGGAACAACGAGTCGGTGCGCGCCGCCGTGGCGCGGAACCTCGCGCTCCTCCGGGACCGGGTGAAGCCGCTTGGCGTCCCCTACACCATCGATGTCTTCGGCATGACCACGAACGTCGAGGTGGACATGGGCATCGGGCAGGTCTGGGAAGACCTGGTGAGCACCGCCGACGTGGTGCTGCCGATGGTCTACCCCAGCCACTACTACCACGCCATGTATGGCGTGAGCCATCCCAACAGCGAGCCGTATCGGATGGTGAAGAACGCGCTGGCCGACGGGATCCGCCGGTCGGACAAGCTCGCCGGACCGAAGGCGGAGATCCGCCCCTACCTGCAGGCGTTCACGCTGGGCCAGCCCCGCTACACGCCGGAGCATGTGAGGGAGCAGATCCGTGCCGCGGCCGATGTCGGTATCCACAGCTGGGTACTCTGGAACCCGCGCTCGGCCTATGACCCGCGCATCTTCCAGCGGTCTCCCACCGCCGCAACCCGGCTCGCGTCGGCCGCCCCGCCGCGCACCGAACCTGGGAGTCGCCTGGGCCGCTGAGCCCGCCGCGGGACCAGCCGGCAGCGCCAGGGCATGCTACCATTTGAGGCATGCGCCTGGCGCTCTTCGTTCTCCTCTTCGCCCATCCTCTCGCAGCCCAGGCCATCGCTCCACGACCGGTCGCCTCGGTCCTCACCGGCCGCTTCCAGGAGCCTGACCTCCGGGAAAGCTCCGGTGCCGCCCGGCTCGCGGCTCAGCCGCGGGTGATCTTCACGCTCAACGATTCCGGCAACCCCGCCGAGATCTTCGCGACCGACTCGAGCGGACGCGCCCTCGGGCGCTGGCTCGTCCCCGGCGCGACCAACCGCGACTGGGAGGCGCTGTCGATCGGCCCCTGTCCCAGCGGCGCCTGCTTCTTCATCGGGGACATCGGGGACAATCGGGAGCGGCGGAGCGAGGTGATCGTCTATCGGGTCAACGTGCCGCCCCTCGCGGTCTTCCGCGGCGCGCCCGACCGCACGCCGATCCGGCTCGACTCGGCGGTGGTGCGCTACCCCGACGCGCCCCACGACGCGGAGGCGACCTGGGTGGGCGACAACGGCGACTACTTCATCGTCACCAAGGGCCGGCGCGGAGGTATCCGGCTCTTCCGGGTGCCGGCCTCGGCCTTCGGCGCGCGGCAGGCCGTCACCGCCCTCCTGGTGCAGCAGCTCCCGATCCAGCCCTTCCCCTCGTTCGGCCGCCTGGTGACCGACGCCGCCCGGTCCCCCGATGGGCGCAAGGTGGCGATCCGCACCTACACCGAGCTCTATCTCTTCACGCTCATCGGCGATGGCCGCGTCGCCCCGAACCCGACCATCTGCAACGTGGCGGGCCTCGAAGCCCAGGGCGAAGGGGTCGCCTGGCTCGATGATCGACGGCTGGTCCTGACGAGCGAAGCGGTGGGTGTCAGCCCAGGCATGATTCACATCGTGAGCTGCGGCGCGTGAGGCCCGCGTGATCGGACGCTGGGCCCGGCGCCTGGGACTGGCCCTCGCGGCCGCGGTGCTGCTCTGGGTCGGACTCGGTACCCCCAGTCGGGGGCGGGCGCCGTTTCATGCCCGGTGGGTCGAGGCCGGCGGCGTGCAGAGCCGGGCCCTCGCCGCCGGCCGGGGCGACACGACCCTGGTGTTCCTCCACGGCTTCGGCGAGTCGCTCCTCTCGTGGCGGGCCCTGCTCGAGCGGTTCACGCCGCGCTACCGGGTGCTGGCGCTCGACCTGCCCGGGTTCGGCCGCTCCGAGACCGGGGACTTCGCGTACGACTATCCCGCCTACGCCGCCTGGATCGACAGCGTCCTCGCGCGCGAGACGCGCGGGCCGCTCGTGATGGTGGGACACTCGATGGGGGGCGAGATCGCTACCGGCTACGCGATCGACCATCCCGACCGCGTCGTCGCCGCAGTGCTGATCGCGCCCGCAGGCGCCGGGATCAATCCCCTCTTCGCCGACACCGCCGGTGTCGCTTCCCCGGCGGCCGGCTGGGTCACCTCCGCCTTCGCGTTCGTGGTGCCACCCACCGATACCTCCTGGCTTCGCGAGCCGCCCGGTGCCGATACCCTGCGGGCGGTGTTCGACTCCACCAACCGCGCCGCGGCGGCGGCCGTGGTGGGGCGCTTCGATTTCGCGG
>DASZPT010000035.1:0-2947 GCA_035549935.1 Gemmatimonadales bacterium
GAGCGTGAATCCGCTCAGGAGCAGAGCCACCACCAGCATGGTGCCGAAGGTGAGGATGTAGTTGAGGTCCGAGACCTCGAAGGTGAAGAAGGGCGGGACGAACAGGAAATCGAACAGCGCGATGCTCAGGATCGCGTTCAGGAGCGACGGCCCCCGGCCGCAGCGCGAGGCCACGACCATCGCGCCGAGCAGATAGACCATCGCCACGTCGGTGATGCTGAGCCGCCGGAAGACCAGCCAGCCGAGCACCGTGCAGGCCGCGACGGTGAGGAGCGCAAAGCCGAACTCCCGGAGCGGGGCGGGCCGGGGCGGGGCCGGCCGGGTGCGCGGCTCGGCCTGTTCCGGGTCGCCGGTGATCACGTACACGTCGATGTCGCCACTGCCCCGGAGCAGGCGATCCACGGTCGACCCGAAGAGGCGGCCACGCCACGAGGACCCTCGCGGCTTGCCCGCCAGGATCCGGGTGACGTTGTGCGCCGCGGCGTAGGCCAGGATCTCCTCGGCCACCTGGTGGCCCGGGACCGTGGCGGTCTCGGCCCCCGCCTCCTCCGCGAGCCGGAGGGTCTCCACGAGGTGCGCCCGCCCGGCGTCGCTCAGGCCGGCGGTCCCCGGCGTTTCGACGTGCAGGACGATCCACTCGCACTTGAGGGTCGAGGAGATCCGCCGGCCCGCGCGGACCAGCCGCGCCGCGGAAGCATGGTCGCTGACGGCCACGAGCAGCCGCTCGCCGGCCGGCCAGACCTCGCGAATCCCGTGATCGCGCATGTACCCGCGCATCTGCGCGTCGACCCGCTCGGCCACCCGCCGGAGCGCCAGCTCCCGGAGCGCGATGAGGTTCCCCTTCCGGAAGAATCCCTCGCCCGCCCGCTCCGCCTGCTCCGCCAGGTACACCTTCCCCTGCTGCAGCCGGCGCAGCAGATCCTCCGGCGTGAGGTCCGCCAGCTCCACGTCGTCCGCGCCATCGAAGACCTCGTCCGGAACGGTCTCCCGCACCTGGATGCCGGTGATCTGGGCGACGACGTCGTTCAGGCTCTCGAGGTGCTGGACGTTCAGGGTGGTGTAGACCGAGATGCCGGCGGCGAGGAGGTCCTCGACATCCTGCCAGCGGCGCTCGTGGCGTGAGCCCGGCGCGTTGGTATGGGCCAGCTCGTCGACCAGGATCAGGGTGGGGCGCCGGGCCAGGGCCGCGTCGACGTCGAACTCGGTGAGGGTGACGGCCCGGTGCTCGATGGTGCGGCGGGGGAGGATCTCCAGGCCGCTCAGGAGCGCCGCGGTGTCCTGCCGGCCGTGCGTCTCCACCAGCCCGACGACGACGTCCATCCCCTCGGCGCGCTTGGCGCGCGCCTCTTCCAGCATCGCGAACGTCTTCCCGACGCCGGGATTGGCGCCGAAGAAGATCTTGAGCCGCCCGCGCGCGGCCCGGGCCTCCTCCTGGCGGATCCGCTCCAGGAGCTGCTCGGGGCTGGGGCGGGGCTCGGTCATTCTCTATGGTGCCGTCTGGATGCCGTCGAGCGCAAGGTTGAGCGGCAGCACGGTGACACGAGACTCACCGAGGATCCCGAACTGCCGCCCCGCGGTGAAGCGCCGGACCAGGGCGCGCACCGAGTCCTCGGTGAGGCCCCTCGCCCGCGCGACCCGTGGCACCTGGTACTCCGCGGCGGCCGGTGTGATGTGGGGGTCGAGCCCGCTGCCGGAGGCGGTAACGAGATCCACCGGGACCGGCGTCGTGTTGCCCGGGTCGGCGGCGCGGAGCGCCTCGACCCGGCCCTTCACCAGGTCGAGTTGTGCCGGGTTGGTCGGCCCCAGGTTGGACCCGCTCGAGGCACCGCCGTTGTAGGGCACCGGGCTCGTGGCGGAGGGACGCGGCCAGAAGTACCCCGGCGCGCTGAACGGCTGGCCGATCAGGCTCGAGCCGAGGGCGGAATCCCCCCGGGTGAGCAGGCTGCCGGTCGCCTGGTGGCGGAAGAGGAGCGAGCCCGCGCCGGTCACGAGCACCGGGTAGAGCACCCCGGTGACGAGGCTCAGGGCGACCATCGACATGATGGCGGGACGGATGAGTGTGCGCATGGGTCAGGCCAGGTGAAGGGCGACGAGCAGCATGTCGATGACCTTGATGCCCGCGAACGGGACCAGGATGCCGCCCAGACCGTATACCAGCAGGTTGTTGCGGAGGAGCCGCGCCGCGCCGATGGGGCGGTACTTCACGCCCTTGAGGGCGAGCGGGACCAGGAAGACGATGACCAGGGCGTTGAAGATCACCGCCGAGAGGATCGCGCTCTCGGGCGTGGCGAGGTGCATGATGTTGAGGGCGTTGAGGACCGGATAGGTCGTGGCGAACGCCGCGGGGATGATGGCGAAGTACTTGGCCACGTCGTTGGCGATGCTGAACGTGGTGAGCGCCCCGCGGGTGATGAGCATCTGCTTCCCGGTCTCCACGATCTCCAGCAGCTTGGTGGGATTGCTGTCGAGGTCCACCATGTTGCCGGCTTCTTTCGCCGCCTGGGTGCCGGAGTTCATGGCCACCGCCACGTCCGCCTGGGCCAGCGCCGGCGCGTCGTTGGTCCCGTCACCCGTCATCGCCACCAGCTTGCCCCCCGCCTGGTGCTTGCGGATCAGGTCCAGCTTGGTCTCGGGCGTCGCCTGGGCCAGGAAATCATCGACCCCCGCCTCCGCCGCGATCGCGGCCGCGGTGAGGGGGTTGTCGCCGGTGATCATGATGGTCTTGATCCCCATCTCACGGAGTTCGGCGAAGCGCTCCTTGATGCCGCCCTTCACGATGTCCTTGAGATGGATGGTACCGAGCACCCGGCCCTTCTCCGCCACGACCAGCGGCGTGCCGCCCTGCCGGGCGATGCCTTCGACCGCGTGGCGCACCTTGGGCGAGAGCTCGGCCCCCTGGGTCCGGAGCCAGGCCCCCACCGCGTCATCGGCGCCCTTGCGGATCTCG
>DASZPT010000036.1:0-1974 GCA_035549935.1 Gemmatimonadales bacterium
TGCGCTGCGGCGGGCGCAGCGGCGAACAGCAGGAGCAGACCCGCGGACAGTCGTCGCACGTTATTCCTCCCAGAGCCAGATGTCGGTCGTGAGCGTGACGATGGTGTCGGTGACGAAGACATCCGGGCCGATCGGGACCGACACCAGGACGTAGGGGAACCCTTCGGCGAGCAGTCGCGTGCCGGAAGGCGAGAGGCGCGGGTGCCGGAAGAAGTGGCTGATATCCTCGAGCGTGACCACGGTGCCGGTCCCCAGGTCGACCGCCTGGAGGACTCCTCCCTTGTCGATCTGGACCAGCCCGAAGGGCGGGATGACCCGCACATCGGCCTTGCCATCGACCACCGCGAGCAGGTGGGTACCCTGCACCACCGGATCCCGCACCACGTGTCCGTAGCCGAAGTTGAAGAGCGCGCTCTCCACGCCGGTCGCGAGGACCTGGCGGTATACGACGCTGTCGCCGTAAAACGTGTAGTAGATCTCGCTGCCATCGGGGGCGGCGGAGACGGCACTGGCGCGCTCGGTCCCGGGGATGAAGGTCCGGACCGGGGTCGGGCCGGTCAGGTCGAGGAGGACCGCCTGCTCGCCGAACCAGAGGGTGTCGGTCGTGCAGCAGGAGCCGATCTCGGTGCCGAGGTAGAGGAGCATGCCGGGCTTGAGCCACTGGATGTAGCGCGGCAGGTCGTGCGGGTGGCCGGAGGGGGCGTCGTACGGGAACGCCTGGACCGGGAGCGAATCGGCTCCCGCCCCTTCCTGTACCCAGAGCGTCCAGGTGTACCGGGCGGAACTGGGCGTCGGGCGCACGGCCCTGAGCCACGCGAGTCGCCTCCCGTCGCTCACCGGCGCGTCGTAGTCCTCCTGCAGTCCGTTGGGAATCAGCGACGGGCAGCGGAGTGGGGTCGCGGTGCCGCCAGTCGCGGCGATCGACAGGGCGCACCGGTCCAGGTTGGGAGGCGTCTGCTCGGCGGAATAGAGGATCCGGCTCCCGTCCGGGGTCCAGGACGGCCAGTTGTCGTTGTAGAGGTTCAGGGACAGCTGGGTCGGCCTGCCGCCCTGGAACGGCAGGCCGATCGGATTCGCGCGGCCCGACCCGAACGGTTCGCTGTGGCCGCAGCCCGCCAGCAGGACCGTGAGGGCCAGCATCCGCATCACTGCAGCGGGACCCGGTAGAGGTCGGACTGCCACACCGCGGCCAGGGAGTCGTACACCTCCACCACGACGCTGGCGCCGTCGCTCGAGAGCGTGGGGTGGCGGACGACGGCATCGCCGAGCGGGAACGGCGTCTCGGTGCCGCCCTGCAGATCCAGCCTGGTGAGGACGCCGCCGCTGTCGATCTGGCGATTGCCGATGATCGGGTCGAGACCGTATTGCACCTTCCCGCCGACCACGGCGGTCAGGGTGTTGCCACGCACATTCACGTCCCGGACGATCCCCGAGAAGGTGTGCACCACCGACTCGTTCCCGCTGGCGAGAACGCGCTGGAAGACCCGGCTGTCCCCTGCGCGCGTGAAGTAGAGGGAGAGCCCGTCCGCCGCGGCGAAGATCGAGGTCACTTCGCTGGTATTGGGAAGGACGGTGACGCCTGCCGGCGAGGTGCCGAGGTCGAGCAGGACCGCCTCCCGCGCCACGAGCACGGTGTCGACCTTGCAGCCGTTGCAGGGACCGAGGAGGAACCGGTCGTTGGCGACGTACCCCAGCACCGTGGCCGAGAGCCAGGTGAGGCTGGTCGCCGTGAGCTGCAGCGTGCCGCTGGGCGCGGGGAAGGGAAAGGTCCGGACCGCGACGCCGGTGTCGTGTATCCCCATCGTTCCGACCCGGATCGACTCCCAGTCCGGGACCTTGTGCCCGACCAGGCTCTGCGCGTCGACCCACGCGGCCAGGGTGCCCGGGCCCAGTGCCACCGGCCCGAGCGCCCGCACCGTGTCCCGGTCCTGCGCCACGAAGCACTTGACCGGGTTCCGGGTGCCGCCGGCGCCG
>DASZPT010000037.1:0-1985 GCA_035549935.1 Gemmatimonadales bacterium
CGGAGCGGGGCATCCCCCTCAGCTGGTGAATCTCGAGGTCAGGGTCCGGAGTTCCGCCGACAGCTCGGCCAGGGCCGCGGCGGCGCGCTGGGTCCGGACCGCCCCCTCGCTCGTCATCTTCGCGTCGCGCCCCACCCCCTCCATGTTCTGCGCGATCTCGCCCACCCCGCGCGCGCCCTCGCCCAGGTTCCGGCTCATCTCGTTGGTGGTCGCGGTCTGCTCTTCCACCGCGGAGGCGATGGCGCCCTGGATGTCGTTGATCCGGCCGATGATCTCGGCGATGTCACGGATCGCGGTCACCGCGTCCTGGGTGTCCCGCTGGATCGCCTCGATCCGCTGGCCGATGTTCTCGGTGGCCCGGGCAGTCTCCTTCGCCAGCTCCTTCACCTCGGTCGCCACGACGGCGAAGCCCTTCCCGGCCTCGCCGGCGCGGGCCGCCTCGATGGTGGCGTTGAGGGCGAGGAGGTTGGTCTGCTGCGCGATGCTGGTGATGACCTTGATGACCTTGCCGATCTCGGTCCCCGACTCGCCCAGCGTCGCGACGACGGTGTCGGCATGACCGGCGCTCTTCACCGCCTGCGCGGCGACCCGGGCGGCCTCGGCCGCGCTCTTCGCGATCTCCCGGATCGACGCCGACATCTCCTCCGCCCCCGTCGCCACGGTCTGCACGCTGCTCGAGACCTGTTCCGCCGCCGCGGTCACGGTGGTGGCCTGCCGCACCGTCTCCTCCGCCCCCGCCTCCATCGGGCGGCTCACCGCCGCCAGCTCGGCCGAGGAGCTGGCCAGCTCCTCCGCGTGCCGGGCCACGGCGATGAAGGTGGTGCGCACCGCGGTGATGTCGGTGGCATACTTCACTACCTTGAAGGGGCGCCCGTTCAGGTCGTTGATCGGTGTGTAGGTCGCCTGGAGCCAGATCTCCTTCCCGCCCTTGCCGATGCGCTTGAACTCCCCCGCCTGGGCCCGGCCCTCGTTGAGGTCCCGCCAGAACTGGGCGTAGGCATGGGACTCGGCGGCCTTCGGCTCCATGAACATCCGGTGGTGGCGGCCGGTGACCTCCTCGAGGCGGTACCCGACGGCGCCGAGGAAGAGGTCGTTGGCCCAGGTGACGGTGCCGTCGAGGCCGAACTCGATGACCGCCTGGGTCCGCTTGATGGCGGCGAGCTGGCCCTGGTGGTCCGCATTGGTGAGCCTGGCCTCGGTGACATCGGTCCCGAACTTGACCACCTTGTAGGGGCGACCGTGACGATCGAGGATCGCGTTGTAGTTGGCCTGCAGCCAGACCTCCCGGCCGCCCTTCGCGATCCGCTTGAACTCCCCGGACCGGGAGTGCCCGGTGCGCAGATCGCTCCAGAACCGATCGTACTCGCGGCCACCGGCCTCGGCGGGGTCCACGAGCAGCCGGTGATGCCGGCCCTGGAGCTCCTCCGGCTGGTAGCCCATGAGGCGGAGGAAGACGTCGTTCGCCCGCTTGATGGTGCCGTCCAGCTCGAATTCGACCACCGCGCGCGACCGGCTGATGGCCTCCATCTGGCTGCGGAGGTCGGCCAGTTCCTCGGCACTGGCGTCGGGTTTCCACTCCGGTGCCGCTTCCGTGATCGTCGATCCGTTGCCCGTTTCCCAACCGTTGCTGGCCGCCATCGTCGCCCCCATGAGCCCTGTGTGTGCGGGATGCTGCGCGTGACACTGCCCTCCATCATCGACGCGCGGACCGCACGGGTTGAGCCGGAATTCACACGCTCTCCGACGGCAGATGGCGTGCGGCGGAAGAAATTGTCAGGCAGTGACGCATCTCGAGGCCACCGACCATGGCTCGCCTGAGGAATCCATGAAGGACTCATTGCATCAGCGACTCCTCAATCCGCCGGCCGACACCACCGGGACCGCCCGCTTCGCCGGCTGGACCGGCGAGATCCCCGATGACCTGCTGCAGGAGGCATCGCGGAGGCTCGGCCTGGTCTCACTCCTCGGGGTCGTCCTCTGGACCG
>DASZPT010000038.1:0-6372 GCA_035549935.1 Gemmatimonadales bacterium
CGCTCGAGGGGGACCTCCTCACCGTCTTCCAGATCAAGTCGAAGCTGGGGAGCGGGTATCACCGCGACTTCCAGCTCCTCAAGGAGCCGGTGATGCGGGGGGTCGACCGGCTCGAGGGGATGCTTTCGATGCTCGCGGTCTCGGTGCCGCGGATCGGGGTGGATCCCGCGGTGGGCCGCGACATCCTGCGCGGGGGCCCGCTCGCGACCGACGAGGTGATGCGGCGGGTCGAGGGCGGGAGCGCGTTCCGCTCGGCCTACCGTGAGGTCGCCGCCGCCATCAAGGAAGGGGACTGGTGGCGCGAGCCGGGGGCCTCCGAGATCATCGGCCGGCGGCGCAGCACCGGCGGGCTCGGGAACCTCGGCCTCCCGCGGGTGCAGGCGCGGCTCCGGGCCTGCCGCCAGTGGGTGGCGCGGGAGCAGAAGGCGTTCGACGCCGCGATGGACAAGCTGGCCGGCCGGGGAGGCACGCGGGCCCGGTGAGCGTGGACCGGCGAAAGCGCCAGCTCAAGATCCTCGAGCTGATCAGCGCGCGTCCCCTCCGGACCCAGGAGGAACTGGCGGAGGCGCTGGCGGCAGAGGGGTGGCCGGTGACCCAGAGCTCGGTGAGCCGGGACATCGCCGCCCTCAAGCTGGTGAAGGTCGATGGCGCCTACCAGCGGCCGGCACGGGTGGCGAGCGCGCCCGAGCACCCGGACGAGCGGCGGATCGCCGAGGGACTCCTGACGATCGATATCGCCGGGGACGCCCTGATCGTGCTGCACACTCCCGCCGGCGAGGCCAACCGGGTGGCGCTCGCGCTCGACCGGCTGGCCTGGGGCGACATCATCGGGACCATCGCCGGCGACGACACCATCTTTCTCGCGGTACGGCACCGACAGGCGCAGCAGCGGGTGGTCCGGCAGCTGCGCCGGCTGGGAGAAGCGCGCCCCGGCTGATCCGTTCCCCCAGCGGATACCGGACCTCAACCCGGACACCCGTATGACCGACCGACCCAGGCTGCTGGGGCACCTGCGTACCCTGCCATACGGGCCAGGGACGTTGTGGGTCGCGGGGTACGGCGCGCTCTACCTGCTGGTGAGCCCGGCGCTCAAGGGGACGCCACTCCTCGAGGCCATCGACATGGTGGCCTTCATCCCGCTGAGTCTCGCCGCCGCGCTGCTGTTCCGCGCCGCCGCGAAGGCGGCGCACTCCCGCCCCTACCGGCTTGGCTTCGGGCTCTACGCGGTCGCCATGGTGCTGACCGCGCTGGGGAACCTGATCTCGGGGATCCAGCTTCTCCGGGGCGAGGTCCCGACCTTCAGCTGGGGCAACATCCCCTCGCTGCTCAGCTATCCGGTGGCCATACTCGGGATCCTCACCCTGCCGATCGGCCGCCCGGGCCGGGCCGACCGGATCCGGCTCGCGCTGGACGCCGCGGTGGCGCTGCTGGGCGGGGCGGCGATTACCTGGGCGCTGGTTATCCCCAGACTGGCACAGGGCGACCGTGATCCGCTGCACGTGCTCATCACGCTCGGCTATCCGATCGGCGACCTGGTCCTGTTCGCGGCCCTGATCCCGCTCCTGCTCACGGCGCGGGGTGACCGGAGCGGGGTCCTTCCCGTCTTCGTCCTTGGCCAGCTGGTCTACATCGTCGGCGACCTGGTCTACCTGCTGGGAGGCCCGCGAGCGAGCTTCTTCGGCATCGCCTGGGCCAATGTGCCGTACCTGCTCGGCTATCTCCTCGTGATCTGGTCGCTGGAGGCCTTTCTCCGCCTGGTGCAGAGCGGGGCCGTCCCGGTCGAAGGGTGGCCCGTCACCGCCGTACGCCGGAACCCGGTGCCGCTCCTGCTGGGCGCGGTCCTCTACCTCCTCCTGCTCGCGAGCGGCACGCCGACCGGTCGCGGCGCGCATGGGGTCCTGGCAAGCGCGGCCGTCGTCACGACCGTGCTGCTCCTGGTGCGTGAGGCGGTCACCGAGCGGCAGAACCGGGTCCTGCGGCAGGAGCTCGACGAACGCCAGGCCGAGGAACGCCTCGCGGCGACGATCCAGCACCTCCGGATCGGGATCGTGGTCTACGGCAGCCAGGGGACCATCCTCACCGCCAACCGGGCGGCCCTGGACCAGTTCGGGGTCACCGAGGCCCAGATCGTCGGGCGGCGGATCCTCGACCTCCCGCTCCGGTTCATCGCGGAGGACGGCACCATCATGATCCCGGAGGCGGGGCCGGCGGAACGGGCGCTCCGGACGGGGAAACCGGTCCGCAACGTGGTGATCGCGGTGGAGGGGCCGGGACTGCCCGGGCGGCGCTGGCACCTGATCGACGCGGAGCCGGAACTCAACCGGCAGGGCGAGGTCACGCGGGTGCTGGTCTCCTTCCACGACATCACCGAGCGGCGGGAGCTCGAGGGCCAGCTCCGTCAGGCGCAGCGGATGGAGGCGGTGGGCCAGCTGGCCGGCGGAATCGCGCACGACTTCAACAACCTGCTCACCGCGATCGCGGGGTACAGCAGCACCCTGCTGGAGCAGCTCCCGAAGGGAAGCCCGCTTCGCGAGGACGTGGCCGAGATCGACAAGGCGGCGAGCCGCGCGGCCGATCTTACCCAGCGTCTCCTCGCCTTCGGCCGGCGTCAGCTGCTGCAGCCCAGGGTGCTGGAGGTGGGGGGCGTGGTGCGAGGGGCGGAGCGGCTGATGCGCCGGCTCCTCCGGGAGGATATCGAGATCGTGTTGGATCTCGCGCCGTCATCGGTGGTGCTGGTCGACCGGGGGCAGCTGGAGCAGGTCGTCATCAACCTGGCGGTCAACGCGCGGGACGCGATGCCCATGGGTGGCCGGCTCACCATCCGCGTGCGCGACGTGGAGACCCGCCCCGAGGAGATGCCGGCCGGCGCCGAGTTTCCCGCGGGCGGGGCGGTGCTGCTCGAGGTACAGGACACGGGGCACGGGATGGACGCTCCGACGCTGGCCCGTGCCTTCGAGCCGTTCTTCACCACCAAGGAGGTCGGGAAGGGCACCGGACTCGGCCTCGCGACGGTGTACGGCATCGTCCGGCAGAGCGGGGGTGAGACCTGGATCCGGAGCCAGCCGGGTGCTGGGACCACCGTGTCGGTGCTCCTCCCGCGCAGCGGGAAGAAGCCGGTCACGACACCCGACGCGGTGGCGGCCCTCGGGGTCCGCGGGTCGGAGACGATCCTCGCGGTGGAGGACGAGCCGTCGCTGCTCCTCGTGGTGCAGCGCTCCCTCGCGCGACAGGGCTACACCGTCCTCACGGCGCAGTCCACCGCCCGGGCCCGGGAGGTGCTCGCGGCGGAGCGGGTCGATCTGCTCCTGACGGACATCGTCATGCCGGGGGGGAGCGGCCCGGAGCTCGCGCAGTGGGCCCGCGAGCGCCATCCTTCGCTCCCGGTCATCTTCATGACCGGGTATGCCGACGAGGCCGCCTTCCAGGGGGCCGCCGACCTCCCGCACAACGGGATCCTGCTCAAGCCGTTCAAACCCGCGCAGCTGGTCACGAAGGTGCGCGAGGTCCTGGACGGGTCCGACTCCTCCGCCTGATCCGTGGCCGATCATTTCCTGCGGGACCTTGCCGTGGTGCTGGTCGCCGCCGCGATCACCACCGTCGTCTTCCACCGGCTCCGGCTGCCGGTGGTCCTGGGTTACCTGCTGGCCGGGGTGATCGCGGGGCCCCGCACCCCGGTGCGGATGGTGGCGGACGAGGGCACGATCCAGACCCTCGCCTCGCTTGGCGTCATCCTCATCATGTTCGGGATCGGCCTCACCTTCCGGCTCCGGCGGGTGGTGGCGCTCATCCCCACGGCCGGCCTGACGGCGCTCATCGAGCTGAGCCTCATGGTGACCCTCGGCTACACCGCGGGCCAGCTGCTCGGCTGGGGGACGGTGGCGAGTTTCTTCGCCGGGGGTGTGGTGGCGATCTCGTCGACGATGATCGTGGCGAAGGTGTGCGAGGAGTCGGCGCCCTCCCGGGACTTCGAGGAGTTCCTCTACGCGGTGCTGGTGTTCGAGGACCTCGCCGCGGTGCTGCTTCTCACGGTGCTCTCCGCGATCGGGACCGGCGAGGCGCTCACCGGCCAGGTGGTGGCGCGCCTCGCGGCGAGCCTGGGCGTGGTGCTCCTCGCGATGCTCGCGGGGGGCATGCTGGTGGTTCCGCGGGCGCTCCGCTTCGTGGCGAGTCTCCTCCGCCCGGAGACGATGCTGGTCGCCTCGGTGGGGCTCTGCTTCGGGATGGCGGCGGTGGCCGAGTGGAGTGGCTTCTCGGTGGCGCTGGGGGCGTTCCTCGCCGGCTGCCTGGTGGCGGAGTCGGGGATCGGCCGGCAGGTGGAGCGCGAGGTGCGCCCGGTCCGCGATCTCTTCGGCGCGATCTTCTTCGTGGCGGTGGGCATGCAGCTCGACCCGGCCACGCTCTGGGCCCACTGGCCGCTGGTGCTCCTCTTCACGGTGATCGTGATGGTGGGGAAGACCGTCGGGGTGACGGTCGGGGCCTTCCTCGCCGGGCGGGGGGTGAAGGCGGCGGTGGAGACGGCGCTCGCCATGGCGCAGATCGGCGAGTTCGGATTCATCATCGCGTCGGCGGGGCTCGCCTCGGGCGTGGTCCCGCCCGAACTCTACGCGGTGGCCATCGCGGTCTCGGCGATCACCGCGTTCACCACCCCGTGGTATGTGCGCTGGTCGGGGGCGCTGGCCAACTACGTCGACCGGAAGCTCCCGGCGCCGATCCAGACCTTCGCCTCGCTCTACGGTTCCTGGATCGAGACGCTGCGGCACGCCCCCCGGCAGCAGACCCCGGGGCAACGGGTGCGGCGCTCGCTCCGGCTCCTCCTCCTCGACGGGGTGGCGGTGCTGGCGGTGACGCTCACCTACGCGCTCTTCCGGGAGCGCATCCTTGCGCTCCTCACCGGCGCGATCGGCTTGCCGCCGGTCCTGGCCCGGCTCGTCGTGGTGACGGTGGTCCTGGCGCTGCTCGGCCCGTTCGTGGTGGGCATCGTGTCGGTCGCGCGGCGGCTGGGGCTGGAGCTGGCGCTCCTCGCGATTCCGCTCCCGGTGCGCGGGGTGGACAACGCGGTGTCCCCGCGGCGGCTGCTCGCCAACGCGCTCCAGATCGCCACGGTGATGCTGATGGGGATTCCGCTGGTGGCGTTGCTGCAGGCCTACCTCCCGGCGCTGCCGGCGGTGGTGGTGCTGCTCGGCATCCTGGGGCTCCTGGGCTTCGGCTTCTGGCGGAGCGCCAGCGACCTCCAGGGTCACCTCAAGGCGGGCGCGGAGGTCGTGGTCGCCGCCCTCGCGAAGCAGTCGGCGACCGAGACGGGGAGCGTCGACATGGCGCGGCGGTTGCTCCCCGGCCTGGGCGATTTCACCGCCCTCAGAATCGGCGAGGCGAGTCCCGCCAACGGTCGGACGCTGGGCCAGCTCAACCTCCGCGGGCGGACCGGGGCCACGATCGTGGCGCTGCTCCGCGGAGACCAGCGGATCGCCTTTCCCGAGGCGGGGGAGCAGCTGCAGGCCGGGGACCTCGTGGCGCTGACGGGGAGTCACGAGGCGATCGGGGCGGCGGGGGAAATGCTGGTGGGCAGGGACAGATAGGCGACCGTGACGAGTTCCGAGTTCCGAGTTCCGAGTTCCGAGTGGCCAGCCGTGCTCGGAACCCGGAACTCGGAACTCGGAACCCAGAACTTCTTCCCGAGGAGGCCCCCGATGACCCGATCCATCACCGCCGCGGCGCTCCTTCTCGTGGCCATCGCCTGCCGCGCGACGACTGCGCGCCTCTCGCCCGACCTCGTGAGCCGGTTCGAGGCGGAGAGCGTGGTGCGCCGGGCCGACGACCAGGTCTTCCGCTACACCTACTACTCCCGCAGTACCCGGAGTAACCGGTGGGAGGAACGGGACGCGTCGATCATCGTGACGCGGTCCAGCGTCTTCATCCACAAGAACGAGAAGGTGGGCCTCGATCTCACCCCGGCCACCCGGAAGGCGACCGAGGTTCGCCGCGATGGGGACCGGGTGATCATCTCCGCGGGGAGCGGTCAGTCGAAGGTCTCGTGGTCATTCCGGCCGCCCTCGGATGCGGAGGGATGGACCGCGGATATCCGGGCGGTGGCAGGTACGGGGAAGGAGTAGGGGAGTCGGGGCAGAAGGCGGGAGGTTCCGGAGGGTGATCCCCCGAGACCTCCCGCTCTTCTCCGTGTCACTACGTCTCTGTGCTGCAGGTCCTCAGAAGTTGACTTCGAGCCCGAGCCGGACCGACCGCGGCGTGTTGGTGAACTGGTTGATGCCGCGCGTCACGTAGTACAGCGCGTCCGAGGCCCGGGTCTGTTCGGCCAGGCTGAAGACCCCGTCGCCGTCCCCGTAGCGTTCCTCCGCCCGGATCATGTAGACGCAG
>DASZPT010000039.1:0-4712 GCA_035549935.1 Gemmatimonadales bacterium
ACCACCCATTCTCGGTGGGAACCCGGCAGGGAACTCTTTCGAGGATGGACGGTACTACCAGCTTGATCGGTGGGGCCGCAACAGTCGAGAATCCCCTTCTCGACCGATAACAAGCCCGTTTTACCAAACAACACACAACGACTCCGCCGACGGACGGGACGCTCATGTCCCGTGTCGTACGGTGCGCCGAACGAGGAATCTCGTGGGAGTTTCTGCTTCCATGTCCCCCTCTTATTCGAGCCGCCATGCTGACGGCGTTGTGGCCGTGCGCACCGGTTGGTGGGGTTGGTGCTGGAATCCGGTGGCGATTCAGAATGCAACGAGCAATTGTTCTGCGGGGACGTGAGTGAAGCAGCGGCCGTCCGGCGAGGTGAAGCCGGGTGGCCGCTGATGTTTTATGGCAGTCGCAGGTGCAGTCGCGAGGCGGAGGATGGGTTCCGCATGTTGTCACCCTTCATCATGAGGTCTTCTATGAACCGTATCACCCGCAAGATGGTGTCTGGCGGGCTCGTCGCGGGGCTTTCGGTGCTCGCGACGGCGGCCCATGCCCAGGCGCGCTCGGGGGCATGGACCCGGAACGCCCCGGACGGCGACTGGCAGATGCCCGGCCGTGACTACAGCCTCCAGCGGTTCAGCCCGCTGGCGCAGGTGAGCACCTCCAACGTCGCCAACCTCAAGGCGGCCTGGACGTTCTCGACCGGCACGCTCCGCGGTCATGAGGGCAACCCCCTCGTGGTCGGCAACGTGATGTACGTGCACACCTCGTTCCCGAACATCGTCTACGCGCTCGACCTGTCGAAGGAAGGCGCGCCGCAGATCTGGAAGTACGTGCCCCAGCAGTCCCCCGACGCGATTCCGATCGCGTGCTGCGACCTGGTGAACCGCGGAACCGCCTATCACCAGAGCGGCAAGGTCTTCATCAACGCGCTCCAGGGCGACCTGATCGCGCTCGATGCCAAGACCGGTAAGGAACTCTGGAAGGCCCGGCATCCGTCGACCTCCGGCGCCGGCACCGAAGCCGTTACCTACAAGGACGGCGCGACCATCACCGTCGCCCCGATCGTGATCAAGGACATCGTCATCACCGGTATCTCCGGCGGTGAGTTCGGCGTCCGTGGCCGCGTCTCGGCGTTCGATGTGAACACCGGCAAGCACCTCTGGACCGGCTACTCGACCGGCCCGGACAGCGAAGTGCTGCTCCAGGGCGATGCCAACGCCAACTATCCGTCCCACAAGGGCAAGGATCTCGGCGTGAGCACCTGGCAGGGCGACGAGTGGAAGCGGGGCGGCGGCACCACCTGGGGCTGGTACTCCTACGACCCCGAGCTGAACCTCTTCTACTACAGCGTCGGCAACCCCGGCACCTGGAACCCCGACCAGCGCCCCGGCGACAACAAGTGGTCGATGTCGATCTTCGCCCGGAACCCCGAGACCGGCCAGGCGAAGTGGATCTACCAGATGACGCCGCACGACGAGTGGGACTATGACGGCGTCAACGAGAACATCCTGTTCGAGAAGGGCGGCCAGAAGCTCCTCGCCCACTTCGACCGGAACGGCTTCGGCTACACCGTCGACCGGACCAACGGCAAGGTCATCGTCGGCAAGGCCTTCGGCCCGATCAACTGGGCCAAGCCGGAGATCGACCTGACCACCGGCCTCCCGGTCCGCGATCCGCGGTTCGGCACCACCTCGAAGAAGAACACCGAGGGCATCTGCCCCGCGGCGATCGGCTTCAAGGATCAGCAGCCGGCGGCCTACTCGCCGATCACCGGCCTCTTCTACGTCCCCGCGAACCACATCTGCATGGACTACGAGGGCGTCGAAGTGAAGTACACCCGCGGTCAGCCGTACGTCGGCGCGATCGTGCGGATGTTCCCGGGCCCGGGCGGCCACCGCGGCCGCTTCATCGCCTGGGACCCGATGGCCGGCAAGGTCGTCTGGGAGATCAAGGAGAACCTGGCCGCGTACGGTGGCGTGCTGACCACCGCCGGTGGCCTGGCGTTCTACGGCACCATGGAAGGCTGGCTCAAGGCGGTTGACCAGAAGACCGGCAAGGTCCTCTGGAAGTTCAAGACCCCCTCGGGCATCATCGGCAACCCGATGACCTACCGTGGCCCGGATGGCAAGCAGTACATCGCGATCCTGTCTGGCGTGGGTGGCTGGGCCGGTATCGGCGTGGCCGCCGGCATCGGCGCCGAGGATCCGACCGCCGGTCTCGGCGCGCTCGGCGCCTTCGGCGACGCGGGCCAGTTCTCGACTCAGGGCGGCGTCCTGACCGTGTTCGGCCTGTAGTCGGTTCCCCCTGCAGGGGTGGACTCCGGTCTGCCCCTGCAGGGTCCGGTACACCGCGATAGCTTTTGGGCAGGGGCGGGGTCGCGCTGACCCGCCCCTGTCCTGTAGGCGGCCCCCCGCCGGCGACAGGATGGCTCTCAGCGAATGATGAAGGACCGACCGTGACTCTCGCACGCGCACTTCGTACACTCGGGCTGCTGGGTTCGCTCGTCGGCGCCGGGACCGGGTCCCTGGCCGCCCAGCGACCCGCCCCCATGCAGGCCGGCATCCTCCGGGTCTGCGCCGACCCGGACAACATGCCCTTCAGCGACTCGACCGGCGCCGGGTTCGAGAACAAGCTCGCCGAGCTGATGGCGACGACCTGGAACTCGAAACTGGAGTACGTCTGGTGGGCGGCCCCGCGCGGCATGATGCGGATGCTGAACGGGTTCTACTGCGACGTGACCCTCCAGATGCCGGTGCTCTCGGACATGGCCGGCGTCACCCGGCCCTACTACCGCACCAGCTACGTGCTGATCCAGCGCAGGGACGCGCCCCATCAGGTCACCGGGCTCGACGATCCCGCGCTCAAGACCATGAAGATCGGGGTACATCTCTACGCCTCCGACGGCGAGAACTCGCCCCCGGCCATGGCGCTCTCCTCCCATGGCGTCGTCGGCAACCTGGTGGGCTTCCCCACCACGTATATCGGCGGCCTCAATCACCCCGAGGATATCGTGAAGGCGGTCCAGGACCGCTCGATCGATGCCGCCTTCGTCTGGGGACCGATCGCCGGCTACTACGCCCAGCGGATCGGCGCCGACCTCGTGCTCACCCCGATCGAGAACGACACGGTGTCCCGGATTCCCTTCAGCTACAGCATGGGGATGGCCACCCGGCGCCGGGAGCGGCAGTTCAAGGACAGTCTCGAGAAATTCCTCAGCAGCAAGGGACCGGAAATCCAGGCCCTGCTGAAGCAATACGGCATTCCCCTGCTGCCGCTCCAGGCGGATTCCTCCGCCGGTGCGGCCCCTGGCGGCGGCCCGGCACGGTAGCTGCACACCCTCTGCCTGACCCTCGACCGACCACCGCGCGGAAAGGAACTGGGAGCGATGAAGATCTGGATGACCGTGGCGGCTGCCCTGGTACTCGGCGCCGGAAGCCTGTCTGCCCAGCAGATACACGACGAGTACCACCAGGCCCCACGGGACACCGTGAACAACGACACCTACCAGGGGTGGAAGCAGTACGAGCTCAACTGCTCGCGCTGCCACGGCGAGTTCGGGGTAGGCTCCTCCTTCGCCCCGGCCCTGGTGGTGTCCCTCAAGAACGACGGGACCATCCCGACCCAGGAGTCCTTCATCACCACCGTCTGCGCCGGCCGGCCCGACAAGGGGATGCCGTCCTGGTGCGCCCTGGGCCTCGAGATGGACAAGATCCAGCGGATCTACATGTACCTGAAGGACCGCGCAGATGGGAAGATCGGCATCGGGCGACCCGCCGTCCGCGACAACAGCTGAGGCTGACCGGCTCCACGACCGACAGGACCGCGGGCCTGCCCGCGGTCCTGTGCTTTTGGGAGGACAGATGCGCACCACCAGGACAGTAGCCCTGCTTCTCCTTGCAGCGATGCCGGGCCACCTTCGGGCGCAGGACATGGGTGACATGGGCGGGATGGGACACCAGGCCGGCGCCACCGCGGCACGGCCTCCCGCCGATTCGCTCCGCACCACCACCCAGGTCCGTGCCTACCTCGCCTCGGTGCCCGCCGGCGAGATCCCCGACCTCTCGGGCCTCGACCTGAGCGGCCTGGATCTCCGGAAGGTCGACTTCCGGAAGGCGAATCTCACCGGGTCCCGGCTGGTGGGCGCGAAGCTCGACGAGGCCGACCTCTTCGCCTGCGACCTGACCGACGCGGTCGCGAGCGACGCGTCCTTCGAGCACGCCAACCTGGACGGGACCACCCTCCGCCGTGCCGACCTCCGCCGCGCGAAGCTCTACCAGGCCAGCCTCTTCGCGACGATCATCGAGGAGACCGATCTCCGGGAGGCGGATCTCCGGGAGACGCGTATTATCGGATACCTGCGGAAGGCAAAGCTCGCCGGCGCGAACCTCGCCCACGCCAACATCGGGGCCGACCCCGGCAACCAGTCGATGGGTGTCATGCGGGCAACCTTCGTGGGGGCCGACCTCACGGGGGCGGACCTCACCGGAGCGAACCTCTTCAAGGCCGACTTCTCGTTTGCCTCCCTCGTGGGAGCGAAGCTCGCCGGGGCCGATCTCAGCAACGCCGACCTGGTCCAGGCCGACTTCTCCCGGGCCGACGTGACCGGGGTCGATCTCAAGTTCGCCGACCTCAACGGGGCCAGTTTCTCCGGCGCCATCGGGGTCGCTACACTCAAGGGACTGGCCCAGGCTCGCAATCGCGACCGGGCCAGCTT
>DASZPT010000040.1:0-25883 GCA_035549935.1 Gemmatimonadales bacterium
GGCCCTGGTCTTGAGCCGGTCGGTGATCCGGCGGACCTTCCAGGCGAGTCGGGCCCAGCGGGCAAATTCGGCGGTGCCGGCGGGGACGGGTGCGGCCCGCCCCGCCGGGGGCAGCCAGGGGGCCAGCGCGGTGAGCGCGGCGTCGACGTCATCCGCCGCTGCCAGGAGGTGGCGGCGTTCCCGTTCCTCCCGGCTGGAGAGGGCGGCCGGCGTCATCGGGGGGTGGTAGGTCGGCGGGGTCAGGTGCAGTACGCCGAGTCCCTGGAGGGTCCGGAGCACCGCCGGGAGGCTGCTCCGGGGCCCGAGCACACGGACCTTGGCCATGGCGAGGATCATGACCGGGCTTCCTCGAGCAGGCGGGCGAGGAGCCGGTCGACCGCAAACCCCGCCAGCTCGATTTCGGTGGCCTCCGGCATCTGGTCGTACCAGGCGGCGCGACGCGCTCCCTCCGCCTTGAGCCGGGCCTCGGCCTCCTCCTTTTCTTTTGTGAGGTCCGCTGCACGGCGGGTGCGGGCCTCCACCAGGGCCAGGTCGAACTGGAGGGTCAGGTCCTCCTGCTCGCGCCTGGCGGCGGCCACCATGGACGCGGCCTCCTCCCGGGCGGCGGCCAGGCGCAGCTCGAGATCCTGTTCCATCGCCACCAGCTGCGCGAGGTCGCCGGGTGGCGCGGTAGCTCCGTGGGCCTGCTGTTTGGCGTCCGTCGTCATGTCGTCGCCGCCTGACAACTGCCCATGTAAGGGGCGGTGCGGTCCGAAGTTCGGTCACGCCCGCCGAGGCGCCCGCTGGACGAATCGGTGCCCGGCGGACAATTTGGATTCCGTGCGAAAAGATCTCGTTAGGCCGCGCCTGAGAAGTGGTTCACGCTCCTTCACGGATCTCTTAATTCAATCCTAAGGAAGACTTCACCCGGGATTCCGCAGGTTCCACCCCAAGTCTCAGAGCCGTGGTAGGGCCGTAGCAGGAAATAGACGGCGCCGCCTGGCGCCGCCGCGCTTCCCCCCAATCCCCGGAAGGCGGAACACATGTATTACCCGACTTCACATCCCTGGACCGACGACCAGGACCTCGGCCAGCACCTCGAATCGCGCGGGGTGTCCCGGAGGGACTTTCTGGCCTTCTGCGCCCAGATCTCGGCGGTACTCGGTCTGGGCGAGCTTGCGGCGCCGCGCGTGGCGGCCGCCCTGGAGGCGGTGAAGCGACCGACGGTCATCTGGCTCCAGCTGCAGGAGTGCACCGGCTGCGTGGAGAGCGTGCTTCGCACGGCGGAGCCGACCATCGGCGACCTGGTCCTGGATGTGGTCTCGCTGGACTACAGTCACGCGCTGATGGCGGGGGCGGGGCACGCGGTGGAGCAGGCCAAGCAGGACTCGATGAAGGCCAACTTCGGCCAGTACGTGCTGATCGTGACCGGGTCGATCCCGCTCAACGAGGGCGGGGTCTACACGATGATCGGGGGGCGAACGGCGAAGGACCTGCTGGAGGAGGCGGCCAAGGGCGCCGCGGCGATCCTCGCGGTGGGCGCCTGTGCCCACTGGGGCAGCGTCCAGGCGGCGCGGCCCAATCCCACCGGCGCGGTGGGCGTGCAGGATGTCATCAAGGACAAGCCGATCGTCAACATCGCCGGGTGCCCGCCGATCGCCGACGTGGTCACCGCGACGGTGGTGCACTTCCTCACCTTCGGGAAGCTGCCCGACCTCGACCCCGTGGGCCGTCCGCTCTTCGCGTACGGCGCCCGGATTCACGACCAGTGCCCCCGGCGGGCCAACTTCGATGCCGGCCAGTTCGTGCAGGTGTTCGATGACGAGGGCGCCCGGAAGGGGTGGTGCCTGTACGAGGTGGGCTGCAAGGGCCCGGCGACCTTCTCCCCCTGCCCGATCTTCCAGTGGAACACCCGCACCAGCTGGCCCATCGGCGCGGGGCATCCGTGCATCGGCTGTACCGAGCCGCACTTCTGGGACACGATGACGCCGTTCTATGGGCGGCTCCCCGATGTGGGTGGCTTCGGCATCGAGCGGCGGGTCGACATGATCGGCGCCTCCCTCGCAATTGGCGCGACCGCGGGCGTCCTGGCGCATGCCGCGGCCACCGGTCTCCACCAGATCCGGGAGCGGAAACGTCAGCTCCCCGTGGTGGACACGCCGGCGGACACCCGTAGCAGCAACCCCAACGGCTGAGCGGAGACTGACCCATGGCTGCGACCAAAGTCGTCGTCGATCCCATCACCCGGATCGAAGGACACCTGCGGATCGAGGTACAGGCGGAGAACGGGAAGATTACCAACTCCTGGGCCTCGTCGACCCAGTTCCGCGGGATCGAAGTAATCATGGAGGGACGGGATCCGCGTGACGCCTGGGCCTTCACCCAGCGCATCTGCGGCGTGTGCACCGTGGTGCACGCCGTTGCCAGCTGCCGGGCGGTGGAAGACGCCCTCGGCATCAAGATTCCCCCCAACGCCAACATCATCCGGAACCTGGTCCACGGGATGCAGTTCATCCAGGACCACGTCATCCACTTCTACCACCTGCACGCGCTCGACTGGGTCGACGTGGTCAGCGCCCTCAAGGCCGACCCGGAGGGCACCGCCCGCATCGCCAAGTCGATCTCCCCCTGGCCCAACAACTCGGCGACCTACTTCGCCGAGGTGCAGAACCGGGTGAAGAAGTTCGTGGGCAGCGGGCAGCTCGGCATCTTCACCAACGGCTACTGGGGCCACCCCGCCTACAAGCTCCCGCCCGAGGTGAACCTCCTCGGCGTGGCGCACTATCTCGAGGCGCTCGACTGGCAGCGGGACGTGATCCGGCTGCACACCGTCTTCGGCGGCAAGAACCCCCATCCCAACTTCCTGGTGGGTGGGATGGCCTGCGCCATCAACCTCAACGACACCGGCACGATCAACGCCGAGCGGCTGACCGACATCAAGGACATGATCGTGAAGGCCCGGCGGTTCGTGGAGCAGGTCTACTGGCCGGACCTGGTGGCGATCGCCGGCTTCTACAAGGACTGGGCCTCGATCGGCGGCGGGGTGAACAACCACCTCTGCTACGGCGAGTTCCCCGAGGGGGATCCGAACGATACCAGCAAGCTCTACTTCCCCCGCGGCATCATCCTGGGTGGCGATCTCACCAAGGTGCACCCCTTCGACCCCGCCAAGGTCGAGGAGTACATCAACAGCTCCTGGTACGAGTACTCGGTGGGCGACGACAAGGGACTCCATCCCTACGACGGCGAGACCAGGGCCAAGTACTCCGGTCCGCCGGCGCCCTGGGAGTACCTGCAGGGACTGCCCAAGTACACCTGGATGAAGTCGCCCCGCTACGAGGGCCGGGCGATGCAGGTGGGGCCGCTGTCGCGGATGCTGGTGGCGTACGGGTCGGGGCACGAGGAAGTCCGCGAGATGGTGAAGACGGTGCTCGACACGCTGCAGGTCGGACCGGCCGCGCTCTTCTCGACGCTGGGCCGGACCGCGGCCCGCGGAATGGAGACGGTGCTCATCGCGCGGCGGATGGAGAAGTGGTTCGGGATGCTGGTCGACCGGATCCGTGCCGGCGACACCCAGACCTTCAGCAAGGACAAGTGGGAGCCGGCGAGCTGGCCCAAGGAGGAGGCCAGGGGCTTCGGCTGGCTCGATGCGCCGCGCGGGGCGCTGGGCCACTGGGTGCGGATCAAGGACGGGAAGATCACCAAATACCAGTGCGTCGTGCCGAGTACCTGGAACTGCTCACCCCGGGACGGCCAGGGCCAGCAGGGCCCCTACGAGGCCTCGCTGGTGGACAACCACCCGCTGGTCCGGCCCGACCAGCCGCTCGAGATCCTGCGGACGATTCATTCCTTCGATCCCTGCATGTCGTGCGGCGTTCACGTCCTCGATGCCACCGGCAACACGGTGACGGAGGTGAAGGTGCAATGACCGCCATTCCCTCCAAACCCGGGCCCGGCGGCTTCACGCTGGGTCACCGGGTCCCGCCGCCGAGCGGGAAGTACCAGTGGGTGTACCTGTGGGACGTCCCGATCCGGGTGATGCACTGGATCGCCGCCCTTTCGATCGTGACCCTGGCGGTGACCGGCCTCTACATCGGGCGGCCCTACTTCGTGACCGGCGGGTCGGAGTCCGCCGATCCGTTCGTCATGGGCTGGATGCGCTTCATTCACTTCGCCGCCGGCGCTGTGCTGGTGATGACCGCCATCGTGCGGGCCTACTGGCTGTTCGCCGGGAACAAGTTCACCCGCTTCCCGGCCCTCTTCCCGGTGCGGCCTCGCGACTGGTCCAACATGGTGAAGCAGGTGAAGTACTACCTGCTGATGGAGGACCGTCCGCCGCATTACCTCGGTCACAACCCGATGCAGCAGATGAGCTACACCGGGATGTATCTCGTGGCGCTCGTCATGGTGATCAGCGGGTTCGCGATGTACGGCCAGTCGAACCCGTCCGGGGTCTTCTACAAGGCCTTCAACTGGGTGGGAATCATGATGGGCGGGATGCAGGTGGTCCGCTTCGTCCACCACGCCGCCACCTGGCTCTTCCTGATCTTCATTCCGGTCCACATCTACCTCGCGCTCCGGGCCGACAACCTCGAGCGCAGCGGCGTCATCTCGTCGATCATCACCGGCGGACGGTTCGTGCCGGCCGACCAGCACTACATCGATGCCGATGACATGTAACGCCACCCGTACCCTCGTCGTCGGCCTGGGCAACCCGCTCATGGCCGACGACGGGGTGGGGCTCGCGATCCTCGAGGCCCTCCGTGACGGCTACGACCTGCCCTCCTCGGTGACGCTGAGCGACGGCGGGACCTGGGGGATGATGCTCCTGCCATCGATCGAAGACGCGGAGGAATTGCTGCTGCTCGACGCCGTCCGTGCGGGGAGCCCCGCCGGAACCCTGACGCAGCTGGGGCGGGACCAGCTGCCGCTCTACTTCAGCCACAAGATCTCACCGCACCAGATCGATCTGAAGGAAGTCCTGGCGGTGGCGGACCTGCGGGGCAACCTCCCCGCGCGGCTCACGGTGATCGGGGTGGAGCCGGAGGCGGTGCTCATGCGGCACAGCCTTTCCCCCGGCGTCGCGGCCCGGGTGGGCGACGCGGTGCAGGCCGCGGTCAGGCAGCTGGCGGCTTGGGGACACGAATGCGTCCGGCGGTCGGCGGTGGTCCATGCATGAAATGAGCGTTGCGCTCGAGGTCGGGCGCCTGGTGGAAGAGGAACTGTCCCGCCACCCCGGCCGGCTGCTCTCGGTCGGGGTGCTGGTGGGGGACGATGCGGGATTCGAGCCCGAGAGCCTCTCCTTCTGTCTCGAGGCGGTCCTGGCCCATCCCCCCTTCGGCGGCGCCCGCCCGGTCCTGAACCGGGTGCCGGGCGATGCCCTCCGGCTGGAATACCTGGAGATCGACGATGACCGTCCGGACGATTGAGGTCCGCGAGAAGCTGATGGCGAAGAACGACGAGCTCGCCGGCGAGGTGCGCCAGCGGCTCCAGCCCCTCGGCATCCCGATGTTCAACCTGGTCTCGTCCCCGGGGTCGGGAAAGACGACCCTGCTCGAGCGGACCCTCGACCTCCTGGGCGAGGAGCTGGGGATCGCGGTGGTGACCGGCGACGTCCAGACCCAGAACGACGCCGACCGCCTGGCGCGCCACACCCGCCGCCTGGTCCAGGCCGTGGTGACCGGCGGCGCCTGTCACCTCGATGCCCGGCAGGTCCTCACCGCGCTCGACGCGATCGACCTCTCGGATACCCGGCTCGTCTTCGTCGAGAACGTGGGGAACCTGGTCTGCCCCGCGAGCTGGGACCTCGGCGAGCTCGCCAAGATCGTGGTTCTCTCGGTGACGGAAGGGGAGGACAAGCCACTCAAGTATCCCCGGATGTTCCAGAAGGCGCGCTACGCGGTGTTCAACAAGATGGATCTCCTGCCGCACGTGCCCTTCGACCTCGACCTGGCGGTGAAGTGTGCCCGCGAGGTGAATCCCGACCTCGAGTTCTTCTTCGTGTCGGCGCACACCGGCCTGGGGCTCGAGGGGTGGTTCGACTTCCTCCGGCGGCAGGCGAGAGTCCCGGCGCCGGTATGAGCGCGCCCGGGGCGGCCCTGCGTGCGGTGCGACTCCGGGTGACCGGGGTGGTGCAGGGGGTCGGCTTCCGGCCCTTCACCCACCGGCTCGCGCTGGCGCATCACCTCGCCGGGTGGGTCCGCAACGAGAGCGGCGCGGTGGAGATCGGCCTCGAGGGCGCCGACGGTGACCTCGAGGCGTTCCTCGCGGCGTTCCGCGGCCAGGCTCCGCCGCTGGCGCGGATCGAGTCGCTGGAGCAGGAGCCGGCGGAGCCGGCGGGACTCGAGGGGTTCACGATCCTCGCCAGCCGCGAGGAGCCTGCCGGGCACCTTCCGGTGCCGCCCGACGTGGCGATGTGCCCCGCCTGCGAGCTTGAGCTGCGTGACCCCGCCAGCCGCCGCTACCGCTACCCGTTCATCACCTGCACCGATTGCGGGCCCCGCTTCACGGTGATCGACGCCCTCCCGTACGACCGGGAGCGGACCACCATGCGGGCCTTCCAGCAGTGCCCCGCCTGCCTCGCGGAGTATCACGCCCCGGGCGACCGGCGGCATCACTCCGAGACCAACAGCTGCCCCGCCTGCGGGCCCACCCTCTGGTTCGAGCCGAGTAGCGACCGGCGAGACCGGACGGTGGGCGCCGCGGGGCTGGACCGCGCGGTGCGGCTGCTCGAGGCCGGCGGGATTCTCGCCATCCGGGGCTTCGGCGGGTTCCACCTCGCCTGTGATGCCACCAGCCGCGTGGCCGTGCGGGAACTGCGCCGGCGGAAGCACCGCGAGGCGAAACCCTTCGCCGTGATGGTCGGCAGCGTCGAGGCGGCCGCCGAACTCGCGGAGCTCACCGGCGGCGACGCGGCGTTGCTCGCGAGCCGGGAGCGGCCGATCGTCCTCCTCCCCGTGCGCCCCGGCAGTCCGGTCGCCACGGAGGTCGCCCCGGGGCTGGCGATGCTGGGCCTCCTCCTCCCGGCGACACCGCTCCACCAGCTGCTGCTCGATGACCTCCGCCGGCCGCTGGTGATGACCAGCGGGAACCTGAGCGAGGAACCGATCGCCATCGGCAACGACGAGGCCCGGACCCGCCTGGGCGGGATTGCCGATGCGTTTCTCCTCCACGACCGGGAGATCCTCTCCCGCGCGGACGACTCCGTGATCCGAACTGGCCCGGGCGGCACGGTGATGATCCGCCGGGCCCGGGGATTCGCGCCGGTCCCGCTTCGCCTGCCGGTCAGGAGCCCGGCGCCGATCCTCGCCGTGGGTCCGCACCTCAAGAGCACCTTCACGCTCGCGCATGGTGAGGCGGCGTTCGTGAGTCCCCACCTCGGCGACCTCGAGTCGCTCGAATCGCTGGAGCACTTCCGCGGGATGCGGGAGGTCTATCGCCGGCTCTTCCACGTCGAACCCGAGGTGGTCGCCCACGACCTCCATCCCGGCTACCTCTCCACCCGGATCGCGATGGAAGCCGGGATCGCCCGCCAGGTCGGAGTACAGCATCACCACGCCCACGTGGCCGCGGTGATGGCGGAGCATGGCGTGACCACGCCGGTGCTGGGCGTGGCCTACGACGGCACCGGGTACGGTGACGACGGGGCGGTCTGGGGGGCGGAACTGCTCCAGGCCGACCTCACCGGGTACCGCCGGCTCGCCCACTTCCGCTACATCCCGCTTCCCGGCGGGGATCTCGCCGCCCGGCGGCTGTGGCGGATCCTCCTCGGCTATGCGGCGATCCAGCCGGCGGCACGGCCCTACTTCGATATCGTGTTCGACCGGGTCGACCCCGCGGAGCTCGCCATCGCGGAACGCCAGCTGGCGGCGGGGGTAAACTGCCCAAAGGCCTCGTCGATGGGACGGCTCTTCGATGCGGCGGCGGCGATCCTGGGGCTCCGCGAGGTGGCGGAATACGAGGGACAGGCGGCGATGGAGCTCGAGGCGCTCGCCGGGTTCCGTCCCGCCGCCGAGTACCCGGTCATCATTCACGAGGACGGCACGGGAGGCTGGGAGATCGATCCGCTGCCACTCCTCACGCGGCTCGCGCTCCGGCGCCTCAAGGGCTACGACATCGCCGATCTCGCGGCCGACTTCCACGCCAGCATCGCGTGGGTCACTGCCGAGGTCCTGCGCCGGGCCGTGGCGGCGACCGGGATCCGCACCGTGGTCCTCTCGGGCGGGACCTTCCAGAATGCCCGCCTCCTGCTCTCGCTCCGCCGGCGCATGGAGGAGCGCGGTCTCCGGACCCTGGTCCCGCGGCAGTTGCCGCCGGGCGACGGGGCGATCAGCTATGGACAGGCGGCGGTCGCCGCCGCACGCTTGCTCCACTAGGAGGGAACCATGTGCCTCGGCATTCCCGGGCGGATCATCGATATCCGCGACGATCATGGGCTGGCGATGGGAACCGTCGATTTCGGCGGGATCCGGCGCGAGGTCTGCCTGGCCTACGTCGCGAACGACGTGAAGCCCGAAGACTACGTGGTGGTGCACGTGGGCTTCGCGATCTCGAAGGTGGACGAGGCCGAGGCACAGCGGACCTTCGAAGTGCTCAAGGAAATGAGCCAGCTCGAGGAGCTGGACTGGATGCAGGAGGTGGCGGAGAAGAGCCTCGACGGCCTGGGAGGGAGCCCGGCATGAAATACCTGAGCGAGTACCGCGACCCGGCGCTGGCCAAGGCCCTGCTCCACCGGATCCGTTCCACCGCGACCCGGAAGTGGGTCCTGATGGAGGTCTGCGGCGGGCAGACCCATACCATCGTGAAGCAGGGACTCGACGAGCTGCTCGAGGGCGCGGTGGAGATGATCCACGGTCCCGGATGCCCGGTGTGCGTCACACCGCTCGAGCAGATCGACAAGGCGCTCCGCATCGCCGCCCGTCCCGAGGTGATCTTCACCTCCTTCGGCGACATGCTCCGTGTGCCCGGCAGCGACTGCGACCTGCTGCAGGTGCGGGCGCGGGGGGGCCAGGTGCGGGTGGTCTACTCCCCGCTCGATGCCGTCGAGCTGGCGCGGAAGAACCCCGACAGGCAGGTCGTCTTCTTTGCCGTCGGGTTCGAGACCACCGCGCCCGCCAACGCGATGGCCGTCTACCGCGCCAAGCAGCTCGGCGTCCGGAACTTCTCGATCCTCGTCTCCCATGTGACCGTCCCCCCGGCGATGCGGGCCATCCTCGAGGCGCCGGACAACCGGGTGCAGGGCTTCCTCGCGGCCGGGCATGTCTGCACCGTGATGGGGTGGACCGAGTACGAGCCGATCGCCGCGATGTACCAGGTGCCGATCGTCGTCACCGGGTTCGAGCCGCTCGACATCCTCGAAGGGATCGCGATGACGGTGGCGCAGCTCGAGGCGGGGCGTCACGAAGTGGAGAACCAGTACGTACGCGCGGTGAAGCGCGAGGGGACGGTCCCGGCCCGGTCGCTGGTGGAGGAGGTCTTCCAGCTCATCGACCGGAAGTGGCGCGGGATCGGCGAGATTCCCCGGAGCGGGCTCGGGCTCAGGGCCGAGTATGCCGACTTCGACGCCGAGCTCCGGTTCGGGCTGTCGGACCTCACCACCGACGAGTCGGGCGAGTGCCGCGCGGGTGACGTGCTCCGGGGCCAGCTCAAGCCGTTCCAATGCCCCGCCTTCGGCAAGTCCTGCACCCCGGAGCATCCGCTCGGCGCGCCGATGGTCTCGTCCGAAGGGGCATGCGCGGCGTACTACAACTATGGCCGGTTCCGCGATGCACACGCGGCCACGGGAGCCAACGCATGACGGGAGCATCGATGGCCCAGGGGCTGGTCTGCCCGGTGCCGATCAGCGAGACGGAGCGGGTGCTGCTCGGTCACGGATCGGGGGGCAAACTGAGCGCGGCCCTCCTCCGCGACCGGTTCCTCCCGCACCTCGGCAACGCCACCCTGGAGCCGCTGGGCGACGCGGCGCTGCTCGCGGTTCAGCAGGGGGAGCTGGCGGTCTCCACCGACAGCTTCGTGGTGAGCCCCATCGAATTCCCCGGCGGCAACATCGGGTCCCTCGCGGTCCATGGCTCGCTCAATGATCTCGCCATGATGGGGGCCGAACCGATCGGCCTTACCGCGGGGTTCATCCTCGAGGAGGGGCTCCCTCTCGACGTCCTGGATCGTGTCGTTGCAGCGATGGGGCGCGCGGCCCGGGCGGCTGGAGTGTCGGTGGTCACCGGCGATACGAAAGTCGTCGAACGCGGCAAGGCCGACCGGATGTTCATCAATACGACGGGCCTGGGGATGCGACGGCTGGGTGTGACGCCCGGCCCGGACAGGGCGCGCCCCGGCGACAAGATTCTGGTGAGCGGGCCGATCGGGCGTCACGGCATGGCCATCATGGCGGAACGGGAAGGCATCGGGTTCGAATCACCGATCGAGAGTGATTCCGCGACACTCTGGCCCGTCGTGAAGCTGCTGCTCGAACGGGTGGGGCCGGCGGTGCACGCCCTGCGCGACCCGACCCGCGGCGGGCTCGCCAGCGCGCTCAACGAGATCGCGGCCTCGTCGCGGGTCGGCGTGGTCCTGGAGGATGGACGCGTCCCGGTGCCGGGCCCGGTGGCGGCCGCGTGCGAGATGCTGGGGCTCGATCCGATGTACGTGGCGAACGAGGGGGTCTTCACGGCCTTCATCGCGCCGGACCTGGCCGATGAGGCGCTCGAGGCGGTCCGGAGTCACCCACTGGGTGACGGGGCGGCGATCATCGGGACCGCGACGACGGAGCATGCCGGGTTCGTCATCCTGCGGACCGGGCTGGGCGGGACCCGGGTGGTGGATCTGCTGCCGGGAGACCAACTTCCCAGAATCTGCTGAATCCGGACCGGCCGCTCGGCTCCCGCCATGATTAAGGAAAGCTTGTGATCTGATTCCGGGAGATTTCCTCGCATTTCTCCGGGGCCAGACTACTTTTCCTTCCAACGACTTAACCACATTTCCCGACGTCGATTCCGAGCCCCATGTCTGCCCCCACCACTGCCTGTCCTTCCTGCGGCAAGCCCACCGGCGGGAAGTTCTGCCGTCATTGCGGCGCGAGCACCGTCACGAGCACCTCGGCCGGCGCCGGCGCCGGCCCCTGTCCCCGGTGCGGGGGCGCCCTCGCGCCCGGTGCGCGATTCTGTTCCCAGTGCGGCGCGTCGGCCGCGAGCGCGGGGGGGCTGGGCCAGCGCGAGCGGCTGATCTGGTTCGCCGCGGGCGGGATCATCGTCGCGGCACTGGGGGGCGTCGTGGTCGCCATGTCGAAGTCGAATGCGGCGCCACCGGTGGCCGATGCGGCCGCGGCCCAGGCGCCGTTCGCCTCGGGGGGCGCGGGGGGCGGGGCGCCGCCGGACATCTCGAACATGACGCCGCGGGAACGCTTCGACCGGCTGTTCGACCGGATCATGCGCGCCGCCGAATCGGGAGACGCGAACACCGTGACCCAGTTCGCGCCGATGGCGATCCAGGCCTACGGGCTCCTCGACTCGGTCGACGCCGACGCGCGGTATCACCTCGCCCTGATCCAGCTGCACACCGGTGATGTCGACGGGGCCCGGGCGGAAGGCGACAGCATCCTCAAGACCCAGCCCGGACACCTGTTCGGCTACATCATCAAGGGCACGATCGCGCGGTTCCAGAAGGACGACAAGTCGCTCGCCAAGGCCTACGCGGACTACCTGAGCCACCTGGACAAGGAGACCGCGGCCAAGCGGCCGGAGTACGAGTCGCACGCCCGCGCGATCGACGACTTCACGAAGCAAGCCAAGGCCGCCAAGGGAGGCGCCTGACCATGACTCTGCTCGGCCAGTTCGCCCTGTGGGCCGCCATGCTGGTGGGGGGGTATGCCGCGATCGTCGGCTTCTCGGGCCGGTGGCATGGCCGCCCGGAACTCGCCCTCACCGTCACCCGCGCGGTCTACGCCCTCTGGGGTGTGCTGCTGGTGGCGGCCGCCTCCCTCTGGCAGGGGCTCATCACCCACGATTTCAACATCGAGTACGTCGCGAGCTACACCTCCCGCAACCTGCCGAGCTATTACATCGTCTCGGCGTTCTGGGCGGGGCAGAAGGGCTCGCTGCTCTTCTGGGCGGTGGTGCTCTCGACCTTCGCGTCGCTGGCGCAGTGGCTCACGCCGGCGCGCTACCGGGCGCTGATGCCCTACGTCGCCGCGGTCACGAGCACCGTCGTGGTCTTCTTCGTGACCGTGATGCTCTTCGCGGCCAACCCCTTCTTCCGGCTCCCCTTCACCCCGCCGGACGGCAACGGCCTCAATCCGCAGCTCCAGAATATCGGCATGGTGATCCACCCGCCGATGCTCTATCTCGGTTATATCAGCATCACGATCCCGTTCGCCTTCGCGATCGCGGCGCTGCTGGCCAGGCGGGTGGATGCCGGGTGGATCGTGGCGATCCGGAAGTGGACCATCATGAGCTGGCTGTTCCTCTCGATCGGCATCACGCTCGGGATGTGGTGGGCGTACGTCGAGCTCGGGTGGGGCGGCTACTGGGCGTGGGACCCGGTGGAGAACGCGAGCCTGCTCCCCTGGCTCACGATGTCGGCCTTCCTCCACTCGGTCATGATCCAGGAGAAGCGGGGGATGCTCAAGCGCTGGAACATGACCCTCATCATCGGGTCGTTCCTGCTCAGCATCTTCGGGACGTTCATCACCCGCTCGGGGGTCATCGCGAGCGTGCACAGCTTCACGCAGTCCAACGTCGGGTACTTCTTCCTCGCGTTCCTGCTCGGGACGGCCGTGCTCTCCTTCACCCTGCTCTACACCCGGTGGGACCGTCTCGAGGCGGATGTGCAGCTCGAGAGCATGGTGAGCCGGGAGGCGGCGTTCCTCTTCAACAACCTGCTCCTCGTCGGGATCGCCTTCTCGGTGCTCTGGGGCACGCTCTTCCCGATCCTCTCCGAGGCGGTGCGGGGCACCAAGATCTCGGTGGGCCCGCCGTTCTTCAACAAGGTGAACGTCCCGCTCGGCCTGCTGCTGCTCCTGCTCACGGGGATCGGCCCGCTGATCGCCTGGCGGAAGGCGAGCACGTCGAACCTCAGACGCCAGTTCACCTGGCCGGTGGCGTCCGGCCTGGTGGTGGCGGCGCTCTGCCTGGTGAGCCGGATGAGCAACTTCTACTCCATCATGGCGCTCTCGCTGGCGGGCTTCACCGGGGGGACGCTGTTCCAGGAGTTCTTCCGGGGCACCACGGCGCGGCACAAGATGTACAGCGAGTCCTACCCGCTGGCGTTCGCGCGGCTGGTGGCACGGAACCGCCGGCGCTACGGCGGTTACATCGTTCACCTCGGCATGCTGATCTACTTCGTGGCCTTCGCGGGCTACGCCTTCAAGACCGAGATGGAGGCGACGCTCAAGCCGGGTGACTCGGCCACGCTCAAGTCGCCCTTCGGGCATACCTACACCTTCACGCACGTCGGGGTGAGCCAGTTCGAGCAGCTCAACCGGGTCGTGACCCAGGCATCGGTGCAGGTCACGAAGGACGGGAAGAGCGTCGGCGTCATCAACTCCGAGAAGCGGCAGCATTTCTCGGAGCCGGCGCCCGGCGTGCGGCAGAAGTCGTTCGAGCCGAGCACCGAGGTCGGGATCCGGAGCAACCTGCAGGAGGACCTGTACGTGGTCTTCGCCGGGTCGGTCGATGGCAGCGAGGAGGCGGTCTACCGGTTCACCATCAACCCGCTGGTGATGTGGGTCTGGATCGGCGGGGTGGTGCTGCTGGTGGGCGGGCTCATCACCATGTGGCCGAGCGGCACCGTGAGCTCGGGCGCCTCCCGCCGGGCCCAGGCCGGCTACGAGGTGCAGCTGGCCGGGAGCGGGAGCCACGGATGACCAGTCGTCGCGACTTTCTCCGCCGGCTCGGCGGACTCGGCGCCGGGGCGGCGCTGCTCACGGCCGGCCGGGCCGGCGCCCAGCAGGGCGACCTGGCGGGCCAGGGCGAGACCGGGGCGCTCCGCGATCCCGGGTCGGCGGGACGGCCGCAGGAGCGGAAGACCGACCGCGACAACGACCCGTTCGTGACCGCGGTGGAGCACCGGCTGCAGTGCACCTGCGGCTGCACCCTCGACATCTATACCTGTCGCACTACCGACTTCACCTGCACCTACTCGCCGGAACTGCACAAGGAAGTCCTGGCGCTCCAGGACCAGGGGAAGACGGCGGACGAGATCGTGGCGGCGTTCGTCGCCAGGTATGGCGAGAAGATCCTGATGGCCCCGAAGCCGGAGGGGTTCAACCTGGCCGGCTACGTGGTGCCCGGCACGGCGATCCTGCTGGGCGGCGCCATCATGTTCGTGATCCTGCAGCGACGCACCCGGATGCGGGCGGCCGCGGCGGCGCCGGTCGCGCCGGTCCAGGCGCCTCCGGTGGCCGGGGCGGGCGCCCCGGGCGCGGGCGGATCGACCCCCACGGCCGCCGAGCTCGAGCGGCTCAACCGCGAGCTCAAGGAGTTCGACGGATGATGCTCCTCGAATCCGTTGCCGCCGTCCTGATCGGTCTGGCGGTCATCGCCCTCATCATCAGCCCGCTCGCGGGCCGGCAGTCGGCCGCGGTGCCCACGGTGGACGACCCCGAGGACCTCGACGAGACGCCGAAGGGGGTCGCGCTCGCGGCGCTCCGCGAGATCGAGTTCGACCGCGCTACCGGAAAGCTCTCGGACGAGGACTACGCCGCGCTCAAGACCAAGTACACCGCCGAGGCGCTCGCCGTTCTGCGGAACGAGGAGGCCGCCGCCGCGGCGCCGGCCGCCGGGCCGGCGGAGAGCGGCTCATCCACCGCGCCGGCGCAGGACGATCCGGTCGAAGCACTGGTGGCGGAGCGGCTCCGCCTCCTGCAGGTCGGCGCGGTCCGCTGCCCCACCTGCGGGCCCCGGCCGGAGGGGGACGCCCTCTTCTGTTCGAGCTGCGGCCGGTCCCTCACCGTGGGGGGCTGTGCCGAGTGCGGCGCCCCACTCATCCCGGGAAGCCGCTTCTGCGAGAACTGCGGCGTCGCCGTGGCGCGCTGAGACCAAGGTTCAGCGACTCGACCGGCCGCCGGTAGAAGGTCAGCTTCGGGACCGGATTCGACGCGTAGACCGAGAGCAGGCTCCCGCTGACCGCGATATTGTCCGCCGGCTCCGGCAGGAGGAAGGAGCCGAAGTACTTCCCCGATTCCCACGAGTACATGTCCACCTTCTGCCGCCGGTCCGGCGCCTGGCCGTCGAAGAGGACGAAGACCGTGTCACCCGCCAGCTGGACATCGAGCGCGCTCCCCGGTACCCGGATCAGGGACGTGGCCACCGCGTCGCCACGCACCTGCCGGAGGACGGGCGGAAAGCGGGTCGGCTCGACGTAGTAGCGCCGCTCGCTTCCCTTCCCCGTGGAATCGAAGGCGAACCAGCCGTTCCCGTAGATGAATGCGAAGACCCACCGGCCCGTCCGTGGATCGAGCGCGGTGCGGAACTGTCGCGAGAGCGGCTCGATCTCGTGGTAGCCGCTCCACGGGAGCGAGTCGGCGCGCAGGGTGTCGCCGGTCGCGGTGAACCAGGAGATGTCCGCGGGCGGATCGGGAGAGAAGAGGGCGAAGCGGTCGCGCAGCGGCACGATCATCGGGGAATAGGCGAGGCGCATCCGGATCATCGCCGTCACCTTGCCGGTACCGCGGTCGAGCGTGGTGATCCGGCCGGAGGCCGGGTCGAGCACCCAGAGCCGGCCATCCGGGCCGACCTTGAGGTCCCGCGGGTTGCGATACTCCCCCGGGCCGCCTCCCTCCTTGCCCTGGGTCCATCGGACCGCGCCCAGCGTGTCGAGACACAGGATCCGGTTGTCCGTCTCGACGAGGTAGAGGCGATTCCCGTCGCCCGTCATGATGTACGGATTGATGAACGTCGTATCCTGATCGGAGCGCCCGCCGACGCTCCTGAGCCGGAGCAGGGTGTCCCTGACGAGCACCCGCTCCTGGCGGCCGGTGGAGTCGAGCGCGAGGCCGCCCGGGGGGAAGATCACGGTCCCCCGGTCCCCCAGGCCGCAGGCGGCGCCCAGACCGGTGGCAAGCAGCAGCAGGAGTGGCCGCGCGGGGCCACGGACGACGCTCGGCATCATGCGCCTCCTCGAGGTGGGGGGCGGCGGGCCTCGGAGAGAACGTGATCGAGCAGGCGGTCCGCCGCACCCTGCTCGGTCAGGTCGGTGAGGAGCCTGAGGCGGCCCTCCGGATCGAAGACCACCAGGGCGGGGGTCGGGGTGCCCCGGAGTGCCGCCTCGGCGACGCCTGGAGCAACCGCCGTCACCGGAAAGTCGATCTGGTTGGCTTCCACGAGGACCTGCCAGTCGGGGAACTCTCGTGGGTCGGTCAGGAGCACCCCCCGCACCTGGACCGGCGCCCGCCCGAGGCGATTGAGGCGGTCCACCAGGTCCATGCGGCTCGGGCACTCCTTGGGGCGGAAGATGAAGGCGATGGTCCAGGCCGCCGGCGCCCGGTCCACGATGCGCTCCAGGGAGGGGGCGCGGAGCTGGCGCACGACCAGCCAGCCGAGCAGTGCGAGCAGGGCGCCGGCGACGAACGCCGGCAGCAGGCCTGTTCGACCGGGGGGCGGTGCGGCCGCTCCGCGTTCCTGGGTCATGGTCAGTTCTTCCAGTAGTACCGGGTCACGGTGTAGATCCACTTGCAGGTGCCGTTCGCCTCGAATCCGCCGGAACAGCGCTCGACCGTCTGGCACACCGAGGTGTTCTGGTTCAGGCAGTCCCGAGACTTCTCGGCCCGCGCGGGCCGCGTGAGCAGGGTCAGCAGCGCGAGCGCGGCCACGGCGCCGAGGATTGCCGTCCGGGCAAAGCGGGTGGTCAGTTCCATGGTGTCCTCCCGATGAAAGGTGATGATTGGCGTCAACGAAGGCTCAACGCACTCCCGGATCAGTAGTACCAGTACCAGAACGAGGTGGTGAGCTCGTAGCAGACGTGATCGTGCCACTCGGTGCAGTTCCGGATGGTGGTGCACTCGGTCCGGCGGCCCGAGCAGTCGACCGGCGTCTTCTCGGCCTGGGCGCTGGTGGGCTGGATCAGGGCGAGGGCGCCGCCCGCCACCAGGGCCGCCGCCGAGAGAAGGATGGTCCCGCGGATCGATCGCATGGTGAGATGCTCCCGTGTGAGGGTGACTGGCCGGACCCGTTCCGGCCGGGAGCGCAAGATGCCGCCGCATCAACCCATGCCCGGTGGCCAAACCACGCCGGCCGGCGCGAAAGAACGCCGCTCCCACCCGGCGGGTCCCCCGCTAGATTCCCGCCCCGGATCAGCCTTCCCGTGGAGCCCCCGTGTTTTCGCTTGCCGATCTCGATCGCACGACGGCCATCGTCCGCCAGGCCCTCCCCCGGACGCCCGAGCTCACCTGGCCCCTGCTCTCGCGCCGGCTTGGCACCGAGACCTGGGTCAAGCACGAGAACCACCTGCCGACCGGGGCCTTCAAGGTGCGGGGCGGGGTGGTCTACCTGGAGCGCCTCCACCGGCAGCGGCCGGACCTCCGCGGCGTGATCGCGGCCACCCGCGGCAACCACGGGCAGAGCGTCGCCTTCGCCGCGGCGCGCCGGGGCATCCGTGCCGTGATCGTGGTCCCGGAGGGGAATGCGAGGGAGAAGAACGCCGCCATGCGAGCCCTGGGCGCGGAGCTCATCGAGGTCGGGCACGACTTCCAGGCGGCGCGCGAATGGGCCACGGCCCGCGCCGACGCCGAGGGACTCCACCTGGTGCCGTCCTACCACCCCTGGCTGGTGAGCGGTGTGGCGACGTCGAGTCTCGAGTTCCTGCGCGCGGTCCCCGATCTCGGCGTGGTGTTCGTACCGGTGGGCATGGGCTCGGGGATCTGCGCGATGATCGCGGCGCGGGACGCGCTGGGCCATCGCGCCCGGGTGGTGGGGGTGGTGTCCGAGCGGGCGCCGGCGTACGCGCTGTCGTTCACGCGATGCACGGCGGTCGCCACCGAGCGGGCCGACACCTTCGCCGACGGGATCGCCACTCGAAACCCCGATCCGGAGGCGCTGGCGATCATCCTGGCCGGCGCGGAGACGGTGGTGACGGTGTCCGAAGCGGCGATCCGCGCCGCGATGCGGCACTACTTCACCGACATCCACCAGGTGGCCGAGGGCGCCGCCGCCGCGGCCCTCGCCGCGGCGGAGTGTTACCCGGAGCTGGTACGGGGGCGGAAGGTGGGGCTGGTGCTGAGCGGGGGAAACGTCGACCGCGAGGTGTACGCCGGGATCCTGGCGGCGGAGGACCCGGGCTCGACCGTCGGCCCCTGATCCTCGCGCCGAGGCGCTAGAACTCCATCGCCTGCAGTCGCCGGAGCGCGAGCCGGAGCGGGATGATGGTCGCCACGATACAGACCAGGGCGGCGCCGGCCAGTGAGCCCACCAGGGCCAGGTCGATCTCCGGCTCCCGGCCCGAGATCTGGTCCCGCAGGTATTCGAGCACGGTCCGTGACTCGATCACCATCACGATGCCCAGCAGCACGATCGCCGACATCATGAACACGAGCCCGCCGAAGCTGGTGGGGATCTGGGCGGCGTTCTCGGTATCGAACCGGGGATAGAGGGCACCGAAGCCCAGCGCCAGCGCGCTGATGGCGAAGGTGAGGAAGAGGATCGTCCCCAGGCTGATCCACATCATGAACGGCGTGGCCTGGAGCAGCACGTTGGTGCTGAAGGTGATCGCGATCGCGAGGACCAGCAGCGGCACCGTCCCCGTCCAGTACTTGCTCCAGAGCAGCGCCTGGAGGTCGAGCGGGCTCGACCGGAGCAGCCACATCTGCTTCCCCTCGAGGGACACGGCCGGGAAGACGAAGCGCGCCGCGACGGCCGCGAGCACGAACCCCGCGAGGCCGAGGTTGAGGAACACCACCATCGAGACGACGAAGGCGGAGACCCGCTCGCCCGAGAAGAGCGGCAGCGACTTGATGTTGAAGAGGTAGACCACCAGCAGCACCGCGAGCAGGATCAGCTGGCTCCACTGGGTGGTGTCCCGGAAGAAGACCCGGAGATCCTTGAGCACGAACTCCCGCCGCGCCGCCGGCATCCGGGTGAAGACCCGCTGCAGCACCCCGCCCCAGCCCCGCCCCCGCACGAAGCGCTCCGCCCCTTCCTGCGCCTTGGAGAACCCCGGGTGGTACAGCCGGGCGTGGAGCATCGCGCCCAGCACGATGAAGGCCGGGGCCGTGGTCCACAGGAGCACCACCGGCAGGGGGTCCGCCACCCGGGTGAGCCAGTTCATCAGCATGGCGCTGGCCCACTCGCTCGGCAGGAAGGGACTGGTCGGCGTCCGCAGGGCGGAGATGTAGTCGATCAGGCTCCGGACGCCCTCGGGACGCACCAGGTTCTCCGGCCGCACCAGGCGGAAGAGGAGCACCAGGCCGCCGAACGCCCCGATCGCCACGAGGCTCAACAGGTCCCGGGTCCGCCGGGCGGGGAAGACGTTGACCAGGATCAGGGTGAGCGCGGAGCCGATCACGGCGGGGAGGATGAAGTAGGGGACCAGCGCCCCGATCGACACCAGGATGAAGAGCGGCCCGCCGTTGAACACCATCCCGTACGCGGTCAGGATCGGCACCGCGATCAGCGCCACCATCCACGAGGAGTGGAGCACCGTCTCGGCGAGCTTCGCGAGATAGATCCGCAGCCAGTCGACCGGGGAGGACACCAGCAGGTCCAGGTCCTTCGCGAGGAAGAACGACGAGAGGGCCGTGATCAGGTTGGAGAGGAGGAGGAGCGAGGCGAAGGCCAGGAGTACGATCCCCAGGATCTTCGCCGCCAGCGGTCCGCCGACTTCCGAGGTGGACTGCACGTACCGGAGGACCTTGTAGAACACCCCGAACACCGCCGCCCAGAACCCGAGGGCCAGCAGGGCCAGCAGGAAGAACTTCCCGCTGCCCGCCGAGCGCTCCTGCCGCAGGCGGTTGAGGGCCGAGCGCCACTTCGGGGTCAGGATGGTCGTCAGGGACGGCTGTGGCTGCCCGCTCCCCGGACCTCCGAGCTCAGTCCAGGATCGCATCCATCTCCCGCTCGATGATGCCGCCCGTGAGCTTGAGGAAGAGTTCCTCGAGCTTCGCGTCCCCGCCCGCGGTCTGCTGCCGGACCTCGGCCATGGTGCCGCAGGCGAGGATCTTCCCGCCGCTGATGATCCCGATCCGGTCGCACATCTCCTCGACCGTGTCGAGCGTGTGCGTACTCATCAGCACGGTGCCTCCCCGGTCCACGAACGCCCGGAAGAGGTCCTTGAGGAACTTCTGCCCCTTGGGATCGAGCCCGACCATCGGCTCGTCCACCACGATGACCTCGGGGCGATGGAGCAGGGCGCTCGAGATGATCAGCTTCTGGCGCATCCCGTGACTGTAGCTCTCGACCAGTTCGTCCTTCCACGGCATGAGCTCGAAGAGATCGAGCAGTTCCTCCATCCGCCGCTCCACCGCGTCGCCGTCCTGGCCGTAGAGCGCGGCCACGAACCGCAGGAACTCCGCGCCGGTGAGCTTGTCGTAGACGAACGGGCGGTCGGGGATGAACCCCAGCCGGCTCTTCGCCTTGAGCGGGTCGAGCGCCAGGTCGTCGTCGGCGATCTCGATCTTTCCCGACGTCGGCTGCAGGATCCCCGCGATCATCCGCATCGTGGTGGTCTTCCCAGCGCCGTTGGGTCCCAGGAAGCCGAACAGCTCGCCGCGGCGGATCTCGAGATTGATCCCGTCCACCGCGGTGAACTTGCCGTAGCGTTTGGTCAGATCGGTGAGACGGATCATCGTCCTTCCTCCACCACCTCGAAGCGTACCCGGCCGGCCCGGAGGGCCAGGTCGATGAGCCGGCCCACCCCGTGCTGGCCGAGCCGGATCCGGCCGGCGTCGACCGGCCGCGCGGGCAGGGCGGGATCGTAGGGGGTCCATGTCCCGGTCCAGATTTCGGCCCAGGTGCGGAGCTGCCAGTGCCCGTTCACCCGGACCAGGCCCCACACCGGCCGCGCCGCCAGCCCGGCCGATTGCGCCAGCGCGGCGAGGAGCACCACCCGCTCGGCGTCGTTCGCACGCTGGAGCGCGAGCACCCGCCCGGGGGAAGCGAGCCCCGGACCGCCGCGCAGCGCGATGTGGCGTCCCACCCAGGTGGCGAGCGCGCCGGCGATGGCCTCGGGCCGCGCGTCCTTCCCGGCGGCCTGCTGGGCCACGGCGCGGAGCGTCGAGTCGGGCTGGTAGAGGCTCCAGAGCGGCGCCGAGCGGACATCCGGCGCCGAGTCCACGGGACTGCCGGCGATGGGCCGGGCCACGCGAATGGTATCCCCGCTCCGCTGTTGCCACCCGCCGTCGAGCGAGGCCACGCCCTGTGGCAGGGAGTCGTCCGGGAGTGCGAGGCGGGCCAGGGCCACGAGGCGCGACCGGGAGGTCGCCGTGCTGCTGTCGAGCAGGAAACGGGGCGCAGACGCGGAACTGTCCCACACCGGCGCCGGGACGGCCCGGAAGTTGGTCTGCACCAGCTCGAAGGCCGACCGGTCGACCACCGCGCCAAGCGGATACCGGGTCCGCACCAGCATGCCGGTGCCATCCACCCACCGGCTGCCCGGAAGCCCCTCCACCGTGCCATCCAGCCGCCAGGCCCGCACCGTGTCGGTGTGGACCACCGCCCACCGCTTGAGGTTCTCGTTGAAGGCCGCGCTGTCCGGGACCACGAAGAGCGACTCGGCGCCCACCGTGATCCGGTCGAGCCGGAGCACCTTGTTGAGCGGGTCGAAGACGTCGACGTTGAGCCGGTCGTTGACCCCGGGCATCCCGCGCGACGCCACCACCAGCGGAATGCCGCTCGGCAGGATGACCGGCCGGCGGAGGGGCACCGCGAGGGTCTCGGGCGGCTGCTGGTCCGCCAGGCTCACGAGGCGGAGCAGGGTATCGCCCTCGACCTCGCCGGTGCGGACCTCCCGCCCGGTCTCGGTCAGAATCTGCTGGCGGAACCGCCGGAGCTGGAGCCCCCGCGAGTACAGCGCGTCGCTCTGGATGGTCGTCCGCCGCGCGACGCCGGGCCGCACCGGCGGCATGTCCAGCGTCACGAGCTCGACGGCGCGGAGCCCTTCCTCGGTCGTGTCGACCACGAAGGTCCGGAGCCCCACCTGCCGGTCGCCCACCCGGACCGCCATGAAGGAGGAGCCCGGCGGCACTGGCCAGCCCGGCCCGGTGTCACGGCCCGTCCCGAGGTACTTGCGGCCCACCAGCCACGCGATCGCTGCGACCCACACGAGGAGGATGAGGGAGCCGGCGGTCCGCCGGCCGATGGCACCGGCGCTGGTCATGTGGGCAATCGAAGGAAGGGTTCTACCGCGCCCCGCTCGGCCGCGGAGGTTACCACGATGCTGAGCTCCGCGGGGAAGCCGGTGGCCTGGGGCCGGTCACGGAAGGTCTCGACCAGGGCCAGCGCCGCCTCCTCCGGCGACAGGGCAAGCCCGCCGAGTCCCGAAAGCGGCGCGGCGACGTGGGTGAGCTGCCAGCCTTCGGCCCGGTGCCATGCCGAGGTGAGCGCCCGGCGCACCGTGTCCCGCGAGGCGGCACGCTCCCCGCCCTGGATCACGATGTGCAGCACGAATTCCGCGGAGAGATCGCCCGCGCCCGTGATCACGGCGGAGCCGACATCGAGCGGCGCCTGGACCCGGCGGAGCAGCCGGAGCGCCTCGCCGCCCTCGCGGTCGAGCGCCTCGCTCACCGGCCCCACCGGGCCGAGGAACTCGTCGGCGGCCCGGACGACGGCATCCACGGCGAGCAGCGCCAGTCCCGTGTCCGTCACCCGGATCACGCGTCGCCCGCTTCGCGCGCACAGCGGTACATCTCGCGCGCGTCCTCGACCTTGCCCATCCGGTCGAGCACCCGGCCCAGGAGCCGGAAGGTCCGGCCGCTGGGCGGGCCGATCTCGATCGCCTTCTCGAGCGCAGCCCGCGCGCCCTTGAGGTCGCCCGCCTGGTTGAGCGCCTCGCCGAGGTAGTAGTGCGCTGCCGTGTTCTCCGGCTCGAGCGCGATCGCCTTGCGGAGCGCGTCCGCCGCCTGGCCGGCCACTCCCTTTCGCCAAAGGACGAGCCCGAGGGTCAGGTGCGCCTGCACCTGCTGGGGAGCCAGCCGGAGCGCCCGGCGCAGGTCGGCTTCGGCCTCGCCGTACTGCTTGAGCCGGCCATGGATCGCCCCGCGGGAGACCAGCAGGTTCACGTCGTCAGGGGAGGTCCGGAGCGCCGCAGTCAGCTGCTCGAGCGCCTCCCCCGGGTCGCCGGTGGTCTCGAGGAGCGCGGAGAGGTTGTTGCGCGCGGCGACGTGATTCGGGTCGAGGGCCAGCAACTCCCGGTAACGCTGGATCGACTCGCTCACCCGGCCCCGGCCGCTGGCCTCGACCGCGCGGCGGTAGAGGCGTTCCGCCGGCGACTCGTCGGTCCGGGGCTCGGTGGCCACGAGGTCGTCCTGTGGCACCAGCGCCGCGAACGGCCGCTGGGGGAATCCCAGGTCGGGCAGGTCGGGCAGGGGATCGCCCTCCAGCCCGGATGTGCCGAACAGCTCGCTTACCAGCGCATCGAGCCCGGTCGTCCGGGAATTGCGGAGCATGCGTCTCGCGTTGGGGGTTGCCGCGCCCACCTCGGCGCGCTGTCTAGAATGATCACAGGGTCGGGCGCCGGGGGAAAGGTACCTCGGGGCGCTGCCACATCTGGCCCTCTGGTGCGGACTGCGCCGGAGTTGAAACCGACCCGGCCCCCCCCGTACGTTCCCGTGCTATGGCCCAAGAGTACCTCGTCGTCCGCGGCGCCCGGGAACACAACCTCAAGAACGTCTCGGTCCAGATCCCCCGGGACCGCCTGACGGTCATCACCGGGCTCTCGGGCTCGGGCAAGTCCTCCCTCGCGTTCGACACGATCTACGCCGAAGGCCAGCGTCGCTACGTCGAGTCGCTCTCGGCGTATGCCCGGCAGTTCCTGGGCCTCATGGAGAAGCCCGACGTCGATGCCATCGAGGGACTCTCCCCGGCCATCGCCATCGAGCAGAAGACCGCGGGCCACAACCCCCGGTCGACCGTCGGCACCGTCACCGAGATCTACGACTACCTGCGGCTCCTCTGGGCCCGGGTCGGGGTCCCGCACTGTCCCAACGACGGGGCGCCCATCGAGCGCTCCAGCGCCACCCAGATCACCGACACGATCATCGGCTGGCCCGAAGGCACCCGGATCGAGGTGCTGGCGCCCCTGGTCCGCGGCCGCAAGGGAGAATTCCGTGACCTGTTCGAGGAGATCCGCAAGCGCGGCTTCGTCCGGGTGCGGGTCGACGGCGAAACCTACGACCTGAACGAGGTCCCGGCCCTCAACAAGCGGCAGAACCACGACGTCGCGGTGGTGGTGGACCGGCTGGTGGTGCGGGCGTCGGACCGCGGCCGCCTCGCGGATTCCGTCGAGACCGCCCTCAAGGTGAGCGAAGGCCTCGTCGAGGTGGTCAAGCACGACACCCACGCGGAACGCGGGACTCGGAACCCGGAACGCTCGGGGACGAGCACGACCTTCAGCGAGAAGTTCGCCTGCCCCGTCTGCGGCCTCTCCCTCCCCGAACTCGAGCCGCGGCAGTTCTCGTTCAACTCGCCCTTCGGCGCCTGCCCCGAGTGCCACGGTGTCGGGGTCCGGCGCGAGGTCAACGCCGACCTGATCCTGGGCGATCCGAGCATCTCCATTCTCGAAGGGGTGGTGCTCCCCTGGAGCGAGCCGACCGGCTACCTCCGCAAGGTGGTCCTCCCCACCCTCGCGAAGGCATTCAAGTTCGAGCTCAACGCGCCCTGGAAGGAGCACAGCGCCGCCGCGAAGCAGGCCCTCCTCTTCGGGGCGCCCGGCAAGAAGCTCAAGTTCCAGATCGATGGGGGGCGGAGCCGGGACGACTATGAGAGCGAATGGGAGGGGATCCTCGCGAACGTCGCCCGCCGCTACCGCGAGAGCACCAGCGACGCGGTGCGGATGCAGCTCGAACAGTTCATGGTCGAGGAGCCGTGCAAGGCCTGCCACGGCCACCGGCTCAAGCCGGAGAGTCTCGCCGTCCTGGTGGGTGGGAAGGGAATCGGCGAAGTGGTGGACCTGCCGGTCAACCGCGCCTACGACTTCTTTGCCGCGCTGCCGGTGAAGGGGAACGGGCGGAGCAGCGGCCTCGATGCCGAGGTGGCCGGCCCGATCCTCAAGGAAGTGAGCGACCGGCTCCGGTTCCTCCGCGATGTCGGCCTCGACTACCTCACCCTCGGCCGCTCCGCGGGGACCCTGTCCGGTGGCGAGGCGCAGCGGATCCGGCTCGCCACCCAGATCGGTTCGCGCCTCACCGGCGTGCTCTACGTCCTCGACGAGCCGAGCATCGGGCTCCACCAGAAGGACAACGAGCGGCTCCTCGCCACGCTCAGGGACCTGCGCGACCTGGGGAACACCGTGCTGGTGGTCGAGCACGACGAGGACACTATCCGGGCCGCGGATCACGTCGTCGACCTGGGCCCCCGCGCGGGCCGCTTCGGCGGCGAGGTGGTGGTGGAGGGCTCGGTCGACGAGGTCCTCCGGCATCCGACCTCGCTCACCGCGCGCTATCTGCGGAACGAACTCCGCATCCCCGTTCCCGGCGGGCGCCGCCTGGCCCAACCCGGCAAGCGGCTCCGGGTGGTCGGCGCGAGGGCCAACAACCTCAAGAACCTCACCGTCGACTTCCCGCTCGGCATGTTCGTCGCCGTCACCGGCGTGAGCGGCTCCGGGAAGTCGTCGCTGGTGACCGACATCCTCTACCAGTCGCTGGCGCGGCACTTCTATCGCGCCAAGGTCATTCCCGGCGCCCACACCCGGATCGACGGCCTCGACCTGATCGACAAAGTCATCGACATCGACCAGAGTCCCATCGGGCGGACGCCCCGCAGCAACCC
>DASZPT010000041.1:0-6956 GCA_035549935.1 Gemmatimonadales bacterium
TCTTTTCCTGGGCGAGGTGGACCCGGCTTCCCCAGACTGACGGGGTCGGCCGGGGTCTACTCTTGTAAGTTGTTGTAGTAAAACAGGTTACACTGAGATGATTCAGGGCTTTCTGGGTTGCAGCCGATACTCTCCCGGCAGGTCTGGTACGAGGTGTGCTTAATATCAGGAGATAGGTGGCGGTACCTAAAGCTTCGTCTGATGGGCAGCTAGATAAGTTCCGCATCAGCAATGGCTTGTTGGTTTCCACCTAAAGCAACTTAGTAGCTTGACAAAAGCCGGGGCGGCTTGTAGCGTAGCCATCCCACTCCCAGTCAAAGAACCATTACGGTCTGGATGCCTCTATGGGCCTTTTCAGCCGGAAAAAGACCACTGTGGCCCTGGATATCGGGTCGGGGCTGATCAAGCTCGTCGCCATCACGCATGGCGGTGGGGACCCGATCCTGACCAAGGTGGCCTACACCAGCGTGGTCGATGACGCCATCGTCGAAGGCGAAATCATGGACCCGGGCATCGTCGCCGATGCCATCAAGGGTCTGCTCGCCTCGGCCGGCCTCAAGCCCAAGCAGGTGGTGATCGCGGTCGGCGGGCGAGACGTGATCATCAAGAAGATCCAGATGGACCGCATGAAGGAAGCGGACGCCCGCGAGGTGATCCGCTGGGAGGCCGAGCAGCACGTCCCATTCGATATGGAGAACGTGGAGCTCGACTTCCAGATCCTCGATCCCGAGGGTGAGGGGCTCCAGATGACGGTGCTCCTGGTCGCGGCCAAGCGGGAGCTGGTGGAGAACAAGGTCTCCCTCCTCGCCGAGGCCGGGCTCACCCCGGCGGTGATCGACGTGGACGCCTTCGCGCTCCACAACGCCTTCGAAGTGAACTACCCCGACGAGATGCGGGGCGTGGTCGGCCTGGTGAACATCGGCCATGAAATGACCAACATCAACATCCTCGAGGACGGGATCCCGGTGCTGACCCGGGACCTGCCGGTGGGCACCCGCCGGTTCCGCGAGGATATTCAGCGGGAGCGCGGTCTGTCGGCGGAAGAGGCCGACCAGCTGCTGCAGGGGTTCGAGCGCAACGAGATTCTCGACCCCTTCCTGGAAACGCGGGGTGAGGAGCTGGCCGTCGGCATCGAGCGCGCCGCCGCCTTCCTCCAATCCGCCAGCCGGTCCGCGAGCGGGATTTCCCGTCTCTGGCTCACCGGCGGGGGCGGCCGCATTCCGGGACTCAACAAGGTGCTCGGCGACCGGCTCCGTCTGCCGGTCGAGCTGGCCAATCCCCTGGCCCGGCTGCAGGTGGCGGAGGGTGTGTTCTCGACCATGAACATGGACGAGATCTCGCCGCTGCTCATGCTGCCGATCGGCCTGGCCCTTCGTACCGCCGCCTGAGCCCCGAGCCCGGAGTCCGCCGCCCATGATGATTACCGTCAACCTCCGCCCCGGCCAGAAGCGCAAGGCCGCTTCCGGAGGTCTGAAGGATGTCGGCGAACGGGCCAAGGGCCTGTTTGCCAAGGTCAAGGATCCGTTCCTGGTCGGGTCCGTCGCCCTGTGTCTCGCGGTGGCGGGGTTCCTCGGCGTGTCATTCGTCTCGGCCAACGCCAAGCTCAACGCGCTCGAGCCCAAGCTCGAGGCGGCCCGGGACGAGTACAAGAGGTTCGACGGCCTGCTCAAGCAGAAGCGCCGTGCCGAGCTGATCCGCGACTCGCTGCTGGCCCAGATCTCGACCATCCGCACGGTCGACGGCAACCGCTATGTGTGGCCGCACGTGCTCGATGAAGTGGCGAAGGCGCTGCCGCCCTACACCTGGCTCACCGTCCTCGCCGCGCAGACCGCCGGCCCGCAGCAGGCGGCCGCTGATTCCCTGGATTCCACGGTGGTCCGCCCGATCGTGTTCCGCATGGAAGGCCGCACCATGGACCTCCAGGCGTACACCCGGTTCCTGCGCCAGCTCGAGGCGTCGCCCTGGGTCTCGGACGTGACCCCGCTCGAAGCCAAGACCATCGTCGAGAAGGACCGCCCCGTCACCCAGTTCACGATCCAGGCGGCCTTCCAGCGTGCGGACAGCGCGTACATCCGCACCGTGCCCCTCAGCCAGTCGGTGAGATAACCATGGCCCTCGCACAGGAACGCCAGGTTCCCATCCTGCTGGGTCTGATCGCCCTGGTGGTGGGGTACCTCGGCTACACCGGGACCGGGCTCGATACCCTCGGGCTCCGCGGCCTGACCCAGACCAAGGACAGCATCGTCGCGCGGCAGAAGACGCTGGATTCCCTCGTCCTGCTCACCGACAGCGCCAAGAAGCTGCTGGCCCAGGGGAGCGTCGAGGACCTGCGCCGCCGTCTGGACGGCTATCGCGCCAGCCTCGAGCTCATGCGGCGGCTGGTGCCGGATCGCAACGAGGTCGCCAACCTGATGGACGAGATCTCCACCCGTGCCAAGATCCGCGGGGTGCAGGTCGCGAACTTCCAGCCGCTCCCGGTGGAGCCGGGGCCGGCGCCCTTCCAGACCTACAAGTACCAGTACTCGGTGATCGGCCGGTACGACCAGCTCGGGGAGTTCCTCTCCGACGTCGCCAGCCTGCAGCGTATCATCGTGCCGGTCGACCTGACCCTCGGCGTGGCCGATGCGGCCCGGGCCAAGGCCCTGGGCGACAGCTCCGGCGCGCTGCTCGAGGCCCGGTTCCAGGTCCGCACCTTCGTCAAGTCCACCGCTCCGGAGGGACAGTCCAGTGGCACCTAAGGCGCTTGCCCGGACGGCCCTCCTCGGGCTGGTCCTTGGCCTGGCCGCCTGTGGCGGCAAGAAGGAAGAGGAGCCGCCCGCCCAGGTGGATCTCGCGGCCGTGCGCGCCCGCCGGGACAGCGTGCGGAAGGCCCACGCGGCCGATTCCCTCGCCCGGGTGGCCTGGTCCAACTGCTCCGACTCGGTGATCGCGGTGCTGACCAAGACCGCCGCCGGCAAGAAGAAGGTCGCCGCGGCGCCGGCCGGGATGATCCAGCCCGAAGTGCTGACGGCGTGCGGCAAGCCGCCAGAGAAGGGGCCGGCGATGGCCGCGAAGGACAGCGGCGCCAAGGCGGACACCGGCAAGACCGCTGTCGCGGTGAAGCCCGACACGGGGAAGGCCGCGCCCGCCCAGGCGGCGCCGGCGCAGCAGCCTGCCGCCCAGGCGCCGGCCAAGCCGGGGCTCACGCCGCAGCAGCAGCAGGTCATGCGGGCCGATTCGATCCGCCAGGCGAAGGAGCGGGCCAAGGCCGATTCGCTGGCCGCGCTGGCCGCCCGCACCCGGGAGGATTCGCTGCGGCAGGCCAGGGCCGACAGCGCCCGCTCCGACAGCCTCAAGGTGGCGCGGGAGACGGAGGTGCTGCGCGAGACCTTCACCTACGCTGGCGGCGCGCGCGATCCCTTCGCCTCGCTGATCAGTGAGGACAAGGTCGGCCCGGAATACTCCGACCTGCTGCTCGTGGGCATCTACCTGGATCTTCGCCGGGCCAACAACAGCCTGGCCGTGCTCCGGGACAAGACCAACCAGAAGCGGTACAAGTTGCGGGTGGGTGACCGGCTCGGTCGCCTGAAGGTCGCGCAGATTCGCCAGACGGACGTGGTATTCACGGTCGAGGACATCGGCTTCGAGCGGCAGGAGACCCTGTCGCTTCGCAAGAGGGAGGCGGAGACCCAATGACGCGCATGTTCCGGTTCGTTTCCTCGCTGGCGCTCGGGCTGGGCCTCGGCGCCAACGCGCTTCTCGCGGAGCAGCCCTTCCGGGCTGACGATCCGCCCGCCGGCGCCGAGGTGACGGCGGTGAGCGTCGTCCCGACGCCCGGCCACGCCGAGATCGTGATCGCCCTCCAGGGGGCCGCGACGGAGGTGCGGGACTTCGTCCTTCGCGAACCCGACCGGCTGGTCATCGACGTGGTGGGCGCCACGCTCCAGGCGAGCGGCTCGGCCTACGACGGCGTCGCCCGCGGGGGGATCCGCGATATCCGCTACTCCCAGTTCCGGCCCGACGTGGTCCGGGTGGCGATCTATCTCGACGGCGCGCGCGACTACCGCCTCGAGAAGAATGCCGGGTCGGTGCGGGTCCGGTTCGGGTCCGATGACAGCTTCCTCGCCTGGTCGAGTGCCTCGCCGGCCGACCTGACCCCGCCGGCCACGGCGACTCGCCGGGCGCCCGAGGTCGAGATGCCGGGCGAGCCGGTCGCCGCGGCCCCCGCCGCGCAGCAGCCGGCAGCGCGGATCACCGTGACCTGGGACAAGGCCAATATCGCCGACGTGATCTCCGGCTTCGCCGCCTTCTCGGGCCGCACTATCGTCCTGGGCAAGGATGTGAAGGGCGAGGTGACCGCCGAGATCAAGAACCAGCCGTGGACCGAGGCGTTCGCCGCGGTGCTCGCCACCCAGGGGCTCCAGGCCATCGAGCTGCCTGGCGGGATCATCCGGGTGGATTCGCCCGCGACCCTCGCCGCGCTCGATTCGACCGAGCCGACCACGACCCGGATGATCCCGGTCAACTACGCGAGCGCGAGCCAGCTGGTCAACAGCGTGAAGTCGATCGTCTCCAAGCGCGGCGCCGTGGTGGCCGACACCACCACCAACTCGCTGATCATCACCGAGACCCGCAGCAAGATCGGCGACGTCTCCGACTTCGTGAAGAACCTCGACGTCCGCACCCCGCAGGTGTCGATCCAGTCGAAGATCATCTTCGTCGACCGGACCAACCTGGAGGCGCTGGGTCTGCAGTACGACTTCGGCGGCACCGGGGTCGGCAGCGGCAACTCGTTCTTCAACAAGCTGGTGCAGCGCACCGACCCGGCCACCGGCGATGCCTTCGACCAGAACACCACGTTCATCGGCGGCAACAGCGTGGCCGCGATGGCCAACGCGGACGCGATCATCAACCAGCCGGCGCTCGACCTGGTCTGGAACACGGTGATGGGCGGCTTCTCCTTCACCACCTTCCTCCAGGCGCTGCAGCGCCTCGACCTGGCCGACGTGCAGGCCGAGCCCTCGATCACCACCGTGGACAACCGCGAGGCGATCATCAAGGTGGGCGAGGACATCCCGGTCCGTATCATCGACTTCAGCTCGCAGGGCGGCCAGAGCAGCGCGCCCAAGGCGACGGTGCAGTTCAAGGAGACCGGTATCTCGCTCAAGGTGACGCCGCACGTCACCAACAACCGCCAGATCATGCTCCAGGTCGAGGCCGAGCGCTCCGACATCCGCACCCTGTCGGCGGCGGACCTGGGCTTCACGATCCGCAAGCAGAACGCGAAGAACCAGCTCCTGGTGAACGACGGCGAGACCGCGGTCATCGGCGGGCTGACCGTCACCACCGTGACCAAGACGAAGTCGGGTATTCCCATGCTGGTCGACCTGCCGATCGTGGGCAAGCTGTTCGGCTTCACCAGCAACCAGGAACAGCGGCAGGACCTCATCATCCTGGTCACGCCGCGGATCATCGACGACGGCTCCACCGAGTGACCGCTCGGGCCCGTCCGGCAGACCACGAGCCCGGCCGCTGGTCGGGCTTCGTGTTTCGGGCCCCGGTCTATGAGCGGCCGGGGCGTCGCGGCTACCTTTGGCCGGGTATGACCCGCTCACCGGCGACCCGGGACTCCTGATGGCCCTCCGCTTTCTCACCGCGGGCGAATCGCACGGCAAGGCCCTCAGCGTCATCGTCGAGGGGCTGCCGGCCGGCCTGCCGGTGACCGCGGAATGGGTCGACCGCGACCTGGGCCGGCGGATGATGGGCTACGGCCGGGGCGCGCGGATGAAGATCGAGAAGGACCGGATCGAGTGGATCGCTGGGGTGCGGGCCGGCGAGACCCTCGGCTCCCCGGTCGCGATGCTCATTCACAACCGGGACTGGGCCAACTGGGAAGAGATCATGGCGGCGGAGGGCACGCCGGGCGAAGCGCGCCGGCGCCGCCTCAACCGGCCCCGTCCCGGGCATGCCGATCTCGTGGGGGTCCTCAAGTACGACCGGCACGACGCGCGCGATATTCTCGAGCGGGCCAGCGCGCGGGAAACCGCGGCCCGGGTCGCCGCGGGGGCCATGGCCCGGCGCCTGCTCGACGAGTTCGGGGTCGAGGTCGGCAGCCACGTCGTGTCGCTGGGCGGGATCAGGGTGCCCGCCGTCGTCGCGCTGCCCCGGCCGCTCAACGCCGCGGCCGACCGGTCGGAGGTCCGGGTACTCGATCCCGCGGCCGAAGGCGCCATGATCGCCCGGATCGATCAGGCGAAGAAGGACGGTGACACGCTGGGCGGTGAGTGCGAGGTCGTGGTGTGGGGGCTCCCCGCCGGGCTCGGGAGCCATGTGCACTGGGACCGGAAGCTCGATGGCAGGCTGGCCGGGGCCCTGATGTCGATTCCCGCGGTGAAGGCGGTGGAGATCGGCATGGGCTTCGAGGCGGCCCGCCGGCCGGGCTCCGAAGTACACGACCCGATCGATGCCAGCGCCACCCCCGGCCGTCCAGCGCCCGCGCCCGGCCTCGAGGGGGGCTACACTCGGCGGACGAACAATGCGGGTGGGCTCGAGGGTGGGGTGACGACCGGCGCGCCGCTCGTGATCCGGATCGGCATGAAGCCCATCGCTACGCTGATGTCGCCCCTGCCGACGATCGACCTGCGGACTGGCCTCCCTGCGAAGGCGCAGGCGGAGCGGTCGGACGTGACCGCGGTGCCGGCCATGGGCGTCATCGCCGAGGCCCTGACGGCGTGGGTCCTGGCCGAAGCATGGCTCGAGAAATTCGGGGGCGACTCGTTGGGTGAGACGCGCCGCAACTTCGAGGCGTACCTGAGCCGGCTGCGCGAGCGCTGGACCGAGCTGGTGTCACCCGAGGTGGCCGTGGTGGAGGAACCGTGAAACGGCACATCGTGCTGGTGGGTCTCCCGGGCGCGGGAAAGACGACGGTCGGCAAGCTGGTGGCCGAGAAGCTCGGCACCCAGGTGATCGACATCGAC
>DASZPT010000042.1:0-2180 GCA_035549935.1 Gemmatimonadales bacterium
GGAGGAGTGAGGACCTCCTCACTCCTCCCGCCTCGCCTGTCTCTCTCCCCCTACCCGGCCGGCTCGATATCCACCGCGATCCCCCGCCACCGCCCCTGCTGAAACCGGTGCACGCTCAGGAGACAGCGGGTGACGTGTCCCGCCAGGATGGCGAGCCAGATGTCGAGCGCGGTGAGGGTCCCCGTCTGCTGGATCACGAAGCAGATACCGAGCGGGATGACGACCTGTGAGACCAGGGAGATGTAGAGCGGGCTCCGGGTGTCGCCGGTGCCCTGGAGCCCGCCGGTGTAGGTGAGCGCCACGGCGATGAAGAGCCCCGAGAGGCTGAGCACCCGGAGCAGCTGGACACCGAGCGAGACCACGACCGGGTCCTCCATGCCGAAGATGGCGAGCAGCTGCCGCGGCAGGAGGAAGAAGATGAGCCCGATCGCCGCCGCGCCGAGGAAGCCGAACCGCGCGGCCACCTGGACCGAGCGGTCGCTCCGGTCGGGATAGCCCGCCCCCAGGTTCTGGCCCGCGACGGCCGCGGCGGCGCCCATGAGGCCGATCGAGGTCCAGGTGATGAGCGAGAAGAGCTGGGTGTAGCAGATGGCGAAGGCCGCCTGCGCGGCGGCGCTCTGGGCCAGCGATCCGATGAACGACAGCATCAGGAACCCGCCCACGTTCATGGCGATGCCCTGGATCCCGGAGGGCAGGCCGAACCGGAACAGCGACCGGATGATGCCCCAGTCGGGTCCGTAGCCATGCCCGTGCGGGAAGCGCACCACCCACCCGCCCCGCCACAGCTTCCAGATCGCGTACAGCGCCACCGTGCCGGAGGCGATCGACGTCCCGATCGCCGCCCCCGCCGTCCCGAACCGCGGCACCGGACCCCATCCCTCGATGAACAGGATGTTGAGCAGGAGGTTGAGCACCGTCAGCACGATGCCGAGGACCATCGGGGTGCGGGCATCGCCGGCGGAGCGGAGGGCCCCGCTCAGCATGTAGAAGACCAGCATCCCCTGGGAACAGAGGAACATGATGCGGAGGAACGGCAGCGCCTCGTGCTTGACCTCGGCGGTGGCGTGGACCAGGTCGAGAAGCCCGGGTGCAAGGACGTAGCCCACCGGCGCCATCACGAAGAGGGAGAGGAAGGTCGCGGTGATGAAGGCCTGGTAGACGGTGCGGTCCACCTTCTCGGTGTCGCCGGCGCCGGCAAAGCGCGCCACCAGCACGCTCATCCCGGTGAAGAGCGAGTTGATGAAGATGATGACGATGAGGAAGATCTGGAAACTGACGCCGATCGCGGCGTTGCCCCGGAACCCGACCAGGTGACCGACCAGGGCGTGATCGACCATCCCCTGGAGGCCGCTCACCATGTTGGTCAGCATACTGGGCCAGGCGATCCGCCAGACGGCGGGTCCGAGCGGACCCTGGACGATCGACCGGTCGTAACGCGCTTCAGTTACCGCCACGTTCACCGCCCCTTCCCGCCGGCTTCACTCCCCCGGCATTACGCTGCAGAGCCCCTTTCAGGAGGGCCTCATGCCCGAGGAAATCCGTCGTGATCACCACATGGTCTCCGGCGGCAAGGTGCTGCTCGTCTTCGGCAGTGCCTATGGGCAGACGGAGAAGATCGTCCGCAGACTCGCGATCCGGCTGGAGGAGAACGGTAACCGGTGCGTGGTGGCGCGGGGCAATGCCCTGCCCCCGGGGCTCCGGCTCGAGGAATTCGACGGCTTTGTCGTGGCGGGCTCGGTGCTCTTCGGCAGACACCAGAAGTACCTCGAGGAGTTCGTCCGGGACCACCACATCGGGCTGGGCAGCCGTCCGTCGATGTTCCTGTCGGTCTGTGGCGCGATGAGCGACCGGACACGGGAAGGCGAGGCGCAGGCCGAGAAGTACCGCCGCGCGTTCCTCAAGCGGACCGGCTGGGCCCCGCGGTTCGCCTACTCCCTGGCCGGCGCGATCGCCTACACCCGGTACGGCCTGCTCACCCGCTGGATGATGCGTCTGATCAGTCGCCACACCGGTGGCCCGGTCGACACCAGCCGCGACTGGGAGTTCACCGACTGGGACGCCGTCGACCGCTACGGGCAGGAGTTGGCCCGGACGCTCGCGGGGGATTCCCCGACGGTGCTGGCGCTGCGGTAAGGGGGAGGAGTGAGGCGTCAGGCGTGAGGAGGGTAACGCCCTCCTCA
>DASZPT010000043.1:0-8720 GCA_035549935.1 Gemmatimonadales bacterium
AGCCGGGATCGGGATGGATGATCCCGATGTTGGTCATCGCCGGCTCGGCCAGGACGCAGGCCACGTCGCCGTGCGCCAGGGCCGCCTCGAGCGCGGGGAGGTCGTTGAACTCCACCACCCGGGTCGTGACCGACGGCGCGACCGGCGGGCCGATGTTGCCGGCGCGGGGCTCGACCCGGCCGTCCACGAGGGTGGCGAAGGTCTCGTCCACGGTCCCGTGGTAGCACCAGTTGAAGACCAGGATCTTCGGGCGGCCGGTGAGCATCCGCGCGAGCCGGATCGCGAAGCGGTTCGCGTCGGTCGCGCTCATCGCGAACTGCCAGCAGGGGAGCCCGAAGCGCCGGGTCAGCTCTTCCGCGACCCAGAGATGGTCCTCGGAGGGGAGCATGAAGGTGAAGCCGCGTTCCGCCTGGCGCCGCACCGCGGCCACGGTCGCGGCCGGGGCGTGGCCCGTCATCGCGCCGGTGTCGCCCAGGCAGAGGTCGAGGTAGCGGTGCCCGTCGACGTCGGTGAACCAGGCCCCCCGGCCTTCCTGCACGAAGAGCGGGAACCCGCCGGCCCACTTCACCATCCAGTGCATCGGCACACCCTGGAGCAGGTGCGCCCTGGCGCGCTCGAAGAGCGCGCGCGACCGGGGATGCGCCGCCTCGAAGCGACGCTGCTCGGCGGCGTAGAGGGAGGCGATCCTGGCGCGGTCGATCATCGTGGGCCTCATCCCCGCCCGGCTCAGCCGACGGCGGCGGCGAGCGCCGCCTCCATCGCGTCGAGCCCCTCGTCCAGCACCGCATCCTCGACCGTGAGCGGCACGAGCACCCGGATCACGTTGCCGAGGGTCCCGGCGGAGAGCAGGATCACGCCGCGCTTGAGCGCCTCCGCCTGGAGCTTCGAGGTCAGTTCCTTGTTGGGGGCCTTGCTGCCCGGGTCCTTCACCAGTTCCATCGCCACCATCGCGCCGAGGCCGCGCACGTCCCCGATCACCGGGTAACGGCCCTGCCAGGCGGTGAAGCGGCGGCGGATCCGCTCGCCAATGGCCGCGCCGCGGGCCGCGATGTTCTCCCGCTCCATCACCTCGAGCACCGCCAGCGCCGCCGCGCAGGCGAGGGGGTTCCCGCCATAGGTCCCGCCCAGCCCGCCCGGTTGGGACGCGTCGAGCACATCGGCCCGGCCGGTCACCGCCGCGAGCGGGAGTCCCCCGGCCAGCGACTTGGCGGTGGTGACGAGGTCGGGGACCAGCCCGTAGTGCTCGCAGGCGAAGAGCTTCCCGGTCCGCCCGAACCCGGTCTGGATCTCGTCGGCGATGAAGAGGATCCCGTGGTCCTTCGCGAACTGGGCCAGGGTCTGGATGTACTCGACCGGGGCGGGAATGAACCCACCCTCGCCCACCTCGAGCTCCATGATGATCGCCGCCACCGAGCCGGGATCCACGATCCCGGCGAAGAGCTGGTCGAGCCAGGTGCGATCGGCCATCCCGCAGCGGCCGGCCGGCCGCCCGGCCGCCGTCCCGCCACATGCGCAGCGGTAGCAGTACGGGAACGGGATCCGGTAGACCTCGGGCGCGAAGGGGCCGAAGCCCTGCTTGTAGGGATTCACCTTGGCCGTCAGCGTCATCCCCATGTAGGTCCGGCCGTGGAACCCGTGCTCGAAGCAGACGATCGCCTGGCGGCCGGTGAAGCGGCGGGCCGCCTTGACGGCGTTCTCCACCGCCTCCGCCCCGCTGTTGACGAAGAAGGTCTTCTTCGCGTGCGCGCCCGGCGTGAGACGGTTGAGCCGCTCCGCCAGCTCGATGTACGGCTCGTACATCGACACCGGGAAGCAGACGTGGGTGAAGTGATCGAGCTGGGCCCGCACCGCCTCGACCACCCGCGGGTTCCGGTGGCCGGCGTTCACCACCCCGATGCCGCCGCCGAAGTCGATCAGCCGGTTGCCGTCGGCGTCGGTGAGCACCGCGTTGTCGGCCTGCACCACCGCGATCGGGGTAGTGGCGGGGACGCCGCGCGGGACCGCCTGCTGCCGGCGCGCGGTGAGGGCCTGGCTCTTCGGGCCGGGAATCGGCGTGACCAGCTGGATGACGCGGGACATTGCGAATGACTCCGGGAAAGCGCGCTCGGGTAATCTGGACAGGAACCGGGAGGGACGCGAGGAGGCCCCGGGGCTCAGGGGTCGAACGCCTGCTGAACCGCCCGCACGAGATCGGCCGGGAGATACGGCTTCTGGAGGAAGCCCACCTGGCCCTTCCGGGTCCGGCCGTCCTCCGCGACTTCGTCGCTGTACCCGCTCGAGAGCAGGACCCGCAGGCCTGGCCAGCAGTCGTGCATGAGCGCGAGGGTCTCCTCGCCGTTGAGCTCCGGCATGGTGAGGTCGAGCAGCACCAGCCCCACGTCGGCGTGCTCGGTCTTGAGCAGGTCGAGCGCGGTCCGCCCGCTCTCGGCCACGAGCACCCGGAAGCCGGCCCGCTCGAGGGTGCGGCGGGTGACGTTCCGGACCATCGCCTCGTCGTCGACCACGAGCACCGTGCGCTGGGCCCCCGGGCCGCCGGCGGCGCCACTCCCCTGCACCCGTTCGGCCGGCTGGGTGGCGGCGGGGAGAAGGACCCGTACGGTCGTGCCCTGCCCCGGGGTGGTGCTCACCCGGATCCCGCCGCGGTGGCCCCGCACGATCCCCTGCACCGCCGGCAGCCCCAGCCCGCGTCCCGCGAACTTGGTGGTGAAGAAGGGGTCGAAGATCTGTCGCGCGGTGGCCTCGTCCATCCCCGGCCCGTCGTCGGCGACCTCGAAGAGGCAGAAGGTCCCCGGCCCGAGCGGCTTGCCGGTGACCAGCGGATCGGGATCGGGTTCTGCCAGCTCGAGCCGCGCGGTCCGCAGCGTGATGCTGCCCCGCGCGCTGCCGTGCGCGTCGCAGGCGTTGGTGAAGAGGTTGCTCACCACCTGGCGAAGCTGGGTCGCATCCCCGTCCACGAAGGCCGCGGTCCGGTCGAGCTCCCAGCGCACCGAGATCCCGGGCGACATGGTCTGCAGCAGCACCCGCACGGTCTCCTCCACCAGCCGGGAGAGGTCGACCCGCTCGACGACGAACTTGCCCTTCCCCGAGTAGGCGAGGAGCTGCCGCGTGAGGTCGGCGGCGCGGCGCGCGGCCGCCTCGATCTCCCGGATCTGGTCGACGAGGGGCGACTCGGGTGGCACCTCGCCGAGTGCGAGCGCCGCGTTCCCCAGGATCCCCATCAGCAGGTTGTTGAAGTCGTGGGCGATCCCGCCGGCGAGCACCCCGAGACTCTCGAGCCGCTGGGTCTCGCGCAGCCGCCCCTCCGCCTGCAGCAGCCGCTCGGCCGCCGCCTTCCGCTCGGTGATATCGACCACGTAGCCGCGGGTGTGCGTGAGCGTGCCGTCCGGGCCCCGGAGCGGCACCGTGAAGTCGCTCACCCAGCAGTAGGTCCCGTCGGCACGCCGCAGCCGGTACTCGTGCTCGTAGTGCGTCCGGTTGGACGCCATGAGGGCGTTCTCTTCGGCCTCGACCCGGGCGAAGTCGTCGGGATGCAGCAGCGAGGCGTAGGACACCTCGCCGCTCGTGAGCGCCTCGGGGCGCCAGCCGAAGACCGTGTAGACGTTGGGGGAGGCGTACTCCGCCGGCCATCCCGGCTGGTGCCGCCACTTGAAGACCACCGTCGGTCCCCCCACGAAGAGCCCCCGCTCGGCCTCGAGCTGTTCCACCAGGCGCTGGCGGTCGATGGCGAAGGCGGTGTGGACCGCGACGGTGCGGGCCAGCTGCACCAGGTCGGGATCGAAGGTCCGCGGCGCGTCGTAGTACATCCCCACGACGCCGATCGGCCCACCCCCGGTCACCAGTGGCACGGACGCCATCGCCCCGATCCCCTCGGCCAGCATGATCTCGCGATAGCCGGCCAGGCCGGGCTCGTGGGCCACGTCGGGGACCACGACGGGGAGCGCGCCGGGCTGACCCGGCGTCCACGGCGCGTACCCCTCCACCGCGCGCCGATAGACGTCGGAGAGGCCCTCCCACGCCTTGAAGCGGAGCCGGCCGTCGGGATCGAAGAGCCGCACCGAGGCCCGCGGCGCCTCGAGGACCCGGACCACGGCCCTGAGCGCCTCGTGACAGATCTGCTCGACGGTGGACGCCCGGGACATCGCCAGCGTCATCTCGCCGATCGCGGTCAGTCGATCGAGCACGTGCCAGCCCTTCCAGCCAGATCAGGGGAGGGGACGAGGGGGGAACCGGAACCGCTGCCCGTGTAAGGCGGGCTCAGCCGGCCGAAATGTATCGGGGGACCCCGGGAGCGGCAGACCCGATTGCTTCCCGGCAGGCGCGGTGTAGGTTATCCGGCGGAACCCCCGGCCACCATGAAGCCCGCCTCATAACTGCGCCGTTCATCCCACCCGGCCATTCGGCCGGATGGTCGCTTTCTTTTTCCGCGAGGTCTGGAGCGCCATGACATTCATCCGTGCAAGCCGGTTCATCCTCCCGGTCTCCCTGCTGCTCGCCGCGGCGTGTGGCGGTGAGAAGGCGGCCAACGCCCCCAGGGCGGCGGCGCAGAAGATCACCATCCAGGCGACCGGCGACGCCCGCGCCGATGCGGCCACCTACCTGGCCAGGCTCTGCCCCAAGCCGATCGGCGGCGAGCTCAATTTCATGGTGTGGGAGGGATACACCGATACCCTCTTCACCCGTCCCTTCGAGACCGCCTGCGGCGTGAAGGTCAACGCGACCTACATGGGCTCGAGCGACGACCTCGTCGCCAAGCTCCGGGCGGGCGGGGCCGAGACGATCGACCTGGTCTCGCCGTCGTCCGACGCGGTCACCGCGATCATCGAGGCCGGGCTCGCCCAGCCCCTCGATCTGGCGCGGATACCGAGTTACGGCGACCTGATGCAGAGCTTCCGGGACCTCAAGGTCGCGCGGAAGGACTCGTCGGTCTACGGGCTCCCCTGGGCCTTCGGACCGAACCCCCTGATCTACGATACGGCGAAGGTGAAGCCCGCGCCCACGAGCTGGGCCGAGCTGTGGGACAAGAAGTACCGGGGCAAGCTCTCGCTGCAGGACGATATCGCCACGCTGTACATGGTGGCGCAGGTCCTCGGCCTCGACGACCCGGCCGACCCGAGCAAGCTCTACAACCTCTCCGACGAGGATCTCGCCAAGGTCAAGGCGAAGATGCTCGAGCTCAAGCCCAACGTCCGGAAGTACTGGGCCACGGCCGGCGACATGACCCAGCTCTTCCAGAGCGGGGAGATCGTCGCGGGTGAAGGATGGCCGCTCATGACGAGCCAGCTCCGCGCCGCCAACTTCCCGGCGGGCGAGGTGATCCCCGCCGAGGGGACCACCGCCTGGGCCGATCACTGGGTCCTGACCAAGGGTGCGCGCAACCTCGATGCGGCCTACGCCTGGCTCGAATACGCCGCGCAGCCCTTCACCCAGAAGCTGATGTCCGACGTGACGGCGTACAACGTGGCCAATCCCGCCGCCCGCTCATACATGGCCCCCGAGGCGGCGGCGCTCCAGAAGGACATCGCCGACTACGGCCCGAAGGTGAATTTCTGGCAATGGGGCTCGAAGCGGGACAAGTATCAGGAGATCTGGAACGAGGTGAAGGCGGCGAAGTAACCCAGGTGGCCGGAGGCGGGTGGCCGGAGTAGCTCCGGACTGCTCCAGCCTCCGGCCTCCGGCCTCCGGCCCATTGTATCCCGCCAACATGCCACCAATCCTCCAGCTCAGCCACCTCACCAAGCGCTTCCCCAACGGGGCGGTGGCGGTCGACGACGTCTCGCTCGACGTGGCGCCCGGGGAGTTCCTCACGCTCCTCGGCGCCTCGGGGTCGGGCAAGACCACGACCCTCCGGATGATCGCCGGGTTCGAGCACCCGACGAGCGGCGAGATCCTGATGGACGGCCGGCCGCTCACCCTGCTGCCGCCGTTCAAGCGGGAGCTCAACACCGTCTTCCAGCAGTACGCCCTCTTCCCCCATATGAGCGTGCGCGACAACGTCGGCTACGGGCTCCGGATGCGGAAGGTCCCGAAGGCCGAGATCGCGGAGCGCGTCGCGCAGGCACTGGAGATGGTCCAGCTGGGCGCCCTGGGGGAACGCGCGCCGCGGCAGCTCTCGGGCGGCCAGCAGCAGCGAGTGGCGCTGGCGCGGGCCCTGGTCAACCGGCCCAGGGTGCTGCTGCTCGATGAGCCGTTGGGGGCGCTCGATCTCAAACTCAGGAAGGAGATGCAGCTCGAGCTCAAGCACCTCAACCGGCAGCTGGGGATCACTTTCCTGTACGTCACGCACGACCAGGAAGAGGCACTCACCATGTCCGACCGGATCGCCCTCATGCGGAACGGCCGGATCGAGCAGCTCTCCGGCCCGCGGGAGATGTACGAGCAGCCGCGGACGCGCTACGTGGCCGATTTCATCGGGGAAACCAACCTGCTCGCGGGGAAGACGGCGGGAAGCTGGATCGCCATCCGGCCGGAGCACATCCGTCCCGCCGCCGTGACCGACGGCCCCATCCGGCTGGACGTCACCGTCACGGACGTGGTGTTCACCGGCGCCGTGACCCGGGTGCACACGCGGCTGGCGAGCGGAGAGCCGCTGGTCCTGCACTGGCCCGCCGGGGGGGCCCCGCCGGCCGCGGACGCGCGACTGACCGTGACGTGGGACGAGGAGCGGGCCACCCGTGTCGGCGACTGAGCTCCCGCGGGTCACCCCCCTCGACCGGCTCCGGGCCAGCACCCGGCTCCGGACGCTGGTGGGCGCCGCCCTCCCGGTGGGCTGGGTGACGATCCTGCTGCTCCTGCCCTACCTCTTTCTCTTCGCACATTCGTTCTTCCGGCTCCGCAACGGCCAGCTCACCCACGAGCTGACACTCGAGAACTACGGCCGCCTCTTCGGCACCGCGCTCTACCCCCAGACGATCCTCTTCTCGGCCGGGATCGCGCTCCGGGTGACGCTCTGCTCGCTGCTCCTCGCGTACCCCCTTGCCTACCTTCTGGCCTTCAAGGTGAAGCGCCACCGGAACCTGCTCTACATGGCGGTGATCATCCCGCTCTGGGTGAGCTACCTGGTCCGCGCCTACGCCTGGAAGATCATCCTGGGGCAGGAGGGAATCCTCAACGGCTTCCTGATGGCGATCGGCGTGATCGACCAGCCGCTCACCATGCTCCTCTACAGCAAGTGGGCGGTGATGCTGGCCCTGATCCACATCTACACGCCCTTCACCCTCATGCCGATCTACGCGGTGCTCGAGGCGATCCCGGTCTCCTACAAGGAGGCGAGCCAGGACCTCTATGCCAGCCGCTGGGCCACCTTCCGGCACGTGGTGCTGCCGCTGTCGCTCCCGGGCGTGGTGGCGGGATGCACCTTCGCCTTCGTGCTCAGCATGGGCGACTTCATCGCGCCGCTGCTCCTGGGCGGCAACGACAGCGCCCTCATGGTCTCGAACCTGGTGGTGAGCCTCTTCGGCGTGGCCTTCAACTGGCCGCTCGGCGCGGCGGTGTCGGTGGTGATGCTCGGGATGACACTCGTGCTGCTCACCATCGCGCGGGGGATCGAGGACCGGATGAACTACGCCGGTGGCCAGGGGAAGGCGATGGGGCGGGGGGCGCTCCACACATGAGCGGCACCGCCACGCGGCGTCCCGCCGACCGCCTGACCACCGGGCTCTGGGCGACAGGAGGGCTCGTCTTCCTGTTCATCTACCTCCCGCTCGCGGTGGTGGTGCTCTACGCCTTCCACGACGCGAGCATCGTCGCGTGGCCCTTCAAGCCGTTCACCACCCGGTGGTTCGGGGCCCTGCTCGAGGACCGGGCGCTGATCGATGCCGCCATCGCGAGCCTCAAGCTCGCGCTCATGGCCACCGCCATCGCGCTCGGCGTGGGCGTGCCGGGCGCCTTCGCGCTCGACCGGCTCCAGTTCCCCGGCAAGGCCGCATTCGAGCGCCTGGTGCTGCTGCCGCTGATCCTGCCGGGGGTCATCACCGGCGTCGCGCTGCTCACCTTCTTCTCGTTCATCGGCCTCTCGCTCTCGAGCGGCTTCCCCCTGGTCCCCGGCTGGCCGGTGGTGCTGGGGCACGGAGCCGCGCTCACCTCGGTGGTGGTGACCCAGGTCTACGCCCGGCTCCGCCGCTTCGACCGGGTCCTCGAGGAGGCCAGCCAGGATCTCTACGCCAGCGAGTGGGCCACCTTCTGGAACGTGACCCTGCCGGTGATCCGCTCGGCGGTGCTCGGGAGCGCGCTCCTGGTCTTCACGCTGAGCCTCGACGAGATCGCGGTGACGTTCTTCCTGATCGGGCGGCAGAACACCATCCCGCTCCAGATCTGGGGCCTGCTGCGGCGGGGGATCACCCCGGAGGTGAACGCCGCCGCGACCATCATCTTCGCCCTGTCGGTGGTGGTGATCGTGCTCTGGGCCCGCCTCACCCGCGAGGCGACCGAGTAGGTCTCGGTGTGATTACCACAGATGGACACAGATGGGAACGGATGCCCGCTCTCGTGGAGGGTCACAGTACGAGTCGTCGGTACTGCAGCCGGGGAGCGCCGAAGTTGATGAGGAGTGCCTTGTGCAGACTGGCGGCCTTCAGGTAATTCAGCAGTTGGGCCAGGTCCGGCTTTCCGAGAGTCGGTTGCGCCTTGAGTTCGACGACGAGCGTCCCATAACACACGAGGTCGACTCGGAACCTCACCCGGAGCGCCTCACCCTTGAAGAACACAGGAAGTGCAACCTCACT
>DASZPT010000044.1:0-11078 GCA_035549935.1 Gemmatimonadales bacterium
CGCTCCGCGCCGGGCCCTCGCTTCCTGGCACACCGATACAGCCGATCAGGGGCTACTTCCCCGCGTGACTCCCGTGGCCCGCCGGCCCCGCGCCCTGCGCCGCCAGCGCCTGGACCCCACCGAGTGCCTTGAGCGCCTCCGGCCCGTAGAAGAGGCGGATGTACTTCGCCTGGGTCGTGGTGAGGCGGCGGACCGCCCACGAGAGGTGCACGAAGTGCGGCTCGTGCGGATGGCTGAGCGGGTGCATCCCGCACTCCTCAGGGAGCCGGTTCCCCTTCCGCGTGTTGCAGCTGCTGCAGGCGGTGACCACGTTGGACCAGTCGTTGGTGCCGCCGCGGGAGAGGGGCACCAGGTGATCCCGGGTGAGGCACTCGCGGGGACGCAACTCGACCTGCCAGCGGTGGCAGTACTGGCAGCGGTAGTGGTCGCGGGCGAAGAGAAAGGTGTTGGTGACCTGGCGGCGGAAGCGCCTGGGGACGTGCACGAACTTGACGAGGCGGATGATCGCCGGTTTGGGGAGGACGAGGTGCGCACTTCGCACCACGTCCGGCCCCTCCGACTCGACAATCTCCGCCTTGCCCTCGATCACCAGTCTGAGGGCACGCCGTACGGGCACCATCGTCAGGGGCTCGAACGACGCGTTCAGCGCCAGGCAGCGCACGGTCACCGCTCCGAGGATAGCTGCTAAATCGTAACGGTCCCCCGCGGGCGGGGGAAGGTCAGCGGGCCAGGGCGGCGAGCCGCGCCTCCACCAGCTGCCGCATCCGGGGATTCCGGGCGATGACGAGGAGGGTGTCGTCGCCGGCCAGGGTGCCGATGATCTCCTTCCATCCGGTCTGGTCGAGGGCGGCGGCCACCGCCGGCGCGCCCCCCGTGGCGGTCTTGATCACGATCAGCGGACCGGTCCCCTCGACACTCACCAGCAACGCCGGCAACACCTGGCCGAGGTCGGGGCGCAGCGAGCCCTCGTTGGGGTTGGCGTAGTAGGAGCCCCCCTGTGGATCCACCAGCTTGGCGAGGCCGAGTTCCCGGATGTCCCGGGAGAGCGTCGCCTGGGTGACGTTGATGCCTTCGGCCACGAGGGCCTCGCGCAGGCCATCCTGACTCTCGATGCGCTTTTCCCGGATGACCCGGAGGATGGCGGCGTGCCGCTGCAGTTTCATGTAAGGCAGGACTCCGGGCGATCGGGGCCGACCGCCCCTGATCGCGGGTGATGTGATACCTACGGCTGCTGCTCGAACACGGTCCTACCACCCAGGACGGTCATCCGCACCGCCTGTCCGCCCCGCGCCAGTACGGTATCCGCCAGTTCCGCGGCGTCAACCGGCCGGCCCAGATCGACGGCCACCAGATCGGCCCATTTCCCGGGGACGAGGCTCCCGATTTCGCGGTCGAGCCCGATCGCGCGGGCCGCGCCGAGGGTGACGAGCTCGAGCGCCTGCGTGGCGCCCAGTCCACCGATTGCGCGGGCGACACGGGCCTCGGCGAGGAGATCGAGGGGGCTCACGCTCGCCACCGAATCGGTCCCCACCCCGACCTGGATCCCGCGGGCGAGCATCGCGGGGAGGGGCGCGTCTCCGTGCCCGTGACGCCGGTTGGAGCGGGGGCAGTGCGCGATGGCCGAGTGCCGGGACCTCACCAGGTCGAGGTCGCTTCCCGACGCGCGGACCATGTGGATACAGAGTGTCCGCGGTCCGAGGACCTCGTGCTGGTCGAGCCACTCCACCGGGGAGCGACCGCCGGCCTCCGGCATCGGGATGCCCCGTCCCTTCCACGCATCGGCGAACCCACCCCGTCCTTCGAGCAGGAGCGATTCCTCGGCGCTTTCCGCCAGGTGAACCGCGAGCGGCATCCCGCGGGCGTCCGCCCACCGGGCGACGCGGCGGTAGAGCGGGCCGCTCACGCTGTAGGGGGCGTGGGGCGAGGCGCCCAGCCTCACGCGGGGTGTGGCGTGCTCTGCGAGTTCTTCCATCCGGGTGACCCAGGCGGCGAACTGGATCTCCGCGACATCGGGGTGGGGCCCGAAGACCTCATGATAACAGATGCCGCTCCCGCCCAGCTCCGCGAGCGCCACCATCACGGCCCCGGTGTCGCCGGTGTCGGCGACGGTGGTGATTCCCTGGGCCCAGCCGTCACGCACACCCTGGCGCGCCGCCTCGAGGAACTGGGCGGGGCTCCGGGCCGCCTTCACCGCGATGATGCGGCGGATCCAGGCGGGAAAGTCGGACTCCGGCGCCGCGGCGTCGAGGCCGGTGAGCTCGAGATGGGTGTGGGCGTTGACGAAACCGGGAAGCAGGGCCGATGCCGGTCCCAGCGCCACCTCATGGACGGCGGGGGACCCGGGAACGTTTCGCGCCGGGCCGACGGCGGCGATCCGGCCGTGCTCGTCGACCAGGACGGCGCCATCGGCCACCGGCGGCCCCTCGAACGGCAACACCCATCCCGCGGTGTACCGTCGGGGTACCGGCATCAGCGCGGCTGATTGAGGGGGTTGGCGCCGCCCGCCCCGCCCCACGGGTTGTGGATGGGGCAGAACTGGGTCGGCTCGGTACCCGGAAGGAAGGAGCCCACTTCGAGCGAGTCCTTGGGACAGAACGGGGTGAACTTGGCGCCGGTCTGCCGGTCGACATCCGCCACCACGAGGCCTTCCGGACGGGGCCAGGCCGGCGGCGCGGGCCGGCGCTCGTAGATCTCCTTCATCATCGTCGTCCAGGCGGGCGCGGCGAGGCGTCCGCCCTGGGCGTTGTCGATGATCTTCTGCGGCTTGTCCATCCCGATCCAGACGCCGCCCACGAGGTCCCCGGTGAAGCCGATGAACCAGACGTCGGTGTAGTCGTTGGTGGTGCCGGTCTTGCCGCCGGCGGGAATGGTGAACTGGCTCCCGACCGAGAGCGCGGCGGTGCCGCGGCGCACCACGTCGCGGAGCCCGTCGAGCATCAGCCAGGCCAGGGCCGAGTCCATCACCACCTCGGACCGCGGCTTCGGGGCCCACAGGGTATTGCCGTTGCGGTCCTCGACCCGTTCGATGCCGTAGGGCGTGGTCCGGGTGCCGAGGGTGGCGAAGGCGCTGTAGGCCGAGATGATCTCGAGCGGGTAGACGCCTTCGGAGCCGATATAAATCGACGGATAGGGGCGCACCGGGGTGGTGATCCCGAAGCGGGCGGCTTCCCCGATCACCGCCTGGGGCCCGATCTCCATCCCGATCTTGATGGCCGGGATGTTCTGGCTCTTGTAGAACGCTTCCTTCAGGGACATGGGGCCGTTGAAGCGGCTGTCGTAGTTCTGCGGCTCCCACGGCGGCTGGCCGGGGAGCATCTCCACGCTGATCGGCTCGTCGACCACGATCTCCGACCAGGGATGGCCGGCCCGGAGGGCCGCGGTGTAGGTGATCGGCTTGAAGGTCGAGCCGGGCTGGCGGACCGCCTGGATGGCGCGGTTGAACTTGCTGTCGTTGAAGTCCCGCCCGCCGACCATGGCGAGGATGCGGCCGGTCTTCGCCTCGAGCACCAGCGACAGGCCCTGGAGGTACGGCGACTGGGCCGGCGAATCGGACTCGTCGCTCTTCTTCTCCAGGTAGTCGCTGTAGGTCTCGCGGGGATACTTGCCGTACTTCTGCCGGTTGTGCTCGATCTCGTCGAGCTGCCGCGTGAGCGCCCGCTCGGCGGCCTGCTGCACGTCGAGGTCGATGGTGGTGTAGATCCGGAGGCCGGCGCGGTAGAGCTCCGAGCCGAAGCGGGTCCGCAGGAGCTGGCGGACGTACTCGGTGAAGTAGGGGGCGACCTCGCTGAAGTCGGAGCGCGACGAGAGGCGCAGCGGGTAGGCCTTCCACTTCTCCGCGTCGGCGCGCGAGAGGACGCCCTCGTCGGCCATCAGGTCGAGGATCAGGTTGCGGCGCTGGACCGAGAGATCGGGGTTGCGCCGCGGGTTGTACCGGGTCGGCGACCGGGGGATGCCGGCGAGGGTCGCGGCCTCGGCGACGTTGAGGTCGCGGGCCGATTTCCCGAAATAGCGCTGGGCCGCGGCCTCGACTCCGAAGGCGCCGTTGCCCAGGTTGATCTGGTTGAGATAGAGCTCGAGGATCTTGTCCTTGGGGAACTGATCCTCGAGCTCGAACGCCACGTGCATCTCGCGGAGCTTGCGCCGCGGGGTCCGATCCTGCCCGCTGATGTCCTCGGGGAAGAGGTTCCGCGCCAGCTGCATGGTGATGGTCGAGAACCCCTGCATCCGCCCGGAGCCGAAGAGCAGGTGCGTGAGGGTGGCCTTCACCGCCCCGAAGGCGCGCACCCAGTCGACCCCGTGGTGCTCGTAGAACCGCTTGTCCTCCACCGTCACGAAGGCGGCGATCGCCGCCGGGGAGATCTGGTTGATCTGGATGACGGTGCGCCGCTCCTCGCCCAGGTCGGTGATGAGCCGGCCATCGGCGGCGTAGACCTTGGCGGCCTGCGCCGGGTCGGTGACCCCGATCCTGGCGATGGAGGGGCAGGCGTTGTTGGCGCAGGCGCGATTCCACGCCCCGAGGAGGAGGCCGGACCCGAGCGCCACGAACGACAGCACGACCGTGATGATGGTGCTGCGGATGCGGGGGGTGTACCACCAGCGGAGGAGGGTGTTGATCGGGGACGGAGCCATGGTGCCGCAATCTAGCAGGGTCGGGGAGGAAGTTCCGAGAACCCGGAACTGCTTGCCCAGACCCCGGGCCAACCCTAAGATCCGCGCCATGCCAACCCTTCTCGACGAACTCGGCGCCCGCGGCTTCGTGCAGGACGTGACCCCCGGTCTGGCCGAGCGGCTCGGGGCCGGTCCGATCACGGGGTACGTCGGGTTCGATCCGACGGCGGAGTCGCTCCATGTCGGGAACCTGGTGCCGGTGATGGGGCTCGCGTGGCTGCAGCGGCTGGGCGGGCGGCCGATCGTGCTGGTCGGCGGCGGGACCGGGATGGTGGGCGACCCGAGCGGCAAGCGCGCCGAGCGGCCGGTGCTGTCGGTGGAGCAGATCGACCACAACGTGGCGCGGATCCAGCGCCAGCTCGAGCGGTTCCTCGACTTCACCCCGTCGCCGACGGCGGCGAAGGTGGTGAACAACGCGACCTGGCTCCGCCCGCTCACGCTGATGGAGTTCCTGCGCGACACCGGCAAGCACTTCACCCTGAGCTACATGCTGCAGAAGGAATCGGTGAAGAGCCGGATGGAGTCGGGGATCTCCTACACCGAGTTCACCTACATGCTGGTACAGGCGTACGACTTCTGGTACCTCTGGCAGCACGAGCGGTGCGAGCTGCAGATGGGGGGCAGCGACCAGTGGGGCAATATCACCGCCGGCACCGAGCTCATCGCACGGCGCGAGGGGAAGCAGGCGCATGCGCTGGTCTTCCCGCTCCTCACGACGGCGTCGGGCGCCAAGTTCGGCAAGAGCGAGGCGGGGAACGTCTGGCTCGACCCCGCGAAGACCTCACCCTACCAGTTCTACCAGTTCTGGCTCAACGTCGACGATCGCGACGTGGAGCGGCTGCTCCGCTTCTTCACCTTCCTCCCGCTCACCGAGATCGCGTCGATCATGGCGGAGCAGGCCGCGGACCCGGGGAAGCGCCCGGCGCACCGGCGGCTGGCGGAGGAGCTCACCGCCCGGGTGCACGGGGCGGAGACGGTGCGGGGCGTGGTCCAGGCGAGCCAGCTCCTCTTCGGCCGGCTGGATCTCGCGACCGCCGGCCCCGAGGTCTTCGCCGTCCTGGCGGGTGAGATCCCGACCACGCGCCTGGCCCGCGCCGACCTCGAGGGGCTGCCGGTGGTCGACGCGCTGGTCCGGGCCGGCCTCGCGCAGTCGAAGAGCGAGGCGCGGCGGGGGGTGGAGCAGAAGGGCTTCTCGGTGAACGGCGCGCCGGTCGGCGAGGTGGACCGGAAGCTGGGCGCGGGCGACCTGCTGGCGGGGCGCAACATCCTGCTGCAGAAGGGGCGCAAGGCGTTCGCGCTTCTCGTCGCCGACTGACGGCGCGGTCCGCCCCGGCGGGCCGCTGGCGCCGGACCCTGCCGCATCGCATATTCGCTGCCTTCGCTCGACACACCCCCGCACTCGCGTTACCCGGTCGGCTCCCCTCTCCCTCCCGGAGGCTGCATGCGCGGCGAGTTCATGAAGTTCCTCAAGGAATACGGCGTCATCGGCCTGGCCATCGGCGTGATCATCGGTGGCAAGGCCAACGAGCTGGTGAAGTCGATCGTGGACGGCCTGCTGATGCCCTTCCTGGCGCCCCTGCTTGCCGCGGCTGGGGGCGACTGGCAGACGGCGAAGCTCGCGGTCGGCCCCTTCAACTTCGCGATCGGCGCGGTGATCTCGTCGCTGGTCAACTTCCTGATCGTGGCCTTCCTGGTTTTCCTGTTCGCCAAGAAGGTGCTGAAGGAGGAGACGGTAGCGAAGAAATAGGCTGGAGGCAGGAGGCTGGGGGCCGGCGCAGGCCAGCGTTACTCCGGCCTCCGGCAGCCTCCAGCCTCCGGCCGTTTACCACCGCGTCCGGCTCGTCCCCCGCGGCGCCTTCCCCGTCAGCATCCCCAGCACTCCCCGCACCAGTTCCCGGCCCACCGTGCGCGCCACGGTCGTCCCGAGGGCCGCGGCCACCGCGGTCCCGATCTTGGCCCCGACCGACATGCCCCCGCGGCCGCCGCCACTCCCACCACCGGATGGCGCCGGCGTACCGGAGGACGGTCCCACCGGCGAGGGCGGCGGGGCCAGCCGGGCGGCCAGCATCTCCCGCGCGCTCTCCCGGTCGATCGTCTTGCCGTACTCGGCCAGGAGATCCGACTGGCGGACATCCGCCTGCAGCTCGTCCGGGGTGAGCGGAGCCATGCGCGACGCGGGCGGGATGAGGCGGGCGGCCACGACCGGAGTGGGGACGCCGCGCGGGTCGAGCACGGTCACGACCGCCTCGCCGATCCCGAGGGACGTCAGGGTCTGGGTGAGGTCGTAGAAGTCGGTGCGCGGGAAGGTGCGCACCGTGGCCTTGAGCGCGGCCTCGTCGTCCGGGGTGTGGGCCCGCAGGGCGTGCTGCACCCGGTTCGAGAGCTGGGCGAGCACGTCGGTCGGCACGTCCTTCGGGGTCTGGGTGACGAAGTAGACCCCCACACCCTTCGAGCGGATCAGCCGCACCACCTGCTCCACCTGCTCGAGAAACGCCTTCGACGCGTCGTTGAAGAGCAGGTGGGCCTCATCGAAGAAGAACACCAGCTTCGGCTTGTCGAGGTCGCCCGCCTCCGGCAGGTTCTGGAACAGCTCCGCCAGCATCCACATCATGAACGTCGAGAAGAGCTTCGGCTTGTCCTGCACGTCGGACAACTCGAGGCAGGTCACTACCCCCTTCCCGTCCCGGGTGGTCGCCAGCAGGTCCCGCACGTCGAATTCGGGCTCGCCGAAGAACTTGTCGGCGCCCTGCATCTCGAGCTCCACCATCTTCCGCAGCAGCACCCCGACCGTCGCCGCCGACATCCCGCCGAGTCCCGCGAGCGCCTCCTTCCCCTCGGGGCCGGAGAGGAACTGCAGCACGGCGCGCAGGTCGCTGAAATCGAGCAGCGGGAGCCGGGCATCGTCGCAATACTTGAACACCAGCGTGAGCACGCTGGTCTGGGTCTCGTTGAGGTCCAGCACCTTGGCGAGCAGCAGCGGCCCGAAGCTCGCGACGGTGGCGCGGAGCTGGACGCCGAGCTGGCCCGTCAGGCTCACGAACTCGACGGGGGCGCCGGCCGGCGTCCACTGATACCCGACATCGGTGGCGCGCTGGGTGATCCGGTCGCCCGGCTGCCCCGGCATCGCGAGACCGGAGAGATCGCCCTTGATATCCGCGACGAAGACCGGGACGCCGGCCGCGGAGAGCTGTTCGGTGAGGAGCTGGAGGGTCTTGGTCTTGCCCGTGCCGGTCGCGCCCGCCACGAGGCCGTGGCGGTTCATCATCGAGAGCGGGATCCGGATCTTCGGTTCCTGGATGACCTGGGCGCCCTGCAGGGCGGCGCCGAGGATGACCGACGGGCCGGTGAAACCGTAGCCGGCCTGGAGCTGGTCTCTGAACGAAGGTGCCATGGTCGCCTGCGAGGGCTGGAGGATGGGAGCCGCCTACCGCGACTCCAGGACGTCGATGACGCGCTCGATGTCCTCGAGCGTGTTGTAGCAGTGCGGGCTGATGCGGATCGACCCTTCCCGCAGGCTGGTGAAGATCCGGGCCTCGCGAAGCGCGCGGTGGGCCGCCTCGACATCGGCCGGGGCGAGGCAGGTGATGCCGGAGCCGCTGGCACCCCGGGGCGACGTGACCCGGACCCCGCGGCCCGCGGCCCAGCTCACGAGGCGGTCCTGCAGGGTCGCGAGATGGCGCTGGATGGCCGGCACACCGAGACCGAGGAGCAGCTCCAGCGATTCGCACATCGCCACGAAGTCCTGAAACGGGAGCGTGATCAGCTCGAACCGACGGGCATCGTGGCGCAGCTCGTCGCGGTAGTGACACAACGTGGTGAAGTCGTCGGTGCCCTCGAACGACATCCAGCTCACCATCGAGGGTTCGAGCGTCGCGATCAGCTCCTTCCGCACATAGAGGAAGCCGCTCCCCCAGGGCGAGAGCAGCCACTTCTGGGCCCCCGACGAGAGAATGTCGACCGGGGTGGCGCGGACATCGAAGGGCAGCTGGCCGAGTCCCTGGATCGCGTCGACCACGAGGAACTGGCCCCGCGCGCGGGTCACCGCCGAGAACCGCGCGATATCGGCGGTGAATCCGCTGGCGAACTGGGTCAGCGAGATGGCGAGGCAGCGGACCCGGGGGTCCTCGAGCCGTTCCAGCAGGGCCGCCTCGTCGGGCCAGCCCTCGGCGGTGGTGGGCACCAGCTCGAGGCGCACGCCCCGCGACTCCAGCCGCTTCCAGGGGTAGACGTTGGCGGGAAACTCCCGGTCGGAGGCCAGGATGATGTCACCCGGATTCCAGGGGAGCGCACCCGCCGCGATCCCGAGACCGAAGGTGGTGTTGGTTGCCAGGGCGATCTCGGTCGGGTCAGCATTGATGAGACGGGCCGCCAGGGACCGCGCTCTCGCGAGTCCGCCGAACTGGTCGGGGGCCCGGAGGTCGAAGGGGCGGGACCGCTTGCCGGCCATCTCCACCAGGGTGCGGCGGGTACGCTCCGGCAGGGGACCGATGCTGGCGTGATCGAGATACACCGCCTCGTCCACCCAGGGAAACTCGGCCGCACGGAGCGCCGCGACATCGTAGGTTCGGGGGGCGGCGAGCGGCGTGCCCGGGTCGACGTCGAGACTGGTACCGATCCTGGCTGTGCGGGTCATGCGCGCTCCGAGGGGCGAGTCGCCGAGCGGGGCCGGGGCGTTCCCCCGACTGTCCGGCCCGGGTAGGTTAGTGCAATCGTGAGCCACCAAGCAAGCGGATGAGCTTCACCACGCCATTCACGCTGGTGCTGAGCGGGGGCGGCCTCAAGGGGCTGGCCCATATCGGGGTGCTGCGGGCCCTCGAGGAACGGGGGCTCATGCCCAGCGCCGTGATCGGCAGCAGCATGGGCTCCCTGGTGGCCGCCGCCTGGGCCACCGGGATGTCGATCCGGGAGATGACCGAGCGCGGCATGGCTGTGCGCCGCCGCGACATCTTCCAGGTCGCCCACGCCGACATGGCCTTCAAGCGGATGCGGGCGCCGGCGGTGTACCGCCGCGAGCCGCTCGACCAGCTGATCGGGAGCCTGGTCGGTGACATCGCCTTCCACCAGCTCCCCCGCCGTCTCCTCATCAATACCGTCGAGCTCAACTCCGGCATGCAGGTCTTCTGGGGCCTGCCGGGCCTCCGGGAGGCCCGGGTGGCGGACGCGGTGTTCGCCTCGTGCGCGCTCCCGGGGATCTTCCCGCCGCGCGAGATCCAGGGGCGATGGTACGTCGACGGCGCGGTCACCGAGAACCTGCCGGTGCTCGTCGCCGCGAGCCACGGCGAGGGCCCGGTGCTGGCGGTGGACGTGGGCTCCACCAGCGCGGTCCGGAGCGACATCCAGAACGAGGGGTTCGCCGCGACCTACATCCGCGGGCTCGAGATCGTCATGCAGACGATCATGGAGAGCCGGCTCCGCCGCTGGACCTCGCCGCCCCTCGTGCTGGTGCAGCCGCGGGTGGAGCATGTGTCGATGTTCGCCTTCGGGCACAACCGGGAGCTGATCGAGGAGGGGTACCGCGCGACGCTCGACGTGCTCGACGGGCTCCGGGATTTCGACCCGCAGGGCAGCGGGATCTATCCCCAGCGGCGGGTCACGATCCGGGTCGAGCGTGACCGCTGCATCGGCTGCGGCGCGTGCGTGATGCACGCGCCCTGGGTCTTCGAGCTGGACGAGGGCGGCAAGGCGCGGGTGATCCAGTCGATCCAGGCGTGGTCGCCGATCGACGGCGCCTACGTCCGCAACTGCCCGACCTACGCGATCAGCGCCCGCCTGGCGCCGCCGGCGAGGAACGGCCCCGAGCCCCCTCCGCCACCCGCCTGAGGTCGTCCGACACCCGCCGCCAGTTGAGCCACTCCTCCACCCGGCGCCGGCCCGCCGCGCCGAGTGACCGGCGCCGGCCCGGATCGTCGAGCAGTCCCGCGATCTCGCGGGCCGCGGCCGCGGCGTCGCGGGGCGGCACCAGCAGGCCGGTCACGCCGTCACCCACCGCATCGGGGATCCCGCCACTCCGCCCCGCGACCACCGCGACACCCGACGCCTGCGCCTCCGCCAGCGCCAGACCGAACCCCTCGGCCTCGGCACTTTCCTCACGCGAGAGTCCGAGGTAGATCGTGGCGGCGCGGTAGAGGGAGGGAAGGTCCGCCGCCGGCACCTCGCCGAGGAAGACCACCCGCTCCGCGACCCCGCGCTCCCGCGCGAGCGCGAGGAGGCGGTCCCGGTCGGGGCCGGTGCCGGCGATCGCATAGCGGAGCGCCGGGTAGCGCTCCCGCAGGAGGGCGAGCGCCTCGATCCCCGTGTCGATTCCCTTGTGCGGGACGAGTCGCGCCACGGTGAGAAGCCATGGGCCATCGGGCAGCGGGTAGCGCGCCCCGTCGGGCGAGAACCGGTCGGGATCGGCGCCGAGGGGGACG
>DASZPT010000045.1:0-1768 GCA_035549935.1 Gemmatimonadales bacterium
GAGGGTCCGGGCGCGGGCCAGGTCGGCGGCCGCGTTGGTGGCGAGCGCCGTCGCGGCGGCGAGGTCCTGCTCCGCCTTGGCGATCTCCTCCGGGCGCGACCCCCGCTCCAGCTCTTGCACCGTCGCTTCGGCCGCCAGGACCCGGGCGCGGGCCTCGCTCACCTGGTCGCGGAGGCCGGCCTGGGTGAGGACCGCGAGCGTGTCGCCGGCGTGGACGGTCTGTCCTTCTTCCACGAGCACCCGCACCACCCGGGCCGGGACCATCGGGCCGAGATCGGTGGCCGTGAGTTCGAGGGAGCCGACGGCGGACGGCGAGCCGGCGGGACGGCACGACGCCGTGACGGCGAGGCAAGTCCCAAGCGCGAGCGAGGGAAACAAGACGGCGAGACGGCGAGGCAGTGGGGAGTGCATGGAGTTACGCCTTCAGTGCGCGGACGGCCCACTCGGCCGCGTGGGCGCCGAAGGCGCGCGCGGTCTCGACGGGAACGGTCCCCTCCTGGCCCATCACCTGGGCCACGAGGGGTTGGGCCAGGGTGAAGTACGCCACCTGGGCCACAATGGAGAGGACGGCGAAACGGACATCGAGGTCGCGGCGGAACACGCCCGCCTGCTGGCCGGCGGCGATCTGCTGGGCCAGGGGGCGGAAGGCGTTCCCGATGACCGTGGAGATCGGGACCTCGAGCCGCACCGCCCCGTGGTCCATCAACTCGCGGAGGAGGAGCTTGGCAAAGGCCCGGTCGGCGGTGAAGCGGTCGGATTGCGCCAGCACGAAGCGCCGCACCCCCTCCTCGGGGGAGGGGGCATCGGCCATCGAGCCGCCGATCGCGTGGCTCACGCTTCCCATCAGGTGGGCCAGCACCGCGCGGTAGAGCCCCTCCTTGTCCTCGAAGTAGTAGTAGAGGAGGGCGGAGTTGACCCGGGCCTTGCCGGCGATCTCCTTGATCGTGGTGCCGGCAAAGCCCTGGGCCGAGAAGAGCTCGGCCGCAGCGGCCAGGATGGCCTCGCGGGCGGCGGGATCGGGGGAGGTCGGCTTCGTCATGGGGTGTTAATTAATCGTTTAGTTAATACCTGTCAAGGGCGGATCGGCGGAGGGGCGGATGGGCGGATCGCCCCCGGGGTGGTACAGCCCCGGGTACTGACTAGATTCGGCAGGTGGCAACGCAGCGATCGGCTGATAGCTGATAGCCGATGGCTGATGGCCACCACGGGGCGTTAGCTCAGCTGGGAGAGCACCTGCTTTGCAAGCAGGGGGTCACCGGTTCGATCCCGGTACGCTCCATGAGGACGTTGTGCGTTCTGCGGGCTGCGGTGTCGTCGCGCGTGCTGCGAGTAGCCTGTCCTGAGCGCAGCGAACGAAGCTCCGTCTTCCCGATCCGACATCCCTCCTTACACAATCCAGCTGGCTCAGGGGGCTCTCCGATGGGCGACCTCTCCCGCCGTGACTTCCTCCACGCCGCGTCCGTCGGTGTGGCGGCTTCCGCCGTCCTCCGGCGATCGGCCATCGGCCATCAGCCAACGGCCAAGGCGACATCCGCCCATCCGCCGATACGCCCATCCGCCTCGTTCGATCTGGATGAGGTGACGATCACCGACCTCCAGGCCGGGTTCGCCTCCGGGCGCTGGACGTCGCGCTCGGTGACCCAGATGTACCTCGACCGCATCGCGGCGATGGACCGGCAGGGCCCCACCCTCCGCGCGATGCTCGACCTGAACCCCGATGCGCTCGACCTCGCCGACCAGGCCGACCGGGCCCGCGCCTCGGCGGCCC
>DASZPT010000046.1:0-8593 GCA_035549935.1 Gemmatimonadales bacterium
GAGGAGTGGGACGAGGTGATCACCTGCATGCGGGACCTGCGGCGGAGCGACGTGAACATCCTGACCCTGGGCCAGTATCTCCGGCCCTCCGAGTCGCACCTGCCGATCGCGCGGTACTACACGCCCGAGGAGTTCGCGGAGCTGGCGGCAATCGGGAAGCAGCTCGGATTCACCCATGTGCAGGCGAGCCCGCTGACCCGGTCGTCGTACCATGCCTGGGAGCAGGCGAGCGCCGCCATCAGCGCCACGCAGGCCTAACTGATTACCGCAAAGGCGCAGAGGCGCGGAGGGCCGCAGAGGAATAGGGGCACCAGGACACCACAGCACCAAAGGAATGCAGCACCATCGGCCGTGGGCCGGAGGTTGGTGTTGTGTTGTTGGTGTGATGGTCGAGGAACCCTCTGCGGCCCTCTGCGGCCTCTGCGCCTCTGCGTTGAATAGCCCAACTATCCTGGAAGACGGAGCCAAGTCGTGGCCACAGCGAAATCAGCCCGCAAAGCCGACACCAAACTCGCCGAGAAGTATCGCGGCTACCTGCGCCAGATGCTCCTCATGCGCCGCTTCGAGGAGAAGGCCGGGGAGGCCTACAGCCTCGGGAAGATCGGCGGGTTCTGCCATCTCTACATCGGCCAGGAGGCGGTGGCGGTGGGATGCATGTCCCAGCTCCGGCCGGATGACTACATCGTCACCACCTACCGGGATCACGGCCAGGCGCTGGCGCGGGGGATGTCGGCCCGGGCGGTGATGGCCGAGCTGTTCGGCAAGGCGACCGGCTGCTCCAGGGGCAAGGGCGGCTCGATGCACCTGTTCGACGCCTCCCTCGGTTTCCTGGGCGGGCACGGGATCGTGGGTGGCCACATCCCCCTCGCGGCCGGCATCGGCTTCGCCATCAAGTACCGCAAGCAGGACCAGGTGGCGATCTGCTTCTTCGGCGAGGCGGCCATCAACAACGGCGCCTTCCACGAGGCGCTCAACATGGCCGGCATCTGGAAGCTCCCCTGCATCTTCATCTGCGAGAACAACCGCTACGGCATGGGCACGGCCCTCGACCGGGCCACCGCCACCTGGAACATCTCCGAGCGGGCCGCTTCCTACGACATGTCGCGGGAGGTGGTCGATGGCCAGGACCTCCTCGAGGTCATGGCCGCGATGGACCGGGCCGTGGTGCGCGCCCGCCGTCCCGCCGCGCCGACGCTCCTCGAGATCCGGACCTACCGGTTCGTCGGGCATTCGATGTCGGACCCGATCCACGGCCACTACCGCACCAAGGAGGAGGTCGAGGCGCACCGGCTCCGCGACCCGATCATCCTCTGGAGCGAGAAGCTCAAGGCCGACGGTCTGATCGACGACGAGGCGATCCGGAAGATGGACGAGGAGGTGAAGGCCGAGGTGCAGGACGCCTACGACTTCGCCGACCAGAGTCCCGACCCCGAGCCGGAGGAACTCTGGACCGACGTCTACGCGCCGACGGAGGCGAAGTAACATGCCGACGCTGACCTACCGCGACGCCCTCAACCAGGCGCTCCGCGAGGAGATGGCCCGCGACCCCGATGTCTTTCTCATGGGCGAGGAGGTCGGGGTCTACCAGGGCGCCTACAAGGTGAGCCGCGGGCTCCTCGAGGAGTTCGGGCCCAATCGCATCATCGACACGCCGATCACCGAGCTGGGGTTCGCCGGGGTCGGGGTCGGCGCAGCCATGGTGGGGCTCCGCCCGATCATCGAGTTCATGACCTGGAACTTCGCGCTCCTCGCGATCGACCAGATCGTGAACTCCGCCGCCAAGATGCGGTACATGTCCGGCGGCCAGGTCGGGATGCCGATCGTCTTCCGGGGGCCGGCGGGAGCGGCGCTGCAGCTCGCGGCGCAGCACTCCCAGTGCTTCGAGTCGATGTACGCCCACATCCCCGGCCTCAAGGTGGTGATGCCCGCGACGCCCGCGGACGCCAAGGGCCTCCTCAAGAGCTCCATCCGGGACAACGACCCGGTGGTGTTCATGGAGGGGGAGATGCTCTACAACACCAAGGGCGAGGTGCCCGAAGGGGAGCACCTCGTCCCGATCGGGCAGGCCGAGATCAAGCGCCCCGGCGACCACGTCACCCTGATCTGCTACTCCAAGACCGTCGCCATCTGTCTCAAGGCGGCGGAGCAGCTGGCGGCCGAGGGGGTGTCCGCGGAGGTGGTCGACCTCCGCACCATCCGGCCGCTCGACCTCGAGACCATCTTCGCCTCGGTGGGCCGGACGCACCGCGCCGTCGTGGCCGAGGAGGGGTGGTACTTCGCCGGCGCGGGCGCGCAGGTCGTGGATGAGATCCAGAAGGGGATCTTCGACGAGCTGGACGCGCCGGTGCTCCGGGTGACCGGCGCCGACGTCCCGATGCCGTACAACAAGCACCTCGAGAAGGCGGCGAAGGTCTCGCCGGAGAAGGTCGTGACGGCGGTGAAGAAGGTGCTGTACCTGGAGTAGGCCGGCGACTCTAACGGATACGCGAATGGCAACGAAAGTCCTGATGGAAGCGCTGTCGCCCACGATGGAAGAGGGGCGGCTGGTGGAGTGGCGCAAGAACGAGGGTGACACCGTCGCGGTGGGCGACATCCTGGCCGAGGTCGAGACCGACAAGGCCGTGATGGACCTGCAGGCGCGGGCCGCCGGCGTGCTGCTCAAGCAGGCGATCACCCCGGGCACCACGGTGCCGGTGGGCCAGGTCGTGGGCGTGATCGGCGCAACGGGCGAGGACGTGAGCGCGCTCGTCAGCGCCCCGGCCAGGCCCTCGGCAGCGGCCCCCAAGGCTCCTGCAGCACCCGCGGCGCCTCCCGCTCCGGTTGCCGCTGCTTCAGCCCCCCCGGCCCCGAGCCCCAGACCCCAGGCCCCAGCACCGCCGCCGGCCCCGCCATCAGCAGCCGGCCGGGTGAAAGCCTCGCCCCTCGCCCGGAAGGTCGCCGCGGAGCGCGGTGTCGACCTGGCCGGGGTGCGCGGCTCGGGTCCCGAAGGCCGGATCGTGGTCCGCGACCTCGAGCATGTCGAGGCGAGCGCGCCCGCCGCGGCCGGCGCGGCCCCGGTCGTCTCCTCGGGCTTCGAGGACGTGCCGCTCACCCAGATCCGGAAGACCATCGCGAAGCGCCTCACCCAGTCGATCGGTCCGGTGCCCACGTTCTACCTCACCACCGAGATCGACATGGAGCGGGTGGCCGAGGCGCGTGAGGCGCTCAACCAGTCCGCCCCGGACCAGAAGGTGTCGTTCAACGACATCATCATCAAGGCGGTGGCGCTGGCGCTCAGGCAGCACCGCGCCTGCAACGCCTGGTGGCAGGACGACCGCATCCGCTACTGGAACGATGTCCACGTGAGCATGGCGGTCGCCGTCGAGGATGGCCTCATCACGCCGGTGATCCGGTTCGCCGACCAGAAGTCGCTCAGGCAGATCGGCGCGGAGGCGAAGGACCTCGCCGCGCGGGCCCGCGACCGGCGGCTCAAGCCGGAGGAGTACACCGGCGGGACCTTCTCGGTCTCCAACCTGGGCATGTTCGACATCGACCAGTTCACCGCGGTGATCAACCCGCCCGAGGCGGGGATCCTCGCGGTGGGAAGCATCGTGCAGAAGCCGGTCGTGGTGAACAATGCCGTCGTGCCGCGCCGGCGGCTCCGGGTGACGATGTCGTGCGACCACCGGGTGATCGACGGCGCGACCGGGGCGGCGTTCCTCCGGACCCTCAAGCAGATGCTCGAGAACCCGCTGGCGCTGGTCTGGTGAGTCCATTCCGGGGAGGTTCCATGATGCTGCGCCTGGCGGGATCGCTCGTGCTGGCCGCCCTGATGACCGCGCCCGCCGCGGCCCAGAAGCGGCGCGCCCCCACGGGCCAGATGGCAGTGTTCGGGCCCCAGGCCGGGGTCAACTTCGCCCGCTTCGGCGGCGGGGACGTGGGCAGCGTCGATAGCCGGACGGGGATCCAGGTGGGGATGTTCGCGGCCTTCCCCCTCGGGAAGTACTTCGCCATCTCGCCGGCGGTGGCGTACGCCCAGGAAGGTACCTCGGTCGACGTGGGGGGCGGCCTGAGCGGGACCTTCAAGCTGGACTACATCGAGGTGCCGGTGCTGCTCAAGCTCGGCGCCCCGCTCCAGGGCAGCGGCCGGCTCCGTCCCTGGGTCGCGGCGGGACCGGCCCTGGGATTCCGCGTGGGGTGCAGGCTGGCCGCCTCGAGCGGCACGCAGAGCGCCGAGGCCGACTGCGACGACAACCAGGTGGGCCTCAAGACCAAGGCCGTGCAGTTCTCGACCGTCTTCGGCGGGGGCATCGACATCGGGCAGGTGAGCGTCGGGCTCCGGTACCAGCTGGGGATGACGTCGATCGATGATACCGGCTCCGATGCCGACATCCGGAACCGCGTGCTGGCCATCGTGGCCGGGTACGCCTTCCGGCTGGGTCACTAGCCGGCCTGCCGGGCCGGCCCACTTCCAGGGGTGAACTCGTGGCGACATTCGACGTGATCGTTGTTGGTGGCGGCCCCGCGGGCTATGTCTGCGCCATCCGCTCCGCCCAGCTCGGGATGTCCACCGCCGTGGTGGAAAAGGAGAAGCTCGGCGGGGTCTGCGTGAACATCGGCTGCATCCCGACCAAGGCCCTGCTCTACAGCGCCCGCACCGCCCAGGTGATCGCCCACGAGGCGAAGGACCTCGGGATCGCGGTCGGCGAGGTGAAGACCGACTACGGCGTGGCCATGAAGCGCTCGCGGAAGGTGGCGGAGCAGAACTCGAAGGGCGTCGAGTTCCTGATGAAGAAGCACAAGATCACGGTGCTCAAGGGCGAGGGGACGCTCCTTCCCGGGAAGAAGGTGAAGGTCGGCGGCGAGACCCACGAGGCGAAGAAGGGGGTCGTGATCGCGACCGGATCGCGGGTGAAGGGGATCCCGCAGATCGGCCTCGAGATCAACAAGACCACCGTGATCAGTTCGGATGAGGCTCTGTTCCTCGAGAAGGCGCCGGCCACGCTCGCCGTCATCGGCGCGGGCGCGGTGGGGTGCGAGTTCGCCGACATCTTCAACGCCTTCGGCAGCAAGGTGACCCTGATCGAGGCGCTCCCGCGGATCCTGCCCCTCGAGGACGCGGAGTCCTCCGACGCGGTCGCCAAGAGCTATCGCAAGCGCGGCATCGACGTCTTCGCCGGGGCGAAGGTCACCAAGGCCGACGTGGGCAAGGACAAGGTCACCCTGACTCTCGAAGTCGGGGGCAAGACCCAGACGGTCGAGGCGGAGAAGGTGTTGATGGCGGCGGGGCGGGCAGTGAACACCGAGAACATGGGCTTCCAGGAAGCCGGTGTCGCGCTCACCGACCGCGGCTTCGTGAAGGTGAACCTCGAGACCCTCGAGACCACGGCCAAGGGTGTCTACTGCATCGGTGACGTGGCCGGTCCGCCGATGCTGGCGCACAAGGGCAGCCGCGAAGGGGTGGTCGTGGCGGAGCGGATTGCCGGCCAGCACGCCCACCCGATCCGGTACGACAACATCCCGTCGGTGACCTATTGTCACCCGGAGGTCGCGAGCATCGGCCTCACCGAGGAGCAGTGCAAGGAGAGGAAGCTCGACTACCAGGTCGGCCGCTTCCCCTTCAGCGCCAACGGCCGGGCCCGGGCGTCGAACGAGACCGAAGGCTTCGTGAAGATCATCCGGGACAAGAAGTACGGCGAGATCCTGGGCGCGCACATCGTGGGGGGGCATGCGTCGGAGATGATCCACGAGCTGGCCGTCGCCCGCGAGAACGAGTACACGGTGGAAGAGGTGGATCTCGCGGTCCACGCACACCCCACGCTGTCGGAGGCGGTCGCCGAGGCGGCGCTCGACAGCATGGGGCGGGTGATTCACATCTAGGGCGTTCCGGGTTCCGGGTTCCGAGTTCCGAGAGACTCCTCGACCCGGAACCCGGGACTCGGGCACTCGAAACCCGGAACTCGGCACCCATGGACACCAACATCGCCGGCGAGCCGGTCGTCCCGGGCCAGGTGGGCCTCGCGGTCCGCGCGATGATCTTCGGCACGCTGCTCGGTACGACCCTCGTTTCGCTCGCCCTGTGGGGCGCCCGGGTGCTGCAGGGTGGGGCGCCGCAGGCGGCGGTGACCGGCGGGCCGGTCTTCGCGCTGGTGGTGGGTGGGACCTTCGCCGGGCTGGGCATGGCGGTCGGTGTCGCCTGGGCCCTGATGCGAAGCCTCCGGTCCCCGTTCCGCCGCGGCGGGCTCTCGATCCTCGCCGGCTTCCTCACGCTGCTCGCCATGCTGCCGACCGTGGTGGTCGACCGGATGGTCGGTCCGGCAGGGCTTCTCGGATTCGCGGCCCTCTGCGCGCTGGCCTGCCTGCTCCTGAGCCGCAGGGTGGCATCGGGACCCCGCGCCCCATGAGCCGCCCGCTCGCGGTGGTCGATCTGGGCCACATGGCATACGCCGAGGCGCATCGACTCCAGCGCTGGTTGTGCGACCAGCGCGCCGCCGGCACCATCGACCGCGACCTGCTGCTCCTGGTCGAGCACGAACCGACGATCACGCTGGGCCGGGGCACCCGCCCGGAAAGCCTCCCGCTCCCGGTCGCGGAGCTCGAGCGGCGCGGTCTCACCGTGGTGGAGGTGGAGCGCGGCGGAGACGTCACGTGGCACGGCCCGGGGCAGCTGGTCGGCTATCCGATCCTCGACCTCCAGCAGCACCGCCCCGACCTCCACTGGTATCTCCGCCAGGTGGAGGAGGCTCTGATCCGCGGGCTCGCCCGACTCGACATTCCCGCGGAGCGGAACCCCGGCTACACCGGTGTGTGGACCGGTGGACGGAAGATCGCGAGCATCGGGATCCATGTGCGGCGCTGGGTGACGACGCACGGATTCGCGCTCAACATCTCGAACACCGGCGAGGGCTTCGATCTCATCGTGCCGTGCGGGATCGCGGGGGTGGAGATGACGAGCGTGGCTCGGGAAGGCGGCAAGCAGGAGGCGGGAGGCCGGAGCCAGGGCCGTGCGCTGTGGGTGAAAACCCGCGACGCGATCGTCGCGGCGTTTGGTGAAGTTTTCGGCCTGACGCCGGAGAGCGCGGAGCCGGGCGCCATCGCCCCGGGACTCGCGACTCCGGCCTCCTGCCTCCCGCCTTCCGCCCCTCAAGGAACCGAGTCAGCAATCGCGACGTTTCTCCCCGAATGACCGACCGTATCGACATCCGCACCCGGGACCGGGAACGCCTGCCCCCCGGACAGATTGTCACCCAGAAGTGGCCCGTCCTCCACTACGGCACCGTGCCGATGGTGGACAAGGCGCGCTGGCGGTTCACCGTGTCCGGCGAGGTGGACAACCCGTACTCCCTCTCCTGGCAGGAGCTGATGGCGCTGCCCCGTCAGGAGACGATGTGCGATATCCACTGCGTGACCCGGTGGAGCCGCTACGACAATCTCTTCGAGGGGATCCCGATCGGCGCGGTGGTCGACCCGGCGGGGCTCCGGGCGGTCGCCACCCACGTGCTGGTGCACGCGGAACATGGCTTCACCACCAACCTCCCGGTGGCGGACCTGCTCCGCCCCGGCAACATGCTGGCGCTGCGGCACAATGGACAGGAGCTGGATCCGGAGCACGGCGGTCCGGTTCGCCTGCTCATCCCGCATCTCTACTTCTGGAAGAGCGCCAAATGGGTGACCGGTCTCGAATTCCTCGATGAGGACTACCCCGGTTTCTGGGAGCAGAACGGCTACCACATGCGGGGCGAGCCGTGGCTGGAGGAACGGTACGGGCGGCCGGATCCCGCCCGGATGCGGCGGGGACCGCGGAAGTAGAGGGGACGTCGGGGACGTTTCACCGCGCGGACGGGCGGGCGGCTGGACCGATTCGAGAGGAACCGGGACGGCTGTTGTCAAGGCCAAGCGGGTGGTGCGACTCGTTTCGTGCCGCCCGCCTTGTCTTTCACGGCGTTCCGGGGCATGATCCTATCATTATGACTGCCCCGACCGAGCGCCGTTCGCCGGAAGCCCAGGCCGAACAGCTCTGCCAATCGATCCTCAAGGCGGCCCACGGATGGGCCCGTGAAGCGCCACCGGCATTGCAGCCGTCGGTGCGCGCCGTGACCATCCGTCTGGGAGAAATGGTCGCGGACCAACGCAACTTCTTTGCGCCGCTGCCCGGGCCCCAGGAGGCGGAGCGCGCGCAGATTCTCGCGCTGGTGGCGAAGCGGCTGGCCTCCGCGGCCGTCTCCGAGGGCCTGGAGAAGCAGCTGGCAGCCCTGACCGAGCTGGAGCTCAAGTCGACGGCGTCATGGGCCCTCGTGCCGACGGCGCAAGGCGAGTGGGTGACTACCGCGGTGAGCTACCTCGAGCACTGTGCCAGGAGCGTTCCCGACGACCAGCGGCCCGACGCCTACTGGGCGGACGACGTGGTGGCCGGCGTCGTGGCGTCGGTGCGCGCGGTGCTCGGCATCGACGAGCTGCAGGCCCGCACCGAGACACAGTATCCCGGGGGGCGGCGCTCGAGCGACCAGCAGCAGATCATGGACGAGGAATAGCGGAGAGAGGAAGAAGGGAGAACGGCGAAGGCCCCCGCACTGTCTCGGCAGTCGGGGGCCGTCGCCGTTCTCCCTTCTTCCTC
>DASZPT010000047.1:0-9431 GCA_035549935.1 Gemmatimonadales bacterium
AAGTGAGCGGGTCCCGATTGAGGGCCACGCCTGAGAGCGAACTTGGAGTCCCGCGACGAGCGTCCCTCGCCGTTCGCCCGCACCCACGCGACCCAGGCGCCCGGGCTTGGAGTCCCGCGACGCTACCTCCCCAGCAGCAGCTGCCCCACATCCGGGAACTCGGCCCGGAACGCCTCCACCACATCCTTGTCGAAATGGGTCCCGGCACAGCTCCGGAGCTCCTCGAACGCAGTCGAGGGCTGCAGCGACGCGCGGTAGGAGCGGTCGGTGGTCATCGCGTCGAACGCGTCCGCCACGGCCACGATCCGCGCGGCCCACGGGATCCGGCTCCCCTCGAGCCCGTCGGGGAATCCCGCGCCGTCCACCCGCTCGTGATGCGACCGTACGATCGAGAGCACCGTCGGGTTGGCCCGTGACAGCGGAGCCAGGATCCGCTCCCCCAGCACGGTGTGCTCGGTGATGTGGCTGAACTCGTCGGCGGTGAGGGGGCCCGGCTTCCGGAGCACCGCCTCGCGGGTGCCGATCTTCCCGATGTCGTGCAGCTCCGCCCCCAGGCGGACATCCTCGAGGGCCTGCCCGCTGAACCCCATCCGCTCCGCGATCTTGAGCGCATAGTGGCTCACCCGGCTCGAGTGACCGCGGGTGTAGGGATCCTTCGCGTCGAGCGCCTGGACCAGCGTCTGCACCCCTTCGAGAAACAGTTCCTTGAGCCGTTCCGCCTGCTGGTCCACCAGCCGCTCGAGGTGCTGGTGATAGAAGCGGTTCTGGAGCAGGAGGTCACGCTTCTCGAGCGACCGCTGGATTCGCGAGCGGATCTCGCCCAGGAGCGCGGGCTTGGTGATATAGTCGAGGGCGCCGGCGAGGAGGCATTCCACCGCGGTCTCCGCTTCCCGCACCCCGCTCAGCATCACCACCGCGGTATCGGGATAGCGGCGCCGCACCTCCCGGAGGAGCTGCAGGCCGTCGATGCCGGGCATCGAGACGTCGGAGACCACGAGCGGGAGCTCGCCCACCTGGTCGAGGATGCCGAGGGCGTCCGCGCCCGACGGCGCCTGGATGCAGGAGAGGCCCATCGACTCGAGGACCCGCGCCATGGCCTGGCGCACGTCGGCATCGTCGTCGACCAGCAGGCAGACGGAGGACTGACTCAGGGTGGACGGCGGTATCTCGGTCTGGTAGCCTGCGGCGGTGGCCGCGGTCAGATCGGTACGGCGTCGCTGGGGATGTGGGGTCGACACCTTCTGAGTGTCGCGCTCGCTGGGAGGCCCGGCGGTGACATGGGTCACCATCGAGCCCGCCCAGACGTGCTACACCTGCAAGGGCAGCGCCGCCGGATCGGGGAAGGCGGCCTGAAAGGCCTTCACCACTTCGGGGTCGAAGTGGCTGCCGGCACAGCGGATCAGCTCCTCGTACGCGGCATCGGGGGTCCTCGACGCCCGGTAGGCCCGGTTGGTGGTCATCGCATCGAAGGCGTCCACCACGCAGACGATCCGCGCCTCGATCGGGATCTGATCGCTCTTGAGCCGGTCGGGGAAGCCGCGGCCGTCCATCCGCTCGTGGTGGTTGCGCACGATCCGGAGTACGGTGGGATTCTCCCGGGCGAGCGGCGCCAGGATCCTCTCGCCGAGCGTGGTGTGCTCGGTGATGTGGGCGAACTCCTCGTCGGTGAGCGGGCCGGGCTTGTTGAGGACCGCCTCGCGGGTCCCGATCTTCCCGATATCATGGAGCTCGGCGCCGAGCCGGACCTCCTCGAGGCGCTCCCCGGTGAAACCCAGGCGGACCGCCGTGCCGGCGGCGTAGCGGCTCACCCGCATCGAGTGGCCGCTGGTGTAGGCATCCTTGGCTTCGAGCGCGTGGGCCAGCGTCTGGACCCCCTGCAGGAACAGCTCCTTGATCCGGCTCGCCTGCACCCGGACCCGGAGTTCCAGGTTCTTCTGGTAGAACCGCTTCTGGAGGATGAGGTCGCGCTTCTCGAGGGCCTTGGCCACCCGGGCCCGCACCTCGTCGAGGAGGGCCGGCTTGGCGATGTAGTCGAGGGCGCCCTTGTCGAGGCAGGCCACCGCGGTCTTCACGTCGGCCACCCCGGAGAGCATCAGCACGGCGGTATCGGGGTAGCGGCGCTGCACTTCCTCCAGCAGCTCGAGCCCGCTGATCCCGGGCATGTTCACGTCGCTGATGATGAGCGGGACTTCCCCCTCGGACGCCAGCAGCGCCAGCGCCTCGCCACCCCCCTCGGCCTGCAGCGGCTCGAGGCCCAGCGCCTCGGTCACCCGGGCGATGCTCCTCCGCACCGCGGGATCGTCGTCGACCACCAGGCACCGCGGCGCCATGGTCCGGGGCTCGGCCCGTTCGGCCACACTTTCGAGCTGCATCATTCCTCCCCCTGCCATTGCCTTGCTGCCGGCCAGACCTTCCCCTAACCTTCCCGCGACTCCTACCCGACCCCGATGACCCGACTGCACGACGACCACCCGAATCACGCCTTCGCCACCCGCGCGGTGCACGCCGGCCCCGTGGCCGACCCGCTCTCAGGCGCGGTGATGCCCCCGATCTACCAGACCTCCACCTACGCGCAGGAGGGGCTGGGGCGCCACAAGGGCTACGAATACGGCCGGACCCAGAATCCCACCCGCGAGGCCCTCGAGCGCGCCGTGGCGAGCCTCGAACTCGGCCGGCACGGCTTCGCCTTCGGCTCGGGGCTGGCCGCGCTCGACGCGATCCTCAAGCTCTTCTCGGCCGGCGATCACATCGTCTCCGGGGAGAACGTCTACGGTGGATCGCACCGGCTCATGGAGCGCGTGTATACCCGCTTCGGGCTCACGTTCACCTTCGTCGACATGCGCGACCCGGCGAAGGTGGCCGCGGCGATCACGCCGTCGACCCGCATGGTGTACTGCGAGACGCCCACCAACCCGATGATGTTCCTCGCCGACCTCAAGGCCATCGGCGACATCACCCAGGCCCGCGGCGTCCTGCTCGCCGTCGACAACACCTTCGCGACGCCCTTCTTCCAGCAGCCGCTCGAGCTGGGCGCCGACATCGTCCTGCACTCCACCACCAAGTACCTCAACGGCCACTCGGACATGATCGGCGGCATGCTCGTGACCCGCCGCGACGACCTGGCCGAACGGCTCGGCTTCCTTCAGAACGCCTCGGGCGGCGTCCCCGGCCCGATGGACTGCTGGCTCTGCCTCCGCGGGCTCAAGACCCTTCCGCTCCGGATGCAGCGGCACGACGCCACCGGCCGTGAGATCGCGGCCTGGCTCAAGACTCATCCCCGGGTGCAGAGGGTCTACTACCCCGGGCTCCCCGAGCACCCCCAGCACGAGCTCGCCCGCCGGCAGATGCGCGGCTTCGGCGGCATGATCTCGATCGAACTGGGCGATCCCGCCCTCGCACGGCGCGTGGTCGAACGCACCCGGCTCTTTACCCTCGCCGAGTCGCTTGGCGGCGTCGAGAGCCTGATCGGGCACCCGGCCAGCATGACCCACGCCTCCGTGCCCCTGGCCCTGCGGCAGGCGATGGGGCTCACGGACAGTCTCGTCCGGTTGTCCTGCGGAATTGAGGAGCCTGCCGATCTGATGGCGGATTTGGAGCAGGCCCTGGCCTGAACCCAGACGCGGTCCGACGCCCTGCCGCCCGGTGCCCGGGCTGGCCGACACTCCGACCGCATGGTTCAACATGAAACCGCCTTTGGTACCCGGCGTACGGACCAAGTCCCTACCGTGAGTTCGCCATGACGACCCCTGCTCCGCGCCCCCGGCGCACGTTCCCCGACATCGCCGCGGTCAGCTGGGAGCACCCCGCCGACCGCGCCGCCCTGCAGACGCTTCGTGCAGTCCCCGGCTTCGAGGAGATCACGAAGAAGATCCTGGCCTTCCTGGGCGGCGAGCGCGGGATCCGGCTGCTCTTCCAGGCCAACGCCGTGCGGGTAGGCCCGACCCAGTTCCCCAAGCTCTGGACCACGCACGTCGAGGTGTGCACCACCTTCGACTGGCCGGAGATCCCCGAGCTGTACGTCTCGCAGACGCCGGTCTTCAATGCCGGCGCGTACGGCGTTGACCACCCATTTATCGTCCTGCACTCCGCCGCACTTGAATTGCTGGATGACGACGAGGTTCGCGTGCTCCTGGCGCACGAGCTGGGGCACGTGATGAGCGGGCACGCCTTCTACCGCACGATCGCGGAGATCCTCATCCGGATCGGGAGCAAGGTGCTGCCGGTGCTGGGAGGCATCGTCCTGCTGCCGGTCCAGCTCGCCTTCCTCGAGTGGTCGCGGAAGTCGGAGCTTTCGAGCGACCGGGCGGGGCTCCTGGGCAGCCAGGATGTGGTCACGGCGCAGTCGCTGTACATGAAGATGGCGGGCGGGGTCCGGCCGGTCGGCGGGAGCGAGGGCCAGCTCGACATCGACAGCTTCATCGTGCAGGCGAACGAGTATGCCAACAGCAATGAAGGGCTCGACCTCTTCTACAAGGTGCTGAGCGCGCTGATGCTGACCCACCCGATGCACACCGTCCGCGCGGCGGAGCTGCAGCGCTGGATCCAGGGCGGCGACTACGACCGGATCCTCCGGGGCGAGTACGTCCGCCGCAGCGGCGAGGCGGCCCAGCGCCCGCTCAAGGACGACATCAACGCCGCGAGCGACTACTACGCCAACGAGGCGAAGGAGACCTTCGGCCAGGTGGTGGACGCGGCGAAGAAGGCGGCCGGCCGGGTGGGAGACGCGTTCAAGAAGGCGAGACAACCGTGAGGATACTGGTCGTCGGCGGCGGCGGCAGGGAGCACGCGATCGTCTGGGCGCTTCGGAGGGAGGATCCGGGCGCCCAGCTTTACTGTGCGCCCGGGAATCCCGGGACGGCGGACCTCGCCACCAACCTCGCCATCGGCGCCACCGATCTCGACCGCCTGGCCGACGCCGCCGACGCGCACGGAATCGACCTCACCATCGTCGGCCCGGAGGCGCCCCTGGCGCTGGGTCTCGCCGACCGGCTCCGCGCCGAGGGGCGCGCGGTGTTCGGGCCGAGCCGTGCGGCGGCGGAGATCGAGGCGTCCAAGGCCTTCGCCAAGGACGCGATGGCGCGGGCCGGCGTGCCCACCGCGGCGAGCCGGGCCTTCACCGACCTGGCGGCCGCCTTCGCCTACGTCGACGCCCACACCGAACCCCTGGTGGTGAAGGCCTCCGGCCTCGCCGCCGGCAAGGGCGCGGTGGTCTGCGCCACCCGGGCCCAGGCGCGGGAGACGCTCCGGGAGATGCTGGGCGAGAAGAAGTTCGGCGAGGCGGGCAGCGTCGTCGTGATCGAGGAATTCATGCCCGGCGAGGAGCTCTCGGTCCTCGCCATCACCGACGGCCGGGCGGTCGAGCTCCTCCCCGCGGCGCAGGACCACAAGCGGCTGGGCGAGGGCGACACCGGCCCCAACACCGGCGGCATGGGCGCCTACAGCCCCGTGGCCCTTGGCACGCCGGCGCTGCTCGAGCGGGTGAAGACCGAGGTGCTCTTCCCGACCCTCCGCGAGCTGGAGCGCCGCGGCGCCCGCTACAACGGCGTCCTCTACGCCGGGCTCATGATCGGTCCGGATGGCGGTCCGCGCGTGGTCGAATTCAACTGCCGCCTGGGCGATCCCGAGACCCAGGTCGTGCTCCCGCTCGTCGAAGGGGGACTGCTCGAGTGCTTCGACCGGGTGGCCCGGGGCGAAGCGCCGAACCGCCTGACAGTATCCCGGGCACATGCGGTGACTACGGTACTCGCCGCCCGTGGATATCCGGATGCCCCGGAGAAGGGTGCGGTAATCACGCTTCCGGAGAAACTGCCGCGTGGTGTAACAGTCTTCCACGCGGGCACGACTCGCGACGAGACAGGTGTGTTGCGCGTGAGTGGCGGGCGCGTCCTCAACGTCACTGCCGTGGCGCCGCGCTTTTCGGAAGCGCAGGGAATGAGCCGCGCCGCGGCGGAGTCTATTCAGTACGCCGGCCGGATTTTCCGCGGGGATATCGGCTGGCGGGAAGCGCGACGCCAGGGCGCGGGGGTGTGATCGACCACCTCCCGCCATGACCCTCTCGGGGCCTGACCCGGCGCGCGCCATACATACCCGCGCTGCGCGCCCCTCGAGAGGAGTCGTCCCATGCTGTCCCGCCGTGCTGCCGCCGCCGTCGTTGCGCTGTCGCTCGCAGGTCTCGCCTGTTCTTCCAGTACCGACTACGGTTCGAGCGGCGGCGGCGGCTCCACCCCGCCGCCCGGCTCCGATGTCGTCATCGTGAGTGGAGCCGAGTTCAAGACCAACACGGCCTTCAACCCCAACCCGTTCACGGTGGCGCTCAATGGCGGGCCCTCGGTCACCGTAAAATGGGGAAACGGTGACCGAACCACGCACAACCTCCTGGCCAACGGGGGGACCCCCGCCTTCGCCAGCGGCAACATCGCGCCGGGGAACTCCTACACCGCGACCTTCACGGCGGCCGGGACCTATGCCTACCACTGCACCATTCATCCCAACATGGTGGGCAGCATCGTCGTGAATCCGTAGCACTGCGCCGATCGCAGACGCGAATCGAGGCGCAGAGGGTGAAATCCGCAGCCGGGTGACGGTGCCTCTCCACCGCACCTCTCTGGCCCTCTGCGCCTCCGCGCCTCCGCGCCTCTCGGGTGAACCCGGGCCGTTCCCAATCGCAGGTGCGGTTCCCAACATGTTGGGACCGCTTCCCAACCGATTGGGAAACCTGGAACTCCCCGCCGCACGCTCAGCGCCCTCGTCCTCCGCCTCAACTCGCAGTCCCGCAATCGCTTGAGTCAGCCCCCGAACGCCGGTGTCCGCGCTGGCATTGCCCCTGCCTTACCAGCGGTCGACGGCGAAATCGCCGAGCGACTCCACGGACGGAACGACCACTGGCGAGGAAGACTCCGATGTCGGACACCACCGCGACCCAGACCGAGTTCGAGACCCTGCTGTCCCCGGTGCTCCCCGCGGCCTATCGCGCCGCCCTGCACTTCACCCGGAGTCCCGCCGACGCGGAGGATGCAGTCCAGCAGGCCTCGCTGCAGGCGTGGCGTGCGTTCCGGACCTTCGAGGGCGGGACCAACTTCCGGGCCTGGTTCCTCTGCATCGTGACCAACGTCTGCCGCTCGGAGTTCCGCCGGAAGTCGCGCACCCCGATGGCACTGGCCTTCGACGACCCGGGCGACGAGGGGCTGCCGCTGGCCGAGGTGCTCACCGACGAGAAGACGCTCTCCCCCGAAGCCGACGCGATCCGTCAGCTCGATGCGGCGGAGATCCAGGCGGCCCTCCTGGGCCTTCCCGAGGAGTACCGCACCGTGGCGACGCTCTACTTCGTGGAGGATCTCTCCTACCAGGAGATCGCCGCGGCAGTGGGGTGCCCCATCGGGACGGTGCGCTCGCGGCTCCATCGCGGGCGGCGGATCCTGATGCAGCAGCTCTGGGCCCTGGCGGAGGAGCGGGGAATCGTGGCCCGGACCGGCGAGGGCGAGGATTTCAGCGAGTACTTCGCGGAGGAGACCCGGCGGGTCGCCTAGGCGGCGGACCGGTCAGCGGCGGGCGGGGAACTGGATACTCCAGGCGTCCGCCCGCTGCTCGTGTACCACCAGTACTACGCGGCGCCCGTCCCGGGTCACGTCCGCGGGCTCGAGATTCGGGGGGAAGGTCGCGAGGGCCCGCTGCCCGCTCCCGTCGGCGGCGACGGCGAGGACCCGGCTGGAGTCAGCGAGGTAGCCGCTCGTCCCGACGTAGATGGTGCGGCCATCCTGCGACCAGCCCAGCGGGTTGAGGAGGCCGGTGGCCACCGGGAGCAGCCGCCCCCCCGCATCGAGGACATTCACCGTCATCCGGCCCCCGCCCTCGTTCCACGCGAAGGCGACCCGGCGTCCCTCGGGCGAACGCCTCGGGTAGAACATCCATCCCGTCGTGTCGAGGCCCGGCACCGGCGAAACCCGGCCCGTCCCCACGTTCACATACTGCATGGCCCGGTTGCCGGTTCGCGGCACGATGATCAGCGTGTCGGCGATCCACTCCGGGGTATCCCCGACGGCCCCCCGCGCCGTGCGACGTGCGGGGCCGCCCGACACCGGGAAGAACCCGAGTCCCCGTCCGCTGTCGGGATCGAGCGCGGCGACCACGATCTGGTCGCCGCGGGGCGACCAGGCGAGCCCGCCGGGCCCGAGCAACCGCCCGACTTCGCGCGGCCCGCCGCCGTCGAGCGGGATGACCTGCAGGCTCATGCCGTCGGTCTCGGTGCGTTCCGCGGCGACGCTCCGCTGGTCGGGCGAGAGACGGGTCCCTTCCCACGACGCCGATCCCGTCGTGAGCGGATGGTACCGGCGCTCCCGCCGCCACTCCTCGACCTCCGCGATCGCGAGATTGGCCCACTCCTGCCGCTGGGCATAGACCAGGAGCCGGCCATCGGCCGAGACCGATGGCGGCGGCTGGAAGGCGACATACGTCTGCGGCAGGCCGGCGGTGATCCCGGCACGAATCAGTTCGGCGGGAGCCGCCGCCTTCCCCTGCCGGTCGAGGGGCAGGCGCATGAGGTTCACGACCCGGTCCTGGCCCCGCAGGAAGTAGATCGCCCGGCCGTCCCCGTCCCACCCCGGCGCGCCGAGCGCGACGCTGTCCTGCCGGACCACGGTCGCGACCCGGCGCCGGGCCGAGAAGACCACGAGCCGGTTGAGCGCCACCCCCGACTGCGGCGCCTCGGACCAGGCGAGCCACTCCCCGTCGCGCGACCAGGTCGGCAGGCTGTGCCAGAAGCCTGGCTCGACCGGCGTCGAGACCGAATCGCCGGTCGCCATCATCCGGAGCACGAGGGCGCTGCCACCCTGGCGCAGCTCGGCGAGCTGGTCTCCCGACGGCGACAGGGCGGACCAGAACGGCGCGGCGAGTCCCCGCTCGGGACCACCCAGCCTCGGGATCCGCAGGAGGACGGGACGCGCGCTGTCGAAGGTGAAGCAGCGGATCTCCGAGCCGTCGGCCGACCAAGTGGGGTAGTCGAACCGGGCGGAGCGGGCGAGCAGGATCGCCCGGCCGCCGCGCAGGTCCTGCAGCATGAGGCGATTGCCGCCGCCGCTGTCGGCGACAAATGCGAGGAGCTCACCGTCGGGAGAGATCGCGGCGCCGGTCACCTGGCCGGTGAAGGTGATCTGCCGCTGCGAGCCCGCCATCCCGATCAGCACCGGGCGGGGGCGGACCAGGAAGAACGCGGCGGCGGCCAGGGCGGCGCCCGCCGCGATGGCGGGCACGGCCCAGCGCGCCCGGCGCGGCGCCACCGGCGCGACCGAGGCCGGCGTGCTCCCCCCACTCGGGGTCGCCAGCGGCTCCAGGTGCCGCAACAGTTCCACGGCGCTCTGCCAGCGATCCTCCGCCCGCTTCGCCAGACACTTGTCGATCAGGAGCCCCAGGGCGGGCGGGATGTCCGGCCGGCGGTC
>DASZPT010000048.1:0-3048 GCA_035549935.1 Gemmatimonadales bacterium
ACCACCGGACCGAGAGCATTGCCGAGGAGGTAGCGCCGGGCCACGCGCGGGGCGGGGAGCCCGCGGGCGTGCGCGGCCACGAGAAACGGCTCGCCCGCGACGTCGAGCAGGGCGCCACGAATGAACCGCAGGGCCCCACCCACACCGATGAGGGTGAGGGTGAGGCAGGGCAGGGCGAGATGCCGGAGCCGGTCGAGGAGCCGGTCGGCCGGACGCAGGAAATCGGCATCGAGCCCCGCCGCCCCGAACGCCGGCAGCCAGCGCAGGTGATACGCGAACAGCCAGACGAGGAGGACGGCCAGCCAGTATCCCGGCATGGCGAACAGCGTCACCGAGACGGTCGAGAGCGAGGTGTCCACCGCCCGCCGGCTCCGCACCTGCCAGAGGCCCAGCAGGATTCCGAGGAGATAGCTCAAGCCGAGCGAGGTGAGGACGAGGAGCGCGGTCGCGGGCCAGGCCTCGAGCAACATCGTCGCCACCGGCCGGCCGGTAGCCACGCTCCGCCCCCAGTCCCCCTGTGCGGCACGGACCAGCCAGTCGACGAACTGGCGCCAGAGCGGCTGGTCCAGCCCCAGTTCCCGGCGGAGGAGGGCAAGCTGGTCCGGGGTGGCGGCGGGACCGGCGAGATGGACCGCGGGATCGCCGGGCGCGAGATGCAGCAGGAGGAAGGTGAGGGTGACGACACCCAGCACCACGCCCGCGCCGGACAGGAGGCGGGTGACGAGCCGAGAAGGCATCCCAGAATGTGCAGTGGGGCGGAGCGGGGGAGAAGGGTCTCCCTCTTCCCCGCGCGAAACTCCCCGGGCACCTTTGGCGCATGTCGTGCCGCCGCCTGCTGCCCGGTCTCCTCTGTCTGCTCGCCGCCTGCGGCTCCGAGGCGGACCGGCGTGGGGCGACGGTGATGTACGCCTCCGGCGCCGATCTCCAGAGCATCAACCCGCTCTTTACGGTGCACCCGCTGGCGCGGCAGGTGCAGCGCTATGTCCTGCTGACCACGCTGGTCCGTTACGACAGCCTGATGCGGGTCGAGCCGGCGCTGGCCCGGCGCTGGGAGTGGTCGGTGGACCGTACCCGCCTCACGCTGCACCTCTTCCCGCGCCTCCGATGGCATGACGGCGCCCCGACCACCGCGCGCGATGCCGCCTGGACCCTGGAGCGGGGCCGCGACCCCGCGACCGGTTATCCCCGGCAGAACGACCTCGCCGGTCTCACCGAGATCCGCGCGGCGGACGACTCGACCCTGGTGCTCGGCTGGCGGACGGCGCCAGGCCGGATTCCCGACGTCCTCACCGACCTCGCCATCCTCCCGGCGCACCTGCTCGACGGGATCGAGCCGGCCCGTCTCCGGCAGGCGGGCTGGAACACCACGCCGGTCGGCAACGGCCCCTTCCGGTTCGTGGCGCACGAGGCCAATCGCCGCTGGGTGTTCGCGCGGAACCCGGATTTTCCGGCCGAGCTGGGCGGACCACCCGCGCTCGACCGGCTGGTGATCGCGGTGGTGGACGAACCGATGACCAAGCTCGCGGCGCTCACCTCGGGCGAGCTCGACTTCGCGGCGCTGCAGCCCGCCTACGCCGAGTTCGCGCGGCAGGATCCGGCGATCGTGGTCCGCGACTATCCGGTGCTCTTCACCAACGGGATCGTATTCAACGCGCGGCGGGCGCCGTTCAACGACCTGGCCGCTCGTCGCCGTGTGAGCGCGGCGCTCGACCGGGCCGCGCTGGTGGCGGGGTTCGCGTACGGGTTCGCGACGCCGGCGGAGGGGCCGGTGCCGCCTGAGCTGATGTCAGTGGCCGGGGAAAACGTTCCGGGTTCCGGGTTCCGAGTTCCGAGTGTCGCCGAGGCCAGGCGCTCGGGCAACCCGGAACCCGGAACCCGGAACCCGGAACTCCGTTTCGAGCTCCTCACCGTCGGTTCGGGCGAGGCCGCCCTGGAGCAGATGATCCAGGCCCAGCTCGCGAAGGCCGGCATCGCCGCCACCATCCGTCAGCTCGAACTCTCCGCCTTTCTCGACCGGGTCTACGGCGCGCACGACTTCGACGCCGCCGTCCTCGGTACTCCCGGCGATCTCGGACTCGGCTACCTTGAACCACTCGCCCGGCTCTCCGGGCTGCCGCTCGCGGACCATCCCCGGATCCCGGACCTTCTCGCCTTCTACCAGGACGCCGTGCCGGTCGCCTTCCTCTACCATGCGCGCGGGGTGCAGGGTGTGAACCGGCGCCTGCTGGGTGTTCAGCTCGGCCTCCGCGGGGAACTCGCCAGCGTGAGCCAGTGGCGGCTCCGTCCATGAGCGGGGCCTCGGGCCGGGTGCATCGCGCCTCCGCGCCGACGCGCCTCGATTTCGCGGGGGGATGGACCGATGTGGCGCCGTTCGCCGAGCGGGAAGGGGGCGCGGTGGTGTCGGCGGCCATCACGCTCCGGGCGCACGCGGAGTTCGAGCCGGCGAAGGATGGCCTCCTGCTCGCGGCGGAGGACCTGGGCCGGCAGGAGTGGATCCGGACCCCCGCCGACCTCGCGCGCAACGAGGGCCTGGTGCTGCACCGGGCCGCGGCCCGCATGCTGCCGCCGGGCCCGGGGATCCTCCGCACCCGGTCCGATGTCCCGCCGGGGTCCGGGCTCGGGAGTTCGGGGGCGATGGATGTCGCCCTGCTCGCGGTGCTCGCCTCGGTGCGGGGCGACGTGTACGAGGCCGAGGATCTCGCGGCGCTGGGCTTCGAGCTCGAGGCGCGCGAGGCCGGCCTTCCCGGCGGCCGGCAGGACCAGTATACCGCGGCCCTGGGCGGCTTCCACCGGTTCACCTTCAGGGGCGATGTCGTCGGGGTCGAGCCGCTCACCCTCGATCCCGCCTTCGAGGCGGAGCTGGAACGGCGCACCGTCATCTGCTACACCGGTCGCTCGCGGGTCTCGGGGGAGACGATCGCACGGGTCATGCAGGCGTACGACCAGCGCGATCCCGGCGTCACCGCCGCGCTCCGGGAGCTGGTGGCGATCGCGGGCGCGATGGCGGGCGCCCTCGTGACGGGCGACCTCGTGGGTGTGGCGCGCCTC
>DASZPT010000049.1:0-5221 GCA_035549935.1 Gemmatimonadales bacterium
AGGATCTCGATGGTATTGAGCCGGTAGAGCAGGTCTTCCCGGAAGCGCCCCGCGGCGACTTCGGCGCGGGGGTCGACATTCGTGGCCGAGAGGACCCGGACGTCCACCTTCCGGGTCTTGGAGGAGCCGACCCGCTCGAACTCGCCGGTATTGAGCACCCGGAGGAGCTTCGCCTGCTGGCCCGGGGTGATGTTCGCGATCTCGTCGAGGAAGAGGGTGCCACCCTCGGCCAGCTCGAACCGGCCGATCCGGTCCGCCTTGGCGTCGGTGAACGCACCCTTCAGGTGGCCGAAGAGCTCGCTCTCGAAGACCCCTTCCGAGAGGCCGCCCACGTTCACCGTGATCATCGGCTTGCCGGCGCGGGCGCTGGCGGCGTGGAGCCAGCGGGCGGCGACTTCCTTGCCGACGCCGTGCTCACCCAGGATGAGCGCGTTCGCGTCCGACGGGGCGACCCGCTCCATCAGCCGCGCCACCCCCCGCATGGCCGGCGACTCGGCGACCAGGTCGGGGAGCCCCTCGCGGCGGAGCGCCTGGTTCTCGCTCTCGAGCCGCTGGCTCCGGCGGAGCGCCCGGCCCAGCTCCACCTGGGTCCGGAGCAGCGTCACCAGGCGGTTGTTGTCCCAGGGCTTCTCCAGATAGTCCCGCGCCCCGCGCCGCATCGCCTCGACGGCGCCCTCGACGCTCCCGTACGCGGTCATCACCACCACCGGAAGCGAGGCGTCGAGCAGCTGGATCCGGGTGAGGAGGTCGAAGCCCTCGAGCCCGGAGGTGGTGTCACGGGTGTAATTGAGGTCCATCAGGAGGACGTCGAAGTCGCTTCGCTCGAGCGCGGCCAGCACGCCGCCGGGCGAAGTGGTCGTCTCGACCACGAAGCCCTCGCCCTTGAGGAGGAGGCGCAGCGCCTGGAGGATGTCCGGCTGGTCGTCGGCGACGAGAATGCGTGGTGTGGACATCGGGCTCGGCGCCACCGGCTCAGGCGGTCTCCTGCCCCATCACCCACCCGTCCTTGAGCTGGATGATCCGGTGGCCATAGCGCGCATTCTCCTCGGAGTGCGTCACCTGGACGATCGTGGTCCCCTCCTGGTTGAGCTGCTTGAAGAGTTCCATGATCTCCCGTCCCTGCGCCGAGTGGAGGTTGCCGGTAGGCTCGTCGGCCAGGAGCACCGGCGGCTTCGCGATCACCGCCCGGGCCACCGCCACCAGCTGCTGCTGGCCGCCGGAGAGCTGGCGGGGATAGAGATCCTTCTTGCCGACGATGTTGAACTTGTCGAGCGTGTCCGCCACCAGGGCCGCCCGCTCGCCCGCCTTCACGTTCCGGTAGCTGAGCGGGACATCGAGGTTCTCGGCGACGGTGAGGTCGTCCAGCAGGTGATACTGCTGGAAGACGAAACCCACGCTCGCCCGGGCCAGCCCCAGCCGGTCCTTCGGCTTGAGGGCATGCACCGCCTGGCCGCCCAGCCAGTATTCCCCCTTGAAGTCGGCATCCAGCATCCCGAGGATCGCGAGCAGGGTCGACTTCCCCGCCCCCGACGGTCCCATGATCGTGATGAACTCGCCCTTGTCGAACTCGAGATTCACCCGGCGCAGGAGCCAGGTGGGCGAGGGCTTGGTGGGAATGGACTTCTCGATATCAACCAGTCGAATCACGACCTGCTCCGGGAAACGGGATGGCGGCGTTCACTCGCTCGAGAGGGCCACCGTGGGATCGATCCGCGCGGCGCGGCGCGCGGGGAGATAACATGCCAGGAGTGCTACCGCCAGCAGGAGCGCCAGTGCCGCAAGATAGGTGGGGAGGTCGCCGGGTGTGACCCCGAAGAGCACGCTGGCAAGCGCCCGGCCGAGGATCGCCGCGAGCAGCATGCCGGCGGCGGAACCGGCCAGCACCGCCCCCATCCCCTCGCGGAACACGAGCCGCATGATCACGACTTCATCCGCCCCGACCGCGCGGCGGATCCCGATCTCCCGCTCGCGGGAGCGCACCAGCCGGCTCAGCACCCCGTACAGCCCGATCGTCGCGAGGCCAAGGGCGGCCGCGGCGAAAATGCCGACGAGGAGCGTCAGGAATTCCCGGGGCGCGAGCGACCCCGACACCAGGTCGTCCATCGTCGTGAGGGTGGTGAGCACCAGGTCGGGATCCTCGGCGAGCAGCGTCCGCCGGAGCGGCTCGAGGAGACTCCCCGGCGCCACCGAGGCGCGGACCGTGAGGAAGATGTGCCCCCACGGATTCACCGTGTAGGGAAGGTAGATCGCGGCGTCGGATGGCCGGTCGAGCCCGAACTGCCGCACGTCACCCACCACCCCGACCACCGTCCCCTCGACCGGTTCGCCGAAGTCGGCCCGGCCCGCCGCCGCCTTGTAGAACGAGATCCGGTGACCGATCGGATCCTTGCCCGGCCAGTACCGCTCGGCGAGGCGCCGGTTGATCACGATCGGCCCCGCGGCAGCACCCATGTCGGCGGCGGTGAACCAGCGTCCCTTGAGGAGCGGCACCCGCATCGCCTCGAGGTAGGCGGGATTCGCCACGCGGAGCCCCACCGTCAGCTCCTCTCCCTCCGCCGGCTTCGCCCCGTCGATCCCGAGGCGCGTCCCGTTCCAGCTGCCGGCGAGCGGCAGGTGGTTGATCAGGCCGACCGCGGTCACGCCGGGCAGGGCGCCCACCCGTTCCGCGAGCCGGGTGTACAGCCCCGCGACGTTGCTCCCCGGCGCCGCGTAGCGGGCCCCGGGAGCGATGTGTACCGTGAGCACGCCCTCGCTCTGGAAGCCGCGGTCGACCCGGGTCACCCGCCAGAAGCTGTTCGCCAGGAGCGCCGCCGACACGAGGAGGGCGAGGGCGAGCGCGGTCTGCGTCGCGATCATCACCCGCCGGGTCCGCCCCGCGCCGGCGGCACTTCCCTTGGAATCGGCCCGCCGCAACATGCCCGCGAGATCCGGCCGGCTCCCGGCGAGCGCAGGGAGGAGCCCCGCCGCGATGCCCGCGAGAAGCGTCAGGGCAAAGGCGGTGAGGAAGACGGGAGCGTCGAGCCGCACCTCCTCGAGCCGGGGGATCGCACCCGCGACTCCCGCCGCGAGGAGATTCCCCGCATCGGAGGCGGTGAGGAGCCGCACCAGCCAGCTCGCGAGCAGGAGGCCGAGACCGGCGCCGGCCAGGGCCAGCAGGACCGACTCCCCCAGCAGCTGACGCACCAGTCGGCCCCGGCCCGCGCCGAGCGCGGTGCGGAGCGCCATCTCCCGGGTACGGTTCGTCACCCGGGCGAGGCCCAGGCTCGCCACGTTCACGCAGGCCATCACGAGGAGCAGCGCGGTCGCGGCCAGGAGCAGCAGGAGCGGCGTGCTGCTGCCGCCGCCCGTCACCGCGTCCCGCATCGGCGTGAGCACGCCATGGAAGCCGGCGTTCTCCGCGGGGTAGGCCTCCGCCAAGCGCGTGCCCAACTGCTCCAGCTCCCGCGCCGCGGTGGCCGAATCGACCCCGGCACGGAGCCGGGCCAGCATGCCGCCGTCGACATGCACATCCCGGCGGCTCATCGCCGGAGCGGCGGGTCCGGCGGCCAGCGGCGTGTAGACCTGGGCCCAGGTGGGATAGCCGGCGCCCGCCGGCAGCACCCCGATCACGGTGAAGCTCCCCGCACCGGTATCGAGGGTCTTTCCGATCACCGCGGGGTCGCCCGCGAACTGGCCCCGCCAGAAGGCGTGGCTCAGCACCGCGACCGGCGACGCCCCCGCCGCCTCATCGTCCGTCGCGAACGTGCGTCCCAGGATCGGCGTCGCCCCGAGCACCTGGAAGAAGCCGGGGGAGACGCGCGCGTTCACCATCTGGACGACGCCGTCGCGGGTCCGGAGTCCCGCCGATTCACCCACGATGTAGCCCAGCCCCTCGAAGCTCCGGCTGCCGCGCTGGTAGTCGAGGAAGGCCGGGAAGGCCGGGAGTCGTGAGGTCTGCGTGCTCTGCTCGGTGAAGACGTAGAGCCGCTCGGGCGCGCGGTAGGGCAGCGGGGCCAGGAGGACGCTGTGGACCACCGAGAATATTGCGGTCACCGCCCCGAGGCCGAGCCCGAGGGTGAGGAGCGAGGCGGCGGCGTAGCCCGGCGCACGGCGGAGGCTCCGGATCGCTCCCAGGAGATCGGTCACGGTCATTCCCTCGGTCGAGGTCCGGGTGCGCTACTCCGCCCGCAGGGCGGTGGCGGGGTCCACCCGCGCCGCGCGGCGGGCCGGCAGCAGGCTCGCGGTGATCGCCACGAGCGCCAGGCCGAGCAGCACGAGTCCCACCGTCACCGGGTCGCCCGGCGGAATCGCGAACAGGAAGGCCCGGAGGGCGAGACTCGCGCCCACCGCACCGATCGCTCCCACCACGGCGCCCGCGCCCACGAGACGTACCGCGCCGCCCAGCACCGCCTGCTGCTCGCGTGCCGGGGTCGACCCCAGGGCGAGCCGGATCCCGATCTCGCGGCTGCGGAGCCGGACCACCTGGCTCAGCACGCCGTAGAGCCCCACCGCGGCGAGCAGCATCGCCGCGAGCGCGAAACCGCCGAGCAGGAACAGGGACGACCGCCGTCCGGCGAGCGAGTCGCCGAGGAGGGACGTCATCGGCTGGAGCGACCGCACCGGCAGGAGCGGATCGAGGTCGTGCACCGCCCGGGTCACTGCCGGGGCGAGGGTGGTGGGATCGCCCGCGGCACGGACCACGATGGTGAGATAGTTGGTCCCGAACTGCCGCGCGGAATAGTAGATCGTCGGGCTCGCCGGCTCGTCGAGCCGGTCGTGCAGCACATCGCCCACGACGCCGATGACCTCGAGATCACGATCGGGCTGGAAGTATTCGACCCGGAGTCGTTTCCCGATGGGCGACTCGCCGGGCCACTCGGCCTGCGCCAGCCGCTGGCTCACGAGGACCACCGGAGTCGACCCCGCCCGATCGGTCGCGTCGAACATCCGGCCGGCGAGGAGCGGCACCCGCATCGCCGGGAGGTAGCCCTCGTCGATCACCCGCACATCCGCCACCGGCCCCTCGCCCGGCGCGGCCGGGGGCCGGTCGGTCGGGTGGAAACCGGTCGCCGCCCCGCCGCCGGTGAACGGGAGGAAGTTGGTGCCGCCGACCGCCACGACCGACCGATCCTGGCGGAGCCTGGTCTCGAGCTGATCGAAGAACTCCAGCCGTCGCGCGTCGCCGTCGTACCGTGCGTTGGGGAGGCTCACCTCGGCGGTGAGGAGGCCCGCGGCGTCGAAC
>DASZPT010000050.1:0-3969 GCA_035549935.1 Gemmatimonadales bacterium
GCTCCGGGCCCAGCCGCTTGAGCACCCACGGTCCATCCGAAGTGGCATGGATTCCCTGCATCGAGGCGATCACGCCGAGCTTCGCGAAGCGGGGGATGTCCGCGGGGTCGAGGTGCTGCGCATGCTCCACCCGCCAGCGGAGGCCGGTGCGGCCCGCCGTGAGCTTCTCGTACACGTCGAGGACCTCGCGGTTGGCGCGGTCGCCGATCGCGTGGGTCGCCACCTGGAAGCTGTCGGCCAGCGCGATCCGGGCCTTCTCCTCGAGCACCCTGGGCGGTGTCGTGGCGAGGCCGGTGCTGCTCTTGAGGTCCTCGTACGGCGCCAGGAGCCACGCGCCCCTGGAGCCGAGGGCGCCATCCGCCACGAGCTTGATGGCGCGGACCGTGAGGAAGTTGTTCCCCACCCCGATCATCCGGTACCGCGGCAGCTTCTCCGCCAGGCTGTCCTCGAGGCCCCACACCATCACGTACATGCGGACCGGGAGCTTCCCCTGCTCGGCCAGGCGCTTGAACAGGTCGATGGTCGCGAAGGAGCTGCCGGCGTCATGGAACGTGGTGATCCCCTTCGAGAGCAGGTCCTGTCCCGCCAGCTCGACTTCCCTGAGCGCCTCCGCCTCCTTCTCGGCAGGGGAGCGGTTCGCTTCCCAGTCGGCCAGCTTCCGGCGCACCAGTCCCTGCGCCGTCTCGCGCAGCACGCCGGTCGGTTCGCCATCGGGGCCGTGCAGGATCTCGCCGCCGGGCGGGTTCGGGGTGTGCCGGTCGATGCCGGCGAGCCGCAGGGCGAGGCCGTTCACCATGGCGGCGTGGCCGCTCGCGTGGACCAGGAAGACGGGATTGTTGGGGGAGATGCTGTCGAGGCTCGCATGGAGCGGCATGCCCTCCACCGCGGGGACCGGCGGGCCATCCCACTTCTCCTGGTGCCAGCCGCGGCCCTGGATCCAGGCGCCGGCGGCGATGTCGCGGGTGCTGGCCCGCACCATCGAGACGATGTCGTTCCAGGTCCGGGCCCGGGTCAGGTTGAGATGCAGGCGGGACTGGCCGAGGCCCATGAAGTGCCCATGCCCTTCGATGAAGCCGGGGATCGCGAGACGGCCCTCGAGGTCGATGCGCCTGGTCGCCGGGCCCGCCAGGGCCTCGATGGCCTGGTCGGTGCCCACCGCCGTGATCCGGTCGCCCGTGATGGCGACGGCCTGGGCGACGGGATTGGCGCTGTCGACGGTGACGACGTGCCCGTGGAGGAGCACGAGGTCGGCGGGATCGGCAGGAGGCTTGGGGGTGCTGCAGGCTATGGCGAACGCGAGGAGCGCGAATGGCGTGGTGCGAGTCAGTGTCATCGGAGGATGCGGTTGTACAGTCGTCCTTCGGGATGTTGGGCGGCTTCGAGCGCCAGTGAAGGGTCGATGGCACCGGCCTGTCCCGTCAACCGCCCCACCACGTCCGCGGGCGGATCGGTGTGCGGCAGTTCCAGCGCGAAACTGAGCCCGCGTCCGGTTCGCATCGGCTCGTCGACGATCCGGGCCCACGCCTCGACGCCGCTCGGGGCGCGCGCGGCGACCAGCGGTACCGCGTCCTGCGCGCTCGGCATCTCGTGCGCGAGCGGCACCTCGAGCCGGGCGGCGAGTCCTTCCCATGACTCCCAGTCGTCGAGCGATACGAGCGACGTGAACGACCAGCCGAGGTCCGTGGCCAGCTCCGCGATTGCGCCGAGAAGATCGCTGTCGGGAACGGTGACGCCGGTGGAGCAGGAGAGGGGGACGCCACCGGTCTCGGCAAACCAGCGCCGGGCCGGCGGGAGGGTGTCGGGACGGAAGCCCGGGAAGGCGGCGTACCGCCGCGTGCGCCTGAGTTCGCGCTCCGCCGCGAGCCGTTGCGCCGGAAACTCGGCCGCCTCGGCCGCGCCCTCGAAGGCGACCTCCGCGGCGAGGTAACGGCCCGCCTGGCGCAGGACCTGACCGCGGAGATGCAGCGTCCCACCATGCGGCTCCAGCGCGAAGGCCCGGTCGAGCGCCATCAGTGCCCGCGAAAGCTCCCCGATCCGGAACGCCGCGTAGCCGGCCTCGTGCCACACCAGCCCCAGGTCGGGGTCGAGCCGCGCGGCGGCATCGAGCGCCTCGAGCCCTTCGCGATAGCGGCCCAGCTCGACCAGCGCCGCGCCCCGGAGCGCCGCCGGGAGGGCATCCTCGCCGAACTGCGCCGCGGCGCGGCCGCTCAGCGCGAGCGCCTCGTCGAAGCGGTCGGTGTGACGGAGCAGCTCGAAGAACTCGACCCACACCTGCTTGATGTCGGGGTGACTGACCAGCAGCGAGCGGTACCCGGTCTCCGCCTCGGCCACCCGGCCTTCCTGCAGCAGACGCCGCGGCCGCGAGAGCAGCCGGTCCATTGGCTGGGCGGAGAAGACCCGGAACTGGTCGGTGGTGTACATGGGCGCGAATGTATCGCGGGGACGGCGATGCGCCAGTAGTTGCCTCGAGGCCTGGAGCCCGCTCGGAAACTGACATGACAGCGCCCGGTCAGTACCGCAACCCCGCGCCCCTAGCCCTGAGCCGGGCGCTGGATAGAATTCTCTCCCATGCGACCGAACTTCCCCAAGCCCGACCAGGCTCGCCTGCTGCGCGAGCTGACCGAGTTCCTCTCGATTCCGAGCATCAGCGCCCTGCCCACCCACGCCGCCGACTGCCGCGCCGCGGCCGAATGGCTCATCAGGGACCTCAAGCGACTGGGGTGCCCGGTTGTCGAACTGCTGGAGGGAGACGGCCATCCCTGCGTCTGGGCGGAGAGCCCCAAGGTGGAGGGGGCGCCGACCCTCCTCATCTACGGCCACTACGATGTCCAGCCGGTCGACCCGGTGGACGAATGGGTTTCCCCGCCGTTCGCGCCGACGGTGCGCGACGGTAAGCTCTTCGCCCGCGGCGCGGCCGACGACAAGGGCCAGGTCTTCTGCCTGCTCCGCGCCTACGAGGCGGTGCTCGACGCCGACGGCACGCCGCCGCTCAACGTGCACTTCATCTTCGAGGGGGAGGAAGAGTGCGGCGGGCATGTCATCGATGACATCCTCGAGCGCGACAAGCACCGGACCGAGGCGGATGCCGCCCTGGTCTGCGACATGTCGTACTATGCCGAGGGAATTCCGGCGGTGTACACGGCGCTCCGCGGGATGTGTTACGCGGAGATCACGGTGCGGACACTGCAGCGGGATCTCCATTCGGGCACCTATGGCGGTGTGGCGCCGAACGCCATCGAGACCCTCGCCCGGCTCCTCACCGACCTCAAGGACGCCGACGGCCGGGCCCACATCCCGAAGCTCTACAAGTCGGTCGTGCCGCCGACCAAGGCGGAACTCCGGGCGTGGAAGCGGCTCCCCTTCGACAAGAAGAAGTTTCTGAAGGACGAGGTGACCGGCAAGGCGCTCACCGGGCTCAAGAAGTATTCGATCTTCGAGCGGACCTGGGCACTGCCTACCTTCGAGATCCACGGGATCCGGGGCGGTTTCGTTGGCGAGGGGGCGAAGACGGTGATTCCCGCGGCGGCAACCGCGAAGGTCAGCCTCCGGCTGGTTCCGGGGCTCGCCTTCGGACAGGTGGCCAGGTGGCTCGAACGCGCGGCCAGGGCGGCCGCACCCAAGTGGGCCGATGTCGAGGTGAAGATCCTGCACGGCGGCGACCCGGTCCAGGTCGACACCATGCACGCCTCGTTCGGGGTGCTGGATCAGGCCTTCAAGGAAGTCGTCGGCCGGCCGCCGGTCCGGGTGCGCGCCGGCGGGTCGATCCCGATCATCCCGCGGCTGGGCCAGAGCGGGGCGCCGGTGGTTCTCACCGGGATCGGGCTGCCCGATGACGGGCTCCATTCGCCGAACGAGAAGCTGGACCTCTCGCAGCTCTGGGAGGGGATCCACGTGTTCGGGCGGTTCATGGAGAAGCTGGGGGGGAAGGGCTGAGGAAGCAGAAGGGAGAACGGCGAAGGCCCCCGCACT
>DASZPT010000051.1:0-1888 GCA_035549935.1 Gemmatimonadales bacterium
GCGCTCGTTCCAGGTCGGGAAGGTCAACACCACGCTCTTCCTCTCGTCCGGCGGCACCTACAACCGGGTGGAGGGACTTCCCCTCACCCTCGGCCCCCGGCTGGTGTATCGCCCCTCGGCCGACCAGAAGGCCTCGCTCGACCTCCTCGGCGTGGTGCGCACCGCCGGCGACCCGACCGAACTCGGCGAGGAGGTGGGCTACGACGCCCATTTCGACTTCGCCAACGGCTCGTCGCGGCATCACGGGTGGGGGCTCGGGGCCCGCGCGTCGCAGCTGGTGCAGTCGGTCGAGAACCAGCCCCTCTCGCGGAGCGAGATCGGGTGGTCCACCCTGCTCCTGCACCGGGACTACCGCGACTACTACCTGAACGAAGGGGTGTCGCTCTACGGCTATTTCTGGGCCGGATCGTCGTTCCGGGTCGATGGCGGGTGGCGCGCCGAGCGGCAGCGCTCCCTTCCCGCCAACGACCCCTGGACCCTGTTCCGCACCGCGGAGGACTGGCGCCCGAACCCGCTCGTCGATGACGGCCGGTTCAAGACCGTGCACCTCGGGCTCACCTACGACACCCGGAACGAGTCGGACCTCCCCAACAGCGGGATGTGGGTGCGGCTCGAATGGGAGCGGGCCGCGAGCGAGGACATCGCCCCGGTGGACCTCCCGGCCACCGTGCGGGGGAGCATCCCGACCGACGGGTCGTACGCCTTCCACCGGGTGTGGCTGGACGCCCGGGCCTACAACCGGCTCACCCCCGCGATGCGGCTCAACCTGCGGCTCGTGGGCGGCGGGTGGCTCGGCGGGGATCCGTTGCCGCTGCAGGAGCGGCTCTCGCTGGGCGGACCGGGGATGATGTCAGGGTACGCGTTCCGGTGGTCGACCTGCAACGAAGGAGCCCCCGCGGACCCGGCCCGGCCGGCGCTCTGCGACCGCTCGCTGGCGCTCCAGGCGGAGCTCCGGAGCCGGATGGACCTCGGCCTGTTGTACCGGTACAAGCGCCGCGACCAGGTAGAGCAGGCGATCGGGCTCGACCAGGTGGACGTGGTGGTGCACGCCGACGCCGGCAAGGCGTGGCTCACGGGGGACGGCCCGGGGCGGGTGCCGAACGGGAAGCTCCCGAACCTGGATGAGTGGCTGTACGACGTCGGGGTCGGGCTCGACGCCGGCGGGATCGGGGTCTACCTGAGCAAGGCGCTCACCGACGGGCAACCGGTGCGGTTCTTCGTGCGGCTCCAGCGCAGGTTCTGATGCGTCGAGCGCTCGCCCTTCTCCTCTTCATCGGCGCTGGTGCGCCGCCGTTGGCCGCGCAGGAGCCCGTGGTGCAGCTGGCGGTGGAGCTCCGGAGCGACACCAGCGGCCGGACCAAGCACGCCGTGGTGCACACCGACGCCCTGCTGGACGACCCGCGGGTGGCGCCGATGCTCGCCTCGGGGTTCCCGGTGCGGCTGCACTACCGGCTGCAGATCTACCGGTCGCGCGGGAGCTGGTTCGACGCCTTCGTGCGGCAGACCGAGTGGGACCTGGTGATCCGGCACGAGCCGCTGCTGGACCAGTACCAGGTGGCCGAGGTGTTCCGGAACGCGCAGCGCGCCTATCGCTACGCCGGCCGGGAGGCGCTGATGGCGGGCCTGGCGATCCCGCGGGAGGTGCGCGTCGGCCCGCGGGAGCCGGGGGAGTACTACTACGTCGTGTCGCTCGAGGTCTCGACCCTGTCGGACAGCGACATCAAGGAGCTGGAGCAGTTCCTTTCGGGCGAGGTGGCCCCCGCCGCGACCGGTAACGAGCCCCTCGGGAGCGCGTTCACCAATGCCATCCGCCGCGCGCTCCTCTCGGTGGCGGGGCTCCCGAGCGTGAGGAAAGAGGCGCGGACCGGGAAGTTCTCGGTCCGGTGAG
>DASZPT010000052.1:0-8326 GCA_035549935.1 Gemmatimonadales bacterium
CCAGCCACACCTTGAGCGCGTCGCCCCGCCGGGAACACTGGAAGCTCCGGGGTCCCAGGTCCCACACCCTGGTGTTCTCCCGCCGGTGGAAGAGATACGGCGCCCGCTGCAGGAAGGCCTGTTCCAGCTCCTCCTCGTGCCGGAGCAGCACCATCCCCGCGGAGAGCGGGAGGAGCATGGTCTTGTGGGGATCCCACGCCAGCGACCGCGCCCGGTGAATGCCCCACACCCGGTGGCGGTGCCGCTCGGAGAAGAGGGCAGTCGCCCCGTGCGCCCCATCGACGTGGAGCCACAGGTTCCGCGCCTCGCAGAGCCGGCCGATCGCCTCGAGATCGTCGAAGCTCCCGGTCGGGGTGGAGCCGGCGGTCGCGACCACCGCCATGACCGGCCGCCCCTCCCGCTCGAGCCGGTCGAGGATCTCGACCAGCGCCGCGGTATCCATCCGGAAATCCCGCGTCGGCACCGCGATCCCGTTCCGGAGCCCGATGCCGAGCTGCCCGATGGCGCGGGCCACCGCGTAGTGACACTGCTCGCCATAGACCACCACGGGCGGGTTCGCCCCGACACCGGTCTCCCAGGCATCCGGCAGCGCCGCCGCCCGCGCAGCGAGCAGCGCGGTGAACGTGGCCTCGGTGCCCCCCGAGGTCATCGTCCCGCCGCTCCCCACCGGCCACCCGACCAGCTCGCTCATCCAGCGGACCAGGCGGTGCTCGATGACCGTGACCGGCGGCGCCATCTCCTGCACCGCGGTGGAGTTGTTGAACGCGCTGATGAGGGACTCGACCCAGATCGAGGCGGGGAGCGGGGCCGAGACCTGGTGCCCCATGTACATCGGGTGGGTGAGCCGGGTGACGTCGGGGACGATCTCCCGCTCGACCCGCGACAGCACCTCCTCGAGCGGTCGTCCCGCCGCGGGCATGGCCTCGTTGAAGCGGGCGTCCAGCTCTTCCGGCGCGAGGGAGGTGGAGACGGGGCCGTCGCCCCGCGCGGTGCGTTCGAGATAGGCGGCGACCAGCGCGACGAAGCGGGCGCCGGCCTCGGGAGTCAGGTCGTGATCGAGTTCGGTGAGGAGCGGGTCGGGCGTCGGCATCGGGGCGCGGGAGAAGACGCCGGTAAGATAGCCCCCCGCGCCCGGCGGACTACGGATCGGGCGAGAGCGGGATTTCGGTCTCGGTGATGAACTGCGTCCGCCCATCCGGGAGTGGTGTCTCGGCGTACACCATCCACGGCGCGCGGTCGACCAGGTACCAGGTCCCCACCAGCTTGCCCCCGGCATCGTGCTCCTCCACCCGCCAGGTCTCGAGCGCCTTCCCTTCCACCGTCACCGTCCGCCGGTCGATGACGCTGAAGCTGTGGGTCGTGGTCGTGCTCGAGGATGGCGACCAGAGGGGAACCGTCAGTACCAGGCCGGGCCTGAGGGCCATCGCCGTGGGCACGAGGTCCGACGCCCCGGCGAAGAACCCCGGCCGGTCGAGCGTGGCGTCCACGGTCTGCAGCATCGTGTCCGCCGCGCTCCGCTTCTGCCCCTTCACGTGCATGCCGTCGATCCGGAGTGAGGTCCAGGCCCCGGCGGAGTTCCGGTAGTGGTAGCCCAGCGGGGCCAGCGTCCGCGCGTCGTAGGTCTGCCGCAGCTCCCAGGTGACCTTGCTGCCGCTCGGCGCGTTGTGCTCGCCCCGGGTCACCCACCGCATCACCTGCCGACCGGCGGAGTCGCCCAGGGCCAGCTGGTTGGTCCACTCGGTGGTCACCGGGGCACCGGGATCGCCGATCCGGATCCGGACCCGGGCGGCGTGCGGGTGGTAGACCCGCCCGTCGATCTCCTTCGACCCGACCACGAGGCGCAGCGTATCGGGCTCGGCCCGGCCGGGAAGAGAAGCGGGACGGGGAGCGGACGCGACGAGTGTGGCGGCGAGCGAAACGAGGAGAGCGGCTGGCATCATGGATTCCCGGTAAGGATCGGATCCTGACGCTAGCCGCTCGGCGGAGGGTTCGTATAGAACGTTGCTGTCCGCGCCGGGCTAGTCGTTCTCGGTGCCCCTGGGCGGCGTGCGCTCCACCACGGTCGGCGCGAGCGGCGCGCCTTCGAACAAGCGTTCCTGGCCGCCGACCACGACCTGCTCCCCCGCCTCGACCCCGCTGCGCACCTCGACGAATCCCGGCGTCCGCACCCCGATGCCGACCTGGCGGCGGGTCGCCTTGTTGTCCTTCGATACCCAGACGAAGAAGGCTCCCTGCAGCGGCAGCAGGGCGTCCTCCGGCACGATCACCGCCCTGGGACGCATGTCGGTCGCGAGCCGCGCCTCCGCGAACATCCCGGCCGAGAGCTGGCGGCGCGGATTGGGGACGACCGCCTTGATCAGGATGGTGCGCGCCGGCAGCTGGACCACCGGATCGACGAAGTCGACCACGCCGGTGAAGGTCTGCCCTGGCAGCGACGCCACCCGGAACTCGACCCGCTGCCCCCGCCGCAGGCGCGTGGCGAACCGCTCGGGGACGGTGAACGCGATTCGCTGGGGGTTCACCGTCTGGAGGCTGACGAGCCTGGTGCCGGTGGTGACGTAGTCGCCGAGCGAGACGTAGCGCTGGCCCACGACCCCGGCGAACGGCGCCCGGACGGTGGTCCGGTTGAGCCGCAGCGTGAGCAGATCGAGCTCCGCCTGGGTGCTCCGTGCGGTGGCCTCCGCCTTCTCGAGATCGGCGGCGGAGGAGGCCTTCTGCGCCAGGAGGTCGCGGGCGCGGGCGAGCGCCTGGCGGGCGAGGTCGCGGTCGGCTTCGGCCTTGGCGACCTGGGCCTTGAGCTCCTGGTCGTCGATCCGCACCAGCGGGGCGCCGGCCTCGACCTCGGTGCCCTCGGTCGCGGGAATGGCCACGATCCGGCCCTCGATTTCGGGGCGGAGTTCGATCGCCTGGATCGCCTCGACCTGGCCGGTGGCATCGATCGCGTCGACCACGGTGTCGCTGCGGGCAACCGCGACCTCGACCGCGCTGGGAGGCATTTCTCCGCCACCGCCCGGACCGCCGTGACCGGCGGCCTCGCCCTTGTTGCAGGCGGTGAGCGCGGCCAGCCCGAGCGTGACTGCGTGCACATACCTCACGGAGCGCCTCCCTCATTCGAAAGCCTGGTACCGAGGATCGCTTCCAGCCGGGCCAGCGCCAGGCGGGCAGCATAGCGGGAACTCACCAGGCCGGACTCGGCGTCGGTGAGGTCGTTCTGGGCCTGAATCAGCTCGATCACCGTGATGGCGCCGGCCTGGTAGCGGGCCTGGTTGACCCGGTAGTTCTCCCGCGCGACCACCACCGCGTCGGAGGCCACCAGGTAGGCGGCCCGCGCGGTGGCGTACCCGTCGTAGGCGGCGGTCACGTCGCGGAGCGCGGCCCGTTCGAGGTCGGAGCGCACCGCGCGGGCGGCGTCCCGGACGGTCCGGCCCTGGCGGATCTGCAGCTCCCGCAGCCCGTTGTTCCAGATCGGGATCGACGCGGTGATCGTGAGCGACGACACGTTGCTCGCGTTGGGGAAGAGCCCCACGTCGAAGCGGCTGTGTCCGGCCGAGAGATTGATCGTCGGGAGATAGGCGCCGCGCCGGCCCTTGAGATCGGCCTCGGCGGCCCGCTCCCGGGCGCGCGCTTCGCGATAGGCGGGGCCCTGCTCCAGCGCCTGCATCACCGCCTGGGCCAGCGTAATGGGCAGCTCCACCGGGGCAGCGGAGTCGAGTTGCGCGGCCGCCGCCGGGCCGTCGATGCCGACCCGTCGGCCCAGCTCGGCCTGCGCCACCCGGAGGCTCGACGAGGTGGTGAGCACCTGGACCTGGGCCCGCGCCAGCTCGAGCCGCACCGACAGCGAGTCGGACTGCACCGCGGCCCCGGTGTTGACCCGGGCCCGCGCCACGCGGAGCGCCTCCTCGGCGCGCGCGGCCCGCTGCTCCGCGGCGCGGGTCAGCTCCTGGCCGGCCAGCACATCGTAGTAGGCCGACTCGGTGAGGAGCGCCGCGGCGTAGCGCTGCTTCGCCTCGGTCGCGTTGGCGGCGTCGAGGTCGGCCGCGCTCCGCGAGAGCTCGGTGAATTTCCGGGCGGTGAAGATGTCGTAGCTCGCCTGGAGGTTGAAGGTCGACGCGGTGCTCGACTGGTTGAACGTCCCGATGTTGAAGAAGGCCTGCGAATACTTGGTGTAGTCGAGGCTCGCCTGCACCGAGGGGACGACGAAGGCCACCTTCGCGGCGGTGCGGCTCCACTGCGCCTCGCCCACCCGGCCGAGCGCGGCGACGTAGTCGGGATTGAGACCCACCGAACGCGTGAGCGCCTCGCTCAGCGTCACGATCGGCAGGGTGTCCCCCGCGGCCGTCACGGCCGCGGGGGGCGCGCTCAGCGCGAACTGGACGGCCCGCAGGAGGGGCGGCACCGGGCGTCCTCCGCCGGCCGCGCGGCCGCGAGCTGCTGGAGGTGTTCGAGATCCTTCGACTCCCGGGCGGCGAGGCGGTCGAGCAGGGTGTACACCACCGGCACCAGGTAGAGGGTGAGGAGAGTGGAGAGGAAGACACCACCCACGATGGCGTAGCCCAGCGGGCGGCGGCTCAGCGAGCCGGCGCCGAGGCCGAAGGCGATCGGGATGGCGCTGGTGATGGTGGAGACCGAGGTCATGAGGATGGGACGGAGCCGGATCCGGCCCGCCTCGAGCATCGCCTCGAGCGGGGTCATCCCCTTCTCCTTGAGCTGGTTGGCATACTCCACCAGCAGGATCGAGTTCTTGGTCACGAGCCCGATCAGGAGGATCATCCCGATCTGGCTGTAGAGATTCAGGGTCGAGCCCGCCACCCAGAGCGCGGCCAGCGCCCCGGTCACGGCGAGCGGCACCGCGAGCAGCACCGTGAAGGGGTGCACCAGCGACTCGAACTGGGAGGCCAGCACCATGAAGACCACCAGGAGCGCCAGCCCGAAGGCGAAGTAGAGCGAGTTGCCGCTCTCCTCCAGCTCGCGCGACTCGCCGGCGAGCGCCGGGGTGCTGCCGGCCGGCAGCACTTCCTTGGCCAGCGCGTTGAGCGAGTCGAGCGCCTCGCCCAGCGTGAAGCCCGGCGCGAGGCTCGCATCCAGCGTGAACGCCGCGATCCGGTTGTAGTGGTTGAGCTGCCGGGGGCCGATCCCCTCGTCGACCTTCGTCACCGCCGAGAGTTGCACCAGCTGGTTGTCCCGGCCGCGGACGTAGATCCCCGACACGTCGGCCGGCGTGGCCCGCTCCCGCGGGTCGAGCTGGACGATGACGTTGTAGAGCTTGTTGTCGCGGGTGTAGGTACTGACCTTCTGGCCCCCGAGAAGCGCCTGCAGCGTCCCCGCGATGTCCCCCACCGGCACGCCGAGATCCTCGGCCCGGTCCCGGTCGAAACGGACCGTGAGCTGCGGCTTGTTCACCCGCAGGTCGGTGTCGACGTTCTGCAGTCCCTTGATCTGCCGCGCCCGGGTCACGAAGCTGTCCATCACCGACCCGAGCAGCTGGAAGTTGGGGTTCTGCACCACGAACTGCACCGGCTTGCCGAACCCGCCGATCGCCTGGGGATTGCTCGCGAAGGCGAAGATCCCCGGAATCGCGAAGAACTTCATCTGCACGTCACCGATGATCTGCTCGGCGGTGCGCTTCCGGTCGGCGTAGTCCTTGAGCTTGGTGAAGATGATCCCGCTGTTGGGACCGGTCCCGAAGTTCACCACGCTGAAGTGACTCTGCACCTCGGGCGTCTCGCTGACGATCTTCTCCACCTGGCGCTGGTAGCCGTCGGTGTAGGCGAGGGACGATCCCTCCGGCGCGATGATGAACGTGAGGAACCACCCCTGGTCATCCGAGGGGATGAACTCGCGCTTGAGCCCGCGGAAGATCGTCACCGCGAGGGCCAGCGTGGCGAGCGCGCCCACCAGGACGGCGAGGCGGTGCCGCAGCCCCCAGCCGAGGGTCCGGGCGTAGCCGCGGGCGAGGGCATCGAAGCCGCGCTCCAGCGCCTGGTACAGGGCCCCGTGCCGCGGGGGGACCCGCAGCACCTTGGCGCAGAGCATCGGCGTCAGCGTCAGCGCCACGAACCCCGAGATCAGGACCGACCCCGCCACCGCGATCCCGAACTCGTTGAACAGCCGGCCGGTGTTGCCCTTCAGGAAGGCGAGCGGGGTGAAGACCGCCACCAGCGAGATCGTCGTCGCGATCACGGCGAAGGCGATCTCCCGGGTGCCGTTGGTGGCGGCGACCTCCGGACTCTCGCCCAGCTCCTCCTGGTGCCGGTAGGCGTTCTCCAGCACGATGATCGCGTCGTCCACCACGATGCCGATCGCGAGGGTGAGCGCCAGCAGCGTGAGGTTGTTGAGGGAGAAGCCCAGGAAGTACATCACCGCGAAGGTCGCGACGATGGACGTGGGAATCGCGAGGCCGGGGATGATCGTGGCCCGGAGGTTCCGGAGGAAGAGGAAGATGATGATCACCACCAGCCCCGCCGCGAGCACCAGCGTCTCCTGCGCCTCGCGGATCGAGCGGGTGACGAACTCCGAGCCGTCGAACCCGACGTCGATCCTGACCCCCGGCGGCAGGGAGGCCTGGATCGCGGGGAGTTCCTTGCGGATCGCGGAGGCCACCTCGATCAGGTTCGCCTTCGACTGCCGCACCACCCCGATCGCTACCGCCTGGGTGTTGTTGAAGCGGAGCGCGCTCCGTTCGTCCTCCGCGCCCAGCTCCACCCGGCCGAGGTCCTTGAGCCGGATGGTCTGCCCATCGCGGCTCTGGACCACCAGGTTCTCGAACTCCCCCGGGGTCTTGAGCTCGCCCAGGGAGCGGACCGAGAACTCCCGGCGCTGGGACTCGATCCGTCCCGCCGGCACTTCCACGTTGCGGCTGCGGATCGCGGCCTGGACGTCCTGGACCGTGATGCCCCGGGCGGCGAGTTCCCGCGAGGAGAGCCAGACCCGCATCGAGAAGCGCCGCTCGCCGAAGATCTGGGCGCTCCCCACTCCCTTGAGGCTCTGGAGCCGGGCCTTCACCCGCCGATCGGCGATGTCGGAGAGCTGCAGCAGATCGTAGTTGTCGCCCGAGAGCGCCAGCCAGAAGAAGGGCTGGGCATCGGCCTCCTGCTTGGCGACGACCGGCTCCTCGATATCGCGCGGCAGCCGGCCCCGGACCCGGGCGACCTTGTCGCGCACGTCCTGGGAGGCCACGTCCACGTTCCGGTCGAGCGTGAACTCGAGCGTGATGTTGCTGACCTGTTCCGCGCTCGAGCTGGTGAGCGTGCGGAGGCCCGCCACCGTGCTCAATTCCTCCTCGAGGATGTCGGTGACGGCCGACTCCACCACCTGGGGATCCGCGCCGGGCAGCACGGTGGTGACCGAGATGATGGGCGGATCGACGTCGGGATAGTCGCGGACCGGGAGATTCAGGTACCCGATCACCCCGAACAGCACGAGCCCGAGGCTCAGCATGCTGGCGAGGACCGGTCGCCGGATGGAGATGTCCGACAGCTTCATTCGCTGGCTCGACTGCGTGGTGGGGAGGTGGTCTACGGAGCCCCGGGTTTCGGGGTTTCAACGGGGGTCCAATCTGCGTCCCGGCGGTCGTTCCCGGAAGGGGGGTGGCGGCTTACCTTGCGTCCATGGGACTCAAACTCAGCGCCAGGCAGCAGAGCCAGCTGGCCTTCCTGGAGCTCCTCCCCCCCAGGATCCAGCGGTTCGCGAGCGTCATCGAGCAGATGAGTGCCCCCCGGGTGGACGAGGCCCTGGTCCGGGGCCTGATCCGCCAGCTGGACGAGATGAAGTCCGGCGCCTCCCAGCTCGGCATGAACGGCCTGGCGGATGCCGCCGGACAGATGGCGTCGATGGCCAGGCGCGGCGGTGGGCAGCAGGTGAAGGTCCGGGGTCTGCGCGACGGGCTCGGGGTCCTGAAGATGAACTATGACGGGGCGGTCAAGAAGGCGTCGGTTCCGCACGCGGAAGGGGAAGACCCGGATGAGGAGGAGGGAAAGAAATAGCGCCAGGGCATCGCCCTGGCGCTATCCGGCGTTCAGGGAGCGGCGGCGCTTCTACCGGGCCGAGCCGGGCTCGTACACCTGCTCGCCCTTCCGCTTGAAGTACCCGTCGATGATCGGGCCCGCCATGATGATGATCATCCCGTGGATGATGATACCCGCCAGGATCGACACATAGGTCAGCGCGGCCAGCACCCCGGCGGCGCCGATGCTCGCGAAGATGATCCCCAGAACATTCATGGTGCCAGGTCCGTCAAAGATGGTGGATGCGAACGGGTAATAGCTTACTCAGAAGCCCCACGGGATTCAACCAACCGGACTCCGATCATGAAGCCCATCGCCGCCGC
>DASZPT010000053.1:0-7405 GCA_035549935.1 Gemmatimonadales bacterium
ATCCGGTGGCGAGGACGATCACCGCCGCGATCACCGCGCCCACCGATCCCAGGAGGTCACCCAGGATGTGGAGGTAGGCGCCGCGGGTATTGAGGTGTCCCTCATGGTGTCCGTGCAGGAGGGCGAGCGCGATCCCGTTGATCACCAGCCCCGCCGTCGCGATGCCGAAGAACACCCCGCCCTGGATCGGCTCCGGCCGGTTGATCCGGCCGATCGCCTCCACCACCACCCAGCCCGCCAGACCGAAGAGCACCGCGCCATTCACCAGCGCGGCGAGGATCTCCCAGCGAAGGTAGCCGTAGGTCTTGGTCTGGTCGGCGGGCCGCCGGGCGATCCAGGCGGTGAGCAGGGTGAGACCGAGGGCCCCGACATCGGTGAGCATGTGGCCGGCGTCGGCGAGCAGCGCCAGCGAGCCGGACACCCACCCACCGATGGCCTCGACGACCATGAAGATCGCGGTCATCGCGAACACCACCCCCAGCCGCGTGAGCGGTGGGCCGGCGCGATCGCCGTTCACATGGACGCAGGGAGCGGTGGTGCGGGGCATGGGAGAAATCTACAGCCGCACCCGGATCGCCTCGGCGTGCCCGTACAGCCCCTCCGACTCCGCCAGCGCGATGATCCGGGCCGCGTCGTTGTTGAGCCGATCGGGCGTGTAGCTGATGATGCTGGTGCGCCGGAGGAGGTCGTACACGCCGAGCGGCGAGGCGTGGCGCGCCGTCCCGCTGGTCGGCAGGACGTGGCTCGGTCCGGCGATGTAGTCACCCACCGGCTCGGGGGTGTTGTCGCCGAGAAAGATGGCGCCGGCATGGCGGATGCCCTGCGCCACCGCCTCGGGATCGTGGGTGACGATCTCGAGATGCTCCGGGGCCCGGAGGTTGGCGACGTGCACCGCGTCCTGGATGCTCGGCACCCAGACGATCAGGCCATTGCGCTCGAGCGCGGTGCGCGCCACGGCGGCACGGGGGTTTCGCGCGAGGTGCGCCTCGAGCGCGGCCGGAAGCTGGTCGGCCAGCACCACGTCGGTGGTGATGCACCAGGCGGTGGCGTCCTCGTCGTGCTCCGCCTGCGCGATCATGTCCGCCGCGACCCGCTCCGGCCGCGCCACCAGATCGGCGATGACCACCAGCTCGGTCGGCCCGGCGAACATGTCGATGCCGACCGGTCCCGCCACCTGCCGCTTCGCCTCCGCCACCCACTTGTTTCCAGGCCCCACGATCTTGTCGACCCGCGGAATCGTCGCGGTGCCGAACGCCAGCGCCGCGATCGACTGGGCCCCGCCGATCCGGAAGATCCGGGAGACGCCGGAGAGGGCGCAGGCGGCGAGGACCGCGTCGGTCACCCCCTGCGGCGGGGTCACGACGATGATCTCGCTCACCCCCGCCACCGTGGCGGGCACGGCGTTCATGATCACGCTCGAGGGATACGCCGCCTTGCCGCCCGGCACGTAGAGGCCCACCCGCTCGAGCGGCGTCACCCGCATCCCGAGGATGGTGCCGTCTTCTTCGAGAATCTGGAACCCCTGGTCCCGCTGGCGCAGGTGGTACTCCCGCACCCGGGCGACCGCCGCCTCGAGCGCGTCCCGCAGTTCGGGACGGATCCGGTCGAGCGCCGCCTCCCACTCGCCCCGCGGCAGTTCCCACTCCCCGGGCGCGAGGTCCACCTTGTCGAACCTCGCCGTCAGCTCGCGCACCGCGGCATCGCCGCGGGCCTCGACATCGGCGAGGATCTCCGCCACCCGGGTGCGGGTCGTGAGGTCGACCGTGGTCGGCCGGGGCAGCAGGGGGGTCAGCAGCTCGAACGGCGGAACGGCGACTTGGCGGATCATGCGTGCCCTCGCGGGCGGCGGATTGGGCGGCTAGTCTTACCGGTATGGAACCGCCGGAAAGTAGCTGGGTCGCCTTCAAACTGGCGGCCGTGGTCGTTCTCGTCGCCCTCAATGCCTTCTTCGTCGCCGCCGAGTTCGCCCTCGTGGGCGCCCGCCGGACCCGGCTCGAGGAAATGGCCCAGCGGGGCGACCGGAAGGCCAGCCTGGCGCAGCGCGCCATCCACTCGCTCGACCGCTACATCTCCGCTACCCAGCTCGGCATCACCCTCTCCTCCCTGGGACTCGGCTGGATCGGTGAGCCGGCCCTCGCCGGTCTGATCCAGGGAGCCTTCGCCTGGCTGCCCGGCAACCTGGCGGCCGTCGCGACGCACGGTGTGGCGGTGGTCATCGCGTTCACCATCATCACCGCGCTCCACATCGTCCTGGGCGAACTGGTCCCCAAGGCGCTGGCGCTGCTGTATCCGGAGATGGTGAGCAGCTGGGTCGCCGCCCCGCTCATCGGCTTCGCCTGGGTGATGCACGCCCCGATTGCCCTGCTCAACGGCACCGCCAACCGCCTGCTCCGGGTCTTGGGCATCAGTCCGCCCGGGGAGCACGAGCGCCTGCACTCGCCGGACGAGATCCGCATGCTGGTGGAGCAGAGCGAGGAAGGCGGCTCCCTCGGCAAGGAGGATGCGCGGCTCCTCGAGGGCGTCTTCGAATTCTCCGAGAAGACCGCCCAGGAGGTCATGACCCCGCGCACCCAGATGGTGGCGCTCGAGCGGGTGCTGAGCGTCGAGGAAGCGGCCGACGTCGTGGCCCAGGCGCGGCGGTCCCGCTACCCGGTGTACGGCGAGTCGCTCGACGACATCGTCGGCGTGGTCCATGCGAAGGACATCCTGACCGCCGTCCGGCAGCAGCCCGGCTCCAGTGTCGGCGCGATCATGCGCCCTCCCCTCTTCGTCCCCGCGACCCGCGAGGTCGAGGATGTCCTCGCCGACATGAAGCGGCTCAAGGTCCACCTCGCCGTGGTGCTCGACGAGTACGGCGGCACCGCCGGCCTCGTCACGATGGAGGACCTGCTGGAAGAGATCGTGGGCGACATCTACGACGAGTACGACCGCCAGGAGCGCCCCAAGCCCACGCCGGAAGGCGCCCCGCTCCTCGATGGCGCGCTGCCGATCTCGGAGTTCAACGCCGACCACGAGCTCCAGCTCGACGACACCGACTACACCACCCTCGGCGGCTATCTCTTCGGCCAGCTGGGCCGCCTCCCCCGTCCCGGTGACCGGATCGTGACAGGCAAGGACGCCTTCGAGATCGTGGAGATGGAGGGCCGGCGGGTGAAGTCGGTGCGCTACCTGCTGGGCGGCGCGGAGACGGCGAAGGCGGCGGGGGGGAAATAGGTCGCGGGGTAGGCGGGTAGGCGGGTAGGCGGCCCGTGCACGTAGCTGCCGCGGAAGGGTGGGAGCATCGCGGAGCGGACCGTAAGTGAGCGGCGGCCCCTCACCGAGAGCGAACTTCAGTTCCGCGGCGCGAGGTTCCCCGCCCTCCCGCGTGGCGCGCTGCGGCCCGCCGAAACCGCCACCCCCCTCATCACACGCGCCTGTTATCTTCCGCGCCGATGCAACCTCTCCGCCCCATCGCCCCGATCCCGCCGGGCGCCCAGGACCTCACCGGTCCCGCCGCCGCGAGCCGCCGCCGCCTGCAGCGGCTGGCCGCCGAGGTGCTCGAGCGAGCCGGCTACCAGGAGCTGTTGCCTCCGACCTTCGAGTACGAGGAGGTCTTCCTCCGCGCCGGCGGCCCCGAGGTGGGTGACCGCCTGATCCGCTTCACCGACCGGGACGGCAGGATCCTCGCCCTCCGTTACGACTTCACCGCCAGCCTCGCGCGGGTCGCCGCCACCACCTTTCGCCACGCGCCCCGCCCGCTCCGGCTCTCGTATGGCGGAAAGGTCTTTCGCCAGGAGCCCGACCGCGGCGGCCGTCCCCGCGAAACCCTGCAGGCCGGCGCCGAGCTCCTCGGCAAGGGCGACCTCGCTGCCGACGTGGAGATCGTGCGCCTCACCCTCGAGCTCGCGCGCACGATGGGCCTCCGCGACTTCCAGCTGAACCTCGGCCACGCCGGGGTCCTCGCCCCCGGGCTCGAGGCCCTGCCCGAGGACCAGCGCGCGCTGGTCCGCCGCTGGATCGACCGCAAGGACCGCGGCAACCTGACCCGGGCACTGGCGGGGGCGCCGCCGGAAGCGCGGGCGCTCGTGTCGCTGGCCTTCGCCATCGGCCGGCGGGAGGCCCTCGAGGGCGCGCTCGCGGCCGCGCCGAAGAGCGCGCACCCCTGCTTCGACCACCTGCTCGCGATCGACGGGATGCTGACCCCGGCCGAGCGGGGCCACGTGGTCTACGACCTGGGTGAAGTCCGCGGGCTCGACTACTACACCGGCGTCCATTTCGAGCTGTTCACGGCGGGCGCGGGGCATTCCGCCGGCGCGGGCGGCCGGTACGACAGGCTCATGGCGCGCTTCGGCGAGCCGATGCCCGCGGTCGGCGTCTCCCTCGACCTCGACACCATCGCCGAAGCCCTCGCGGGAGCGGGGCGGTGACGGGCGGCTCGCGCCTGCGGATCGCGCTCGCGAAGGGCCGGCTCTACGAGCCCGCCGTCGCCTGCTTCGCGCGCGCCGGCGTGATCGTCGAGCCCGATCCCGGCCGCCGGCTCCTCATTCCCTCGAGCGATCCCGCGATCGAGTTCCTGGTGGTGAAGCCGGGTGACGTGGCGGTCTACGTCGAGTCGGGCGCCGCCGATCTCGGCGTCACCGGCACCGACGTCCTCCGGGAGACCGAGGCCGACGTGCTGGAGCCCCTCGAGCTCGGCTTCGGCGCCTGCCGGCTCGTGGTCGCCAACCCGTCGCACGAGCCCTACCCGGACCTGCCCGGAGGCCAGACCGCGCGCGTCGCCTCGAAATACCCGCGGCTCGCCTGGCGCCACTTCGCCGAGCGGGGACGGCCGGTCGAGATCATCACCGTGCACGGGTCCGTCGAGGTCGCGCCGCTCCTCGGCCTGGCGCACTGGATCGTCGACCTGGTGGACACCGGGAACACCCTTCGCGCCAACGGCCTCGCCGAGCGGGAGACGATCCTGCAGGTCGGCGCCGTGCTCGTCGCCAACCGCGCGAGCCAGAAGCTCAAGCTGGATGCGCACCTGGGGCTGATGGCGAAGCTGGAACGGGCGGTCGGATGAAGCGTTCCTCGTGACCGTCCTCCTCCTCACCCTCGCCCTCGCCGCCGGCTCCTTCCTCGCCGGCCTCCTCGGCGCCCTCACCGGGCTCGGCGGCGGGGTCGTGATCGTTCCCCTCCTCACGATCGGGTTCGGCATCGACTTCCGGTACGCGGTGGGCGCCTCGCTGGTGGCGGTCATCGCCACCTCATCGGGCGCGGCCGCGGCCTACATGCGCGAGGGATACACCAACATGCGGGTGGGGATGTTCCTGGAGATCGCGACCACCTTCGGCGCGATCCTGGGCGCGCTCCTCGCGAGCCTGATCTCGACCAATGCGCTCGCGATCATCTTCGGCGTGGTGCTCCTCTACTCCGCCTGGACCGCGAGCCGGCCCAAGACCGAGCACCCGGCGCAGGTCGCCGACCCGCTCGCGGTCAGGCTGCGCCTCGACTCGAGCTATCCGACACCCGCCGGAGTACGTCACTACCTGGTGCAGCGGGTGCCGCTCGGGTTCGGGCTCATGTTCGTCGCGGGGACGCTCTCGGGCCTGCTCGGGATCGGGTCGGGCGCGGTGAAGGTCCTCGCGATGGACCAGGCGATGGGGCTCCCGTTCAAGGTCTCGACCACGACCAGCAACTTCATGATCGGGGTGACCGCGGCGGCGAGCGCGGGCGTGTACCTGCAGCGGGGCTACATCGACCCGGGGATCGCCATGCCCGTCGTCCTCGGTGTGCTCGGTGGCGCCATGCTGGGCGCCACCATTCTCACCCGGACCCATCCCCGGCACCTGCGCCGCATCTTCGGCGCGGTGGTCTTTCTGCTCGCCATCGAGATGATCTACCATGGCCTCACCGGAAAGATCTGAGCCGCACCGGCCCTCGGCCGAGGAAGACGAGCGGATCGAGCTGGCCCTGGCGGTCCTGCTGCGTGGCGGCGTCTTCACCGCCGCCTTGCTCGTGGTGTTCGGGGGCCTCCTGCATCTGATCCAGCACGGCGGCCAGCATCCCGACTACGGCCACTTCGCCGGCGAGCCCGGGGACCTCCAGCACCCGCTCCGCCTCCTCCCCCTCGCCCTCCAGGGATCGCCGGAGGCCATCATCCAGCTCGGGGTCGTGGTGCTGCTCGCGACGCCGGTGCTCCGGGTCGCGTTCTCGCTCTTCGCCTTCGCGCGCGAGCGGGACCGGACCTACGTGGTGTTGACCGCGGTGGTCCTGGGAGTGTTGCTGCTGAGTCTGATGGGGGTGCTGCCCTAGGGGGGTCGGGGGTCGGGGGTCGGGGGACGGGGGACGGGGGACGGGGGACGGGGGACGGGGGACGGGGGACGCGCCAAGGTGCTGGACGCATGGCGCTCGGCAAGGTCCGCGGAGCGGGCCTCAGCCCTGGCGACCCGCCCCGCCGAGCGGCCTAGCGCCGCGCCGCGTGCTTCCGCCCCAGCTCCACCGCCAGTTCGATCGCCTGGCGCATGCTCGCCGCATCCGCCACGCCCTTCCCTGCGATATCCAACGCCGTCCCGTGATCCGGCGAGGTGCGCGGGAACGGCAGGCCCAGCGTCACGTTCACTCCCCGGCCGAAGGCGGCGACCTTGATCGCCGTCATCCCCACGTCGTGATAGGGCGCCAGCACCGCGTCGAACTCTCCCCGCATCGCCTTCACGAAGACCGTATCGGCCGGCAACGGCCCCACGGCGCCCAGCGCCGCCGCGGCGGGCTTGAGGATGCGATCCTCTTCGTCACCGAAGAGGCCCGACTCCCCCGCGTGCGGATTGAGGGCGCAGACCGCGAGGCGGGGCTCGGCGATGCCCCACCATTCGCGGAGCGCCGTCCGCGTCGTCCGCCCCGTCGTCACGATCTTCTCGGTGGTGAGGAGCTGGGGCACCGACTTGAGCGGCACATGGGTGGTCACCAGCACGACCCGGAGCCGGTCGGCAGCGAGCATCATGGCGACGTCCACATCACCGGCCAGGTGCGCCAGCCATTCGGTGTGTCCCGGATAGCGGAAGCCGGCGAGGTTGAGGGCATGCTTGTGTGCGGGCGCCGTGACGATCGCGTCGACCTCGCCTGCCAGCGCCATCCGCGCCGCCGCTTCCACGCCCGCTCCGGCGATCCGCCCGGCCCGCATGGCCCGGGAGGGACCCGGCTTCTCCGGACCCGCCGTCTCGCCGAACCCCTCGCCCCAGGTGCCGAGCGGAATGCGCCGGTCCGCCCGCACCGCGCCGATCTGGTCATCGGCGCCGAGCACGATCACCTCGGCGTCCACCGGCGTCTCGAGGGCCCGGGCCGTGATCTCGGGCCCGATCCCACGGGGGTCACCGAGGGTGATGGCGAGGCGGGGCATGGGTCGGGGGTCGGGGGTCGGGGGTCGGGGGTCGGGGGTCGGGGGTCGGGG
>DASZPT010000054.1:0-2092 GCA_035549935.1 Gemmatimonadales bacterium
AGGCCGACGCGATCCGGCGCGCGCTCTCGACGCGCGGCGACATGCGCTCGGCGGAGACGGCGACGCTCGCGGCGGAGCGGAGCATCCGGGCCACCCGGATGGAACGGCTGCCGAGCGTCTCGGCCTTTGCGCAGGCGGCGAGCAACGGCAACGGCGCGCTGGATGCCCACACCTACGGCCTGCAGATCTCGGTCCCGGTGTTCGACGGGCTCAAGCGCGAATCACGGATCCAGGAGGCGCAGTCCCGCCGGATCGAGGCCGAGGCGCGCGCCGACGACGTGCGGCGTCAGATCGAGGTCGAGGTCCGCTCGGCGATGCTCGATCTCACCGCGGCGCGGGAGCAGGTGGCGGCGGCGGACGTGCAGCTGCGGCTGGCGGAGCGGGAGGTGGCCCAGGCGCGGGAGCGGTTCACCAGCGGAGTGGCGGGGAATGCGGACGTGATCAACGCCCAGCTCTCGCTCAACAGCGCCCGCGATGTGCTGGTCGACGCGCTGACCTCCTACCACTCGGCGCGGGTGAGCCTGGCGAGCGCGCAGGGGAGGACGGTGGAGTTGCCGTAGAGGGCTGGGGGCCGGGGGCGGGGCGACGAAGGCCGGCCCCCGGCCGCCCCTACTCCAGCGGGATCTTCGCCGCGTTCGCCGCCAGCCACTGATCGAAGGTCTGCAGCGCCGGATTGAGCTGGCGGGCGAAGGCCGGGTCGCGGAGCCCGTTCACGTCTTTCTCGAAGTCGTGGTAGAACTGGAACATGTTGCCGAGGTCCTCGGCGCCGGGGAAGCCGAACTTCCGGTAGGTCTCGAACGGCACCGGCTGGTAGCGCACCGGGCGCTTGAGCGCCCGCGACATCTTCTCGGCGATTTCGGCGCCGGTCAGGATTTCGCCGGCCACGCCGACCTTCTTCCCGGTCAGTTCCTTCCCCCGCTTGAAGATGCCGTACGCCGTCCGGCCGATGTCCTCGGCGGCGACCCCCGCGAGCTTCCCGTTCCCCATCGGCAGCACCAGCTGCAGTTGGCCATCCGGCCCCGGCTTCGGGCCGGCGCCGAAGTAGATGAAGTTGTCCCAGTAGAACGAGGCGTAGTAGAACGTGGTCGGGACTCCCGCCTCGCGGAAGAAGGCGTCGGCCTCACCCTTCCCGTCGAAGTGGGGCACCTTGTACTTGCCGTTGAGCGTCGGGATGCTGGGGTTGGAGAGCGGCACGAAGGTGCGCACGTCCTCGAGCGTGGACCAGACCACGTGCGCCACGCCGGCGGCCTTGGCCGCCAGCGCCATCTGCCGGGCCTCCCCGGTCTCCCGCTCGGGCGAAAAGTGATCCCAGAAGAAGGTCACGCAGTAGGCCCCGTGGGCCCCCTGGAACGCCCGCGTGAGGCTGGCGGGGTCGCTCACGTCACCCTGCACCACCTCGGCACCGAGCGCCGCGAGTGCCTTGGCCTTGTCGGAATCGGGGTTCCGGGTGACGGCCCGGGCCCGGAAGCCGGAACCGGTGTCGGCCTGGATCGCCCGGACGAGGCCCCCGCCCTGCGCCCCGGTGGCGCCGAGCACCGCGATGATCTTCCTCTCGGCCATTGGTCAACCCTGCTGTCGAGTGATGGTGGTCCGGTCCCCCGGCCGGGGCCCGGTATTTGGCGGCAAAGTACCGGCGTCCGGAGTGGTCGGCAACTCGCCGCGCGGCCGGTTACCGGCCCGGGATTTCGGATTACGTTAGAGCGGCGCCAATCCCCTTCTTCATCGAGATCCGCATGCGACGTCGTTTCCTCCGTGGGCTGACTCTGTCGGTGGTCCTCGCCGCTCCCGCTCCGCTCCTCGGCCAGGCCGGACCGGCGCTTGCCGGGCCGCGCTTCGACATCCGCTTCCCGGTCTCCGGCTCGAGCACCCCGGTCGACGGGCGCCTCCTCCTCGTGCTCAGCAACGATACCAGCGCCGAGCCGCGGTTCCAGATCGGCGACATCGGCGAGACCCAGCTCATCTTCGGGATCGACGTGGAGGGGTGGGCGGCGGGCAAGGCGAAGAGCATCGACACGAAAGTCTTCGGGTACCCGATCGACCGGCTGAGTGGCGTGCCCGCCGGACGCTACCGGGTGCAGGCGCTGCTCAACCG
>DASZPT010000055.1:0-17018 GCA_035549935.1 Gemmatimonadales bacterium
AGTGGCAGTACCTGGAGCAGGGGCCCTCGGTCTGGCGGGTGCGGATTTCGCGTTCCGCCCGGTGATGTGTCTCGGGCTCGGCTCCGGCGCAGTCCCCGTGGCGGATGGGGCTGTGGCCGCATCGCATCGGATACATCACCCCTCACTTTCACCCGGGGCCTCCGCGAGGTACACCATGAGCATTCTCCTCACTCTCGACCTCCGCCCGGTCGAACCGAAGGACCGCTTCGATCGGATCATCCAGACTTATGACAGCCTCGCCCCCGCACAGCCGCTGGAGCTCACGGTCGACCATGATCCCAGGTGCATGTACTACGCCCTCCGGGCTACCCGGGGGGAGGACGCATTCGCCTTCGAGTACCTCGAGAATGGACCGGAGACCTGGCGAGTGCGCGTGACCAGGAGTGAACGACGGGAGGTGGCGTGATGTCGTCGATCGAGCGGGCACTGGCCGGCGATGTGCTGGTATTCGACCTGCGGTCCCAGGGCGAACGCCCCCCCGTCCTGGTCGAGCGGGGCCACCGGACGGCGCGGACCCTGCTCAAGGACGGTCCGCTCCGGGTGACCCAGGTGATTCTGGCGCCCGGAGCGGAGATCGCCGAGCACCAATCGAGTGGCGCCATCACGGTCCAGGTGCTGGAGGGATTGGTACGGTTCACGACGGATGGGCGGACCCATGACCTCGGTCCCGGGCAGCTTCTGTCGGCTCGGCCGGGCGTCAGGCACGCCGTCTCTTCCGCTGGCGGGGCCACATTCCTCCTGACGGTCGCCAGAGAGGAGCCGCCCGGGCCAGAGCCGGTGATCGCGCCGGATGCTGGTCGGGCCAGGGCAGGGAACAGCTCCGGTCAGCATCCGGAGGCGTGGTTGTCCGGCCCGGTGGATGGGGTACCCGCACTGCTCATGCCGGTCGCGCACGCGCTGATCCAGGGGCGCAGGGATCTCCACGCCGCTGCCGGCGACCTGTCGCCGGCGGAGCTCGCGGCCCGGCCCGGCGGCGCGGCGTCGGTCGGCTTTCACCTGCGCCACATCGCCGGGAGCATCGATCGGCTCTTCACCTATGCCCGGGGAGAGGGGCTCACGCCCGAACAGGTCGCCGCCCTGCAGCGGGAGAAGGAGACCGGGGCACCATTCCTCACGGCCCTCGAGTTGCTCGAGGCGCTGGATTTCGCGGTGGAGCATGCCCTCCGGGCGTTGCGTACGACGCCCCTCGCCGAGTTGTTCGAGCGGCGGGAAGTGGGGAGAGCACGGCGGCCCAGCAACGTCCTAGGATTGCTCTTCCACGCCGCTGAACACACCCAGCGGCACACCGGCCAGGTGATCACGACAGTCAGGATCCTTCGGGGCACGGCGGACCGCCTCGAACCGTCCGGTCAAACCGGCGCAGTCGCGGCGGGACACTGAGAGGACCACCGAATCGTGGGGGAAGCTGGCCGAGTATTGCCGGGGAGGGCGGGGGAATAGTTAGCGCGCGGACCCGCGTTCGGTCGGCGGTCGCGCCACCAAAGGGGCAGGCGGCGCGATCCTCGAGTCATATCAGCGACTGGAAGTGAGACAGCCGGGCGCCCCGGCACGTTACTCGGGAGTGTCTGCACCAGGACCCACGACCAGCATCGGAGCCCGTCCCGCCCATGTGCCTCATCAAAGCCTCTGTTGGCGGGCCGAAGGCTGCCAACCACTCCTACGACGTCAAGACCGTCCAGCTGCTCCTCAACTTCAGCCTCCCCCTCCTCACCCGCGAGGTCATGCTGGCGGACCTCGGCATGCCCGGCGGCGCCCGGGCGAAGATGGGGACCGAGCCGTGGCACAGCGGGACCGTCGATCTTAGCATCGCCGGCGGAGCCAGGATGGGGCGGGGGCAGGTCCCCCTGTCGGTGACGGGTCGGATGGACAAGGATACGCTCGAGACCATCCTGGTCTTCCAGCAGCAGGTCGTGAAGAGCCCGAAGCCCGACGGCGTCGTGAGCCCCAAGGGCGATACGATCAAGAAGCTGATCGAGAGCGTCCCGGCGAAACTCACCCCCGAGGTGCTCTGGCTCATCCTTATCGAGGCGAGCCGGAGCGACATCGACCGCTACTATCAGCCGCTCAGCGCCGGGATGACCACCAACAACATCAACACCCCGCTTCGGATGGCCCACTTCCTGGCGCAGGTGGGCCACGAGAGCGGCTCACTGCGCTACAGCGAGGAACTCGCGACCGGGGAGAAGTACGAGGGACGGGTCGATCTCGGGAACACCCAGAAGGGCGACGGGAAGCTCTTCAAGGGGCGGGGCTTGATCCAGCTGACCGGTCGTGCCAACTACAAGGCGTACGGGGACGCCCGGGGCCAGGACTACATCGCCAATCCGACGCGTCTGGCCACCGATCCGGCCATCGCGGTCGACTGCGCCTTCTGGTACTGGAACCTCAAGGACCTGAGCAAGTATGCCGACGCGGACAACGCCAATGCCGTCACGGTCCGGATCAACGGCAAGTACAACGGCCTGCAGGACCGCCTCGACAAGCTCGCGCGGGCCAGGTGCCTCCTGGTACGCTGAGGCCGCGGAGCGCCTGCGCGTGAGGCCGGTCATCCTGGCCGGGATCCTGGCCCTCGCCGCCTGCCGGGCCCGGACCGAGCGTCCGCCGTTCCCGCCGCCGCCGCCGCTCATGTCCTCGGAGCCGGGCTTCGTGGCCGACTGCCGGCCCTGTCGCTTTGCTCTGGCACCCGCCGGTACAACCTGGGAGTTCACCTTCCAGCTCGACTCCTCGGCCGATGGCCGGGCGGTGAAGGCCATCGAGGCCCGCCGGTCCGGTGCATCGGCCGCGACGACGCTCCCGGTGCACGGCATGGTGCCGATCGCGCCGGCCGAGCAGTTCTTCTTCGGCGCCACCGACCTCGATGGTGACGGACGGCTGGACCTGCTGCTCGCCACGGCGCGGGGCGTCGCCAACACCTATGCCGACTACTGGCGGTCGGTCGGCGACTCCGGCTTCCGCTATCTCGGCAACTATCCGCTGTTCACCCGTGACAGCGCCTCGGGCCGGCTGCAGAGTTACGAACGGGGCGGCGACGCCGGCTGGGTCTACCAGGCCCGGCAGTGGGCGTTCCGGGGCGATACCCTTGTGGTCATGCGGGAGGAGGTCGAGGAACCCACGCCGGTGCAGGGCCGGTATCTCCGCATCACGCGGGTGCGTGCCGACAGCCTCGCGGACAGCCTGCATGAGACGAAACGCGAGCGGGTGAAGGACACCGAGTAAGCCTCGTGCGCCTGGCCTGGGGCTGCTACAATGCCCCACCATGCGCCCTTCCACCCTCGCCGTAACCGGCCTTGCGCTCCTCACCGGATCTCTCGGCGCCCAGACTCCTGCCGTTCCTCCCCTCGCCACCATCATGCGCGGCCCCGAGTTCGTGGGCCGGGTACCCGGCGACGTGCGCTGGTCGGCCGACAGCCGCTGGCTCTACTTCACCTGGCTCCCGCCCGGCACCGACTGGCGCGAGGTCCCGCGCCCCTATCGCATCCGCGCGGGAGCCGGCGCGGTTCCCGAATCCCTCTCCCTCGCGCGCATGGACACCCTCGGCCCGCTCGCGGCCGGGGGACCACGCTCGCCCGACCGGAAGACCCGGGTCGTGGAGTGGCGCGGCGATCTCTATCTGGTGACGCTGGGGACCGAACGGGTCCGCCGGCTCACCCGCACCGCGGAGGCCGAAGGCGACCCGCGCTTCGCGCCCGATGGCGCGCATGTCACCTTCATCCGCGGGGACAATGCCTGGCGCCTCGGACTCGCCGATGGCGCGATCGAACAGCTCACCGACATCCGCCCCGGCACCGCGCCGGCCATCGACTCGACCACCCTCGCTCAGCGGAAGCAGCTCGAGGCCGACCAGCGCACCCTCTTCGGGGCGATCCGCGACCGGCTTCGCGCCGACAGTCTCCGGAAGGCCGAGCGGGCACGCCTCGACAGTCTCGGCATCCTCCCCTTCTACCTCGGGAAGGACGCACGGGTCGTGCAGATCAGCGTCTCGCCTGCCGGGACGGCGGCCCTCGTCGTGGTCGCGGGCAAGGCAGCGACGGCGCGCCCGACCCAGGTGCCGTCATGGGTGACGAAGAGCGGCTACGTGGAGGATATCGAGAGCCGTGAAAAGGCCGGGGACGAGCAGGAGCCGGTGCGGGTGGCGTATCTCCACCTCGCGGACGGCGCCGTGACCTGGCTCCAGCCGATTCCCGGCGACACCACCGGCGTGGCCGACCAGTTCACCGTCGGTGGCTGGTCGGACGACGGGCGTTACGCGCTCCTCGGGACCGTGACCCGCGACTACAAGTGGAGCTACATCCACGCGGTGGATGGGGAGCATGGCGCGTTGGCGCAGCTCGAGGCGCTCCACGACTCGGCGTGGGTCGACGGCCCCTGCTTCCAGTGCATGGGCTGGCTGCCCGATGGGCGCGCCTGGTTCGTCAGCGAGGCGACCGGCTATGCCCACCTCTACAGCGTGGCGGCGAACGGCTCCGACCGGCGCCAGCTCACCAGTGGGTCATGGGAAGTGGAAGGGGTGCAGCTGCTCGATGACCGGAAGACCTTCCTGCTCCACACCAGTGAGGGCTCTCCCTTCGAGCAGCACGCCTGGACGATGCCCGTCGCCGGCGGGAAACGGACCCGGCTGACGGAGGAAGTGGGCGGGCACGAGGTGACCGTGTCGCCCGACGGGCAGTGGATGGTCGACCTCTTCTCCACGGCCAACCGTCCCCCCGACCTCTGGCTCCAGCCGGCGCGGCCGGGCAGCTCGCGGGTCCAGCTCACCGTGTCGCCGACGGCGGAGTTCCTCGCCGGGCCATGGATCAAGCCGGAGATCATCACGATCCCCGCCAGCGATGGCGTCGGGGTGCCGGCCCGCATCTACCGCCCCGCCGACCTCGGCGCGAAGCCCAACGGGGCGGCGGTGATTTTCGTCCACGGGGCGGGCTATCTCCACAACGTCCACCGCTGGTGGTCGAGCTATGACCGCGAGTACATGTTCCATCACCTGCTCGCGAGCCGGGGCTACGTGGTGCTGGATCTCGACTATCGCGGGAGTGCGGGATATGGCCGTGACTGGCGCACCGCGATCTACCGGCACATGGGCGGGCGCGACCTGCAGGACCAGGTCGATGCGTCGCGCTGGCTCACCACGTCCTTTGGCATTCCGGCCGGGCGGATCGGGATCTACGGCGGGAGCTACGGCGGGTTCATCACCCTGATGGCGCTCTTCACCGAGGGCAGCTCGTTCGGGGCCGGGGCGGCCCTTCGGAGCGTCACCGACTGGGCCCACTACAACCACGGGTACACCGCGCGGATCCTGAACACCCCGCAGGGCGATACCCTCGCCTTCCGGCGCTCCTCCCCGATCTTCTTCGCCGAGGGGCTCGCCGATCCGCTGCTCATCGCGCACGGCATGGTCGATACCAACGTCGAATTCCAGGACGTGGTGCGGCTGGCCCAGCGCCTGATCGAGCTTGGGAAGGACGGGTGGGAACTGGCGGTGTACCCGGTCGAGAACCACGGCTTCGTCCGGCCCGACTCGTGGACCGACGAATACCGGCGGATCCTCGAGCTGTTCGACCGGGTCCTGCCGGATACCGGCGGGGGGCACTGACGCGCCCTTCCCGCCGGTCGCCTGGCGTTATCGCACCCAGCGCAGGATCTCGGGTGGCTTCCGAGGGACCACCGGGGTCGGGCCCTTCGGCACCCCGACGATGATCGGGGCCACCGCGCCGGCCTCCGCCGGGATGCCGAGTTCCCGCTTGATCTCGGGACGGTTGAGCACCGGCACGGCGAAGCCGATACAGCAGGTGCCGAGGCCGAGGGCGCACGCCGAAAGCATGAGGTTCTCCGCGGCGAGCCAGCAGTCGGCGGTCACGAAGCTCCCCATCGGCCGGGCGCAGATGACGATGAGCGTCCCGGCGTCGTAGAAGATGTTGAAGTCCGGGTCGGCGAGGAGCCGGGTCAGGTGGTCGTCGGTGGTCGAGACCCCCGGCACCCTGAGGAGCCCACGCTGGTGCGCCGCCTCGTCCAGCAGCAGCGCCTTCGCCTGGTCGGACAGCCGCTTGAGCAGCACGCGGTCCTGGATCACCACGAAGGTCCACGGCTCGAGATGCATGGCGGTCGGCGCCTGCACCGCGGCCTCGAGCAGCGTCCGCACCGTGGACTCGGGGAGGTCCTCAGCGCGATAGCTCCGCACCGCCCGCCGGTGGTAGATCGCGTCGAAGATCGATTGTTCGGTCTGGACTGCCGTCATGATTCCCTCCTTGCGTCCCTGCCTATCTAGGGCAGGGGGCCTGAAGGGAGCAGGAAGCCGCTATGACAACCCGCGCGCTTTGCGGCCCTGCCGCTGGCATTCTGACGATCCTCCCCCATTTTCAGTGCCGAGGAGTTCGGCTTTTTCCGGCCACCCGCCCGCACTGAGGCCCGCCCACGGAGGCGCCAGATGGCTCGCGCAGCATTCGTTCTGTCGTTCCTGACCCCCGCCTTCGTCGCGGCCGGCCTGGCCGCGCAGGCATCGCCGGCCGCGCCCGCCCGCCCCGCGCCGGGGAAGGGCGCCGTCGCGCTCTCGCCGCGGACCGACGCGGCGCCGAGTTGTGCCCGGATCCGCGCCACGCTCAACGCGCGGCCCGCGGTGAAGGCGACCCGCGGCGCGACCGTGGAGGGGATCACCGAGTACACCCTGCCGAACGGGCTCCGGGTGCTCCTCTTCCCGGACCAGTCGAAGCCGACCACCACGGTCAACATCACCTACCTGGTGGGCTCCAGGCACGAGGGCTACGGGGAGACCGGCATGGCCCACCTGCTCGAGCACATGGTCTTCAAGGGCACGCCCTGCCATCCCAACATCCCGCAGGAGCTCACCGCGCACGGGGCCCGGCCCAACGGCACCACCTGGTTCGATCGGACCAACTACTTCGAGACCTTCAGCGCCAGCGACTCCAACCTGGTCTGGGCCCTCGACCTCGAGTCGGACCGGATGGTGAACAGCTACATCGCCCGGAAGGACCTCGAGAGCGAGTTCACCGTGGTCCGTAACGAGTTCGAGTCGGGGGAGAACGATCCCTTCGGCGTGCTGATGGAGCGCACGATCTCGGCGGCGTACCTCTGGCACAACTACGGCCACTCGACCATCGGCGCCCGCTCCGACATCGAGAACGTGCCGATCGAGCGGCTGCAGTCGTTCTATCACCGCTACTACCAGCCGGACAATGCGGTGCTCGTGGTCGCGGGGAAGTTCGATCCGGCCAGGACCCTGTCGCTCATCGAGGCGCGGTTCGGACGGATCCCGCGGCCCGACCGGCGCACGACGCTCAAGATCTACCCGACCTACACCCTCGACCCGGTGCAGGACGGCGAGCGGAGTGTCACGCTGCGCCGGGTGGGTGACATCCAGGTGGCGATGTCGGTCTTCCATGTGCCGGCCGGCACCCATCCCGACTTCGCGGCGGTGGATGTCCTGTCGCGGGTGCTGGGCGACGCGCCCTCGGGCCGCCTCTACAAGGCGCTGGTCGAGCCCAAGCTCGCCGCCGACGTGGGGGCCTTCGACTTCCAGCTCAGGGAACCGGGCGTCGTGGTCACCTACGCCCGGGTGCGCAAGGAAGACGATCTGGGCAAGGCGCGCCTGGCGATGGACTCGGCGCTGGCCGCGGTGCTGACCTCGCCACCGGCCGCCGACGAGGTCGAGCGGGCCAAGACCCAGCTCCTCAAGAACATCGAGCTCACCCTCAATCGCTCCGACCAGGTGGGACTGCAGCTCTCCGAGTGGGCGGCGATGGGCGACTGGCGGCTCCTGTTCATCCACCGCGACCGCCTGCGGAAGGTGACCGCGGAGGACGTCGCCCGCGTGGCGGCGGCGTATCTCAAGCCGTCGAACATGACCACCGGCACGTTCATCCCGACCGACAAGCCCGACCGCGCCGAGATTCCGCCGACCCCGGATGTCGCCGAGCTGGTGAAGAGCTACAAGGGGGACACCGCCCTCGCGGCCGGCGAGGTGTTCGATGCCTCGCCCGGGAACATCGACCGGCGCACCACCCGGAGCACGCTCGCGAGCGGGCTCAAGCTGGTGCTCCTCCCCAAGCAGAACCGGGGCCAGTCGGTGAACCTGGCGCTCACCCTGCGCTTCGGCACGCTCGACGCCGTGCAGGGCCAGTCGGCCGCCGCCGACCTCGCCGCCGACATGCTCATGCGCGGGACCCGGAACCGGACCCGCCAGCAGATCAAGGACGAGTTCGACCGGCTCAAGGCCCGGGTGAGTCCCTTCTTCGCGAGTCCGACCCAGGTGCGGGTGACGCTCGAGACCACCCGGCCCAACCTGGTGCCGGCGCTGCGCCTCCTCGGCGAGGTTCTGCGCGAGCCCGCCTTCCCGGACAAGGAGTTCGACGAGCTCAAGCGGGAGGACCTGGCCCAGTTCGAGGAGAACCGCTCGGAGCCGACCGCGCAGGGATCGATCGCCTATCAGCGCTACCTCAATCCCTATCCCAAGGGCGACCCGCGGTACGTCTCGACGCTCGATGAGCAGGTGTCGGACTACTCCGCGGCGACGCTGGACGATGCCCGGCGCTTCTACGCCCGCTTCTACGGCGCGAGCGACGGCGAGCTGACCGTCGTGGGAGACTTCGATCCCGCCGAACTCACCGCCGCCGCCACCGAGGTGTTCGGGTCCTGGAAGAGCCCGCAGCCGTTCGCGCGGGTGCCGCAGGAGTTCAAGGATGTCGCGGCCACCTCGATCACGCTCAATACCCCCGACAAGGCCAACGCCTTCTTCCTCGCCGGGATGAACCTCCGGATCCGGGACGACAGTCCCGACTACCCCGCGCTCCTGCTCGGGAACTACATGCTCGGCGGCGGCTTCCTCAATTCCCGCCTGGCGACCCGCATCCGCCAGAAGGAAGGGATCAGCTACGGCGTGGGGTCGGGCCTCTTCGCGAGCCCGCTCGACAGCGCCGGCGGCTTCCAGACCTTCGCCATCTACGCGCCGGAGAATGCCGGCCGCCTGGAGCAGGCCTTCCGCGAGGAGATCGACCGGATGCTCAAGGAGGGGTTCACCGCGGAGGAGGTGAAGCAGGCCAAGACCGGGTGGCTTCAGTCGCGACAGGTCGGTCGCTCCCAGGACGCCCAGCTCGCCGGGACGCTCGGCGGCTACGCCTTCATCGGGCGGACGCTGGCGTTCGACGCGGCCCTCGAATCGAGGGTGGCGGCCCTGACCCCTGAGGCGATCAACGCGGCGATGCGGAAGTACATCGACCCCGCGAAGATCACGATCGTGAAGGCGGGGGACTTCGAGAAGAAGCAGGAGCCGGCGAAACCGTAGCCAGGCGGGGAGGCAGGAGGCCGGAGGCGGGTGGTCGTTCCTCCGGCCTCCCGCCTCCTGCCTCCCGCCCCTGTCTCCACTACCTTTCCCCCATGCCCTCCCGCCCGTTTTACTACCGTGAGACCGACGGGATCCGGATCACCGTGCGGCCGGTCTACCTCCCCGAGCGCTCCAACCCCGAGCGGCAGCAGTTCGTCTTCGCGTACTTCGTCCGCATCGAGAATGTCGGCGCCGAGACCGCCCAGCTCCGGAGCCGGGAGTGGCTGATCCATGACTCGATCGGCGAGGAGACAGTGGTGGAGGGCGAAGGCGTGGTGGGGGAACAGCCCACCCTGGCCACGGGCCAGGTCCACGAGTACCAGAGCTTCTGCGTCCTCAAGTCACCCAGCGGTTACATGGAGGGGCGCTATCACTTCCTCCGTGCCGATGGCGTGAGCTTCCCCGCGAGCATCCCCCGCTTCCAGCTCGAAGCCAATGAATCGGCCGAGCGATGAGGCGTTCGCCCGTCACCTGAGCCGGCTCGGTGTCCGGCCCGGGCCGGCGCTCGTTGCGGTGTCCGGCGGGGCCGACTCGCTGGTGCTGCTCGACCTCCTCGTCCGTACCCATGAACGCATGGGCCTCGAGCTGCTCGTGGCCCATGTGGATCACGGGATTCACCCGGACAGCGGCCGGGTGAGCGATGCCGTGGAGGCGCACGCGTTGGCGCTCGGTCTCGATTGCGTCGTCGGGCGCCTGGGGCTCGGCGCTAGCGCGAGCGAGACCCGGGCCCGGGCCGCGCGGATGCGCTGGCTCGAGGCGGCCCGCCGCGAACACGGCGCCCGTTTCATCTTCCTCGCCCACCACGCCGACGACCAGGCCGAGACCGTCCTGATGCGGCTCCTGCGCGGGTCGGGTCCCGCGGGCCTCGCCGGGATGCCTGCGCGCCGGGGGCCCCTGGTGCGGCCGCTCCTCGGCTGCTCCCGCGAGTCGCTCGAGCGCTACGCCAGGGCACGGGGACTCACGTGGTGGGACGATCCTGCCAACCGCGACCCTCGCCACCTCCGCTCCTGGATCCGGACCACGCTCCTTCCGGGCATCGAGGAACGGGTCCCCGGCGTCCGGGCCAGCCTTCGACGCGCCGCGCGCCACGCCGCGACCCACCGCCGGGCCTCTGCCGCCATCCTCCGGCACTGGGCCGGCCTCGAGTACCGGAAGGAGGGACGGGTCCGGTCGCTCGGGCTACCCGCGCTCGCCGCCATGCCGTCGGCGCTCCGGGTGATGGTCCTCGAGACCCTCGCCCGGCGGGCCGGGATCCTTCCGGGGGAGCGACGGCTGCGGCAGGCCTGGAAGGCGCTCGCCGGCGCGCAGAGTGGCGCGACGGCGGACCTGGGTGGGGGGTGGCGACTGGAGCGTGCCTGGGACCGCCTCCGTCTCGTCCCCCCGGAAGCGACGGGAACACCCGCGTCCACCGCCATTGCGGGGGAGCGGGGCCGCCTTCACTGGGGCGACTTCGACCTCGACTGGGCGGTGGAGCCGGCGCCGGCGGCACAGCCGCGCCACGGCCAGTCGGCGTGGTTCATCCCCGGGACCCTGGTGGTGCGGGGGTGGCGGGCCGGCGACCGGCTGGCTCCACTCCACGGGAAGGGACACCGCCTCGCGGTCCGCTGCTTCCAGGATGCCCGGGTGGCGAGCACCGATCGCCGTCGCTGGCCGATCCTGGAGGGGAAGGACGGGCTGGCCTGGATTCCCGGGGTCTGCCGCGGCGACCTCCTGGTCCCGAGGGCCGGGGAGCCCGCGCTCCGGGTGGATGTGACCCGCCATGGTTGATCCCCGGGCGGCGGGCCGGGACCTGGCCCGGGTGGTCTTCGATGAAGCAACCATCCGGGCTCGGGTGGGGGAGCTGGGTAGCGAGATCACCCGGGCCTACCCCGACGGCGATCTCCTTGTCATCGGGACGCTTAAGGGGAGCATCCTGTTCCTGTCGGACCTGGTCCGGCGCATCGAACGGCCCCTCCACCTCGACTTCGTGCTGGCGAGCTCGTACGGGTCGGGGAAGGTCTCGAGCGGGGAGGTCCGCCTGTTGTATGAACCGGCGGCCCCCCTGGCCGGGAGGCATATCCTCGTAGTCGAGGATATTATTGATAGTGGACGAACTCTGGCGTCCCTGGTCGGCCGGCTGCGGTCGAGGGATCCGCTGAGCTTGGCGGTCTGTGCGTTGCTGGACAAGCAGATCGCGCCCCCGTTGCCGGAAACCCGGTTCGTGGGCTTCACCGCGCCCTCCGTCTTTCTGGTGGGCTACGGACTGGACCACGCGGAGGACTTCCGGCACCTCCCGTACATCGCGGAACTGGCCTGAATGGCTGAGCGTATGCCTCCTACTCCTCGTCCTGACTGGCGGAGCCTGAGCAAGAACCTGGCTCTGTGGGTCCTCGTGGCGCTTGTCGCCATGGCGCTGTTCCAGCTGATGAACAGCCAGCGGAACTCGATGCAGGAGTTCACCTATAGCGCCTTCAAGCAGCAGCTCGCCGCCGGCAACGTCAAGAACGTCGTCGTCTACGACGGCAAGCAGCTCGAGGGCGAATTCCTCACCGCCGTGGTGCAGGACAACCGGAAGGCGAAGAACTTCACGGTCCTGCTCCCCATCAAGGACAGCGAGAGCCTGCTGGCCGAGCTCGAGCGGTCCGGCGTGCCCATCTCGGCCAAGGAGCCGAAGATCGGGGTCGCCAACTTCCTCATCGCGGCCCTCCCGTGGATCGTGATCATCGGGCTCTGGGTCTTCCTCCTGCGCCAGCTGCAGGCGGGCGGGAGCCGTGCCTTCTCGTTCGGAAAGAGCAAGGCCAAGCTGCTCTCCGGGGACACGCCCAAGCTCACCTTCGCGGACGTGGCCGGGGCCGACGAGGCCAAGGTCGAGCTGCAGGAGATCATCGAGTTTCTGAAGGACCCGCAGAAGTTCACCCGGCTGGGTGGCCGCCTCCCCAAGGGCGCCCTCCTGGTCGGCCCGCCGGGCACCGGCAAGACGCTGCTCGCCAAGGCCGTGGCCGGCGAGGCGGGACGCCCGTTCTTCTCGATGTCGGGGTCGGACTTCGTGGAGATGTTCGTCGGCGTCGGCGCGAGCCGGGTGCGTGACCTCTTCGAGCAGGGCAAGGCCAACGCCCCCTGCATCATCTTCATCGACGAGATCGACGCCGTCGGCCGTCACCGCGGCGCCGGTCTCGGCGGCGGGCACGACGAGCGGGAGCAGACGCTCAACCAGCTCCTGGTGGAGATGGACGGCTTCGAGTCGAATGACGGCGTGATCCTCATCGCCGCGACCAACCGGCCCGACGTTCTCGACCCGGCGCTCCTCCGCCCGGGCCGCTTCGACCGCCAGATCGTGGTGGACGCCCCCGATGTGCGGGGCCGGGAGGGGATTCTCCGGGTGCACACCCGCAAGATCCCGCTCGCCGCGGACGTGGTGCTCGAGACCATCGCCAAGGGGACGCCCGGCATGGCCGGTGCCGACCTCGCCAACCTGGTGAACGAGGCCGCGCTGCTCGCCGCCCGGCGGAACAAGACGCTGGTCGACATGCAGGATTTCGAGGACGCCAAGGACAAGGTGATGCTGGGCGTGGAGCGGAAGAGCCTGGTGCTCTCCGAGGACGAGCGCCGTCTCACCGCGTACCACGAGGCGGGGCACACCGTGGTCAGCATGAAGACCCCGGGCTCCGACCCGATCCACAAGGTGACGATCGTGCCGCGGGGCCGCGCCCTCGGCCTGATGATGTCGCTCCCCGAGAAGGACCGCTACGGCCAGACCAAGGAATGGCTGATCGGCCGCCTCGCGATCGCCTTCGGCGGCCGGGTGGCGGAGGAGTTGATCTTCGGTCCGAGCAAGGTGACCACCGGCGCCGGCAGCGACATCGAACAGGCCACCGCCATCGCGCGGCGGATGGTGACCCAGTTCGGCATGAGCGACAAGATCGGCATGATGGCCGTGGGCGACCGGGAGCAGGAGATCTTCCTGGGCCGGGAATTCGGCCAGCGGCGCGAGGTGTCCGAGCGCACCGCCGAGATCGTGGACGACGAGGTGAAGCGCTTCCTCGACGAGGCCCACGAGAAGGCCCGGAAGCTCCTAAGCGACAACCGGGAGCTGCTCGAGCGCATCGCCAGCGCGCTCCTCGAGCGCGAGACGATCGACCGCGAGGATATCGACCTGCTCGCCCAGGGCAAGTCGCTGCCGCCGGTCTCGTCCTCCTCGCCGCCGGCCTCCCCGGCGTCCACCCAGCCGCGGCAGGACACCCTGCCGCAACGCGCTCCCATTCTCGGGGTCCCGCCGGCCGAGCCCATGGGCGCGTGATCGCCCGGGCCCTCGCCGGCCACTCCCCCCGGGCCGTCCGTGACGCCTTGACGGCCCGGGGGTGGGATGAGGTCAAGGCCGACGCCGCATCCTCCGGGATGCTCCCCGCCGCCGTCGAGCTTTCCGGGCTCGATTCCACCACCATTCTCGCGCTGGTCCGCCACGCCTCCGAGCTCGGGCTCGAGGTGCTGAGCGGTGACGACTGGGCCATCGTCACCGGCTCGGCCGCGCGGCTCAGCGCGCTGGCCCGCCCCTGGGTCGTGCCTGCGCCCCTCGCGGAGGTGGCCAACGCCGTGGGCCGGGCCCTGCCGATGGACCTGCCCGGTGTCTGGATCACGGCGCGCGGGCCGATCCAGGTGGACCGGCCGGTCATCTTCGGGATCCTGAACGTCACCCCCGACTCCTTCAGTGACGGCGGCCGGTTCCTCTCTCCCGACGCCGCCCTGACGCAGGCCGATCAGCTGCTGACCGACGGCGCGCAGGTGCTCGACGTCGGCGGGGAGTCGACCCGACCCGGGAACGAACCGGTGCCCGCCGAGGTGGAGCTCGGCCGGGTCCTCCCGGTGGTGGAGGCGCTGGTGCGGTGTCATCCGACGGTGCCCGTCTCGGTCGATACCGTGAAATCGGAGGTGGCCCAGGCGGTGCTGGAGGCCGGCGCGGCGATCATCAACGACGTCTCCGCCTTCCGGCTGGATGCCGCGATGGCTACCGTTGCCGCCCGCACGGGCGCCGGGGTGGTGCTCATGCATTCACGCGGAAGCGTCGCGACGATGGCCCGGCTCGACCACGCGGAGTACGCTCCCGATGTGGTGAGCGCGGTCGCCCTGGAACTTGGCGCGGCCGCCGATGGGGCGCTCAAGGCCGGAGTCGGGGCGGATCACCTGGTGCTCGATCCCGGCTTCGGGTTCGCCAAGACGGCCGAGCAGAATCTCCTGCTCCTCGACGAACTCCCGGCGCTCCGGACCCTCGGCCGGCCGATCCTGGTCGGCCCCTCGCGGAAACGGTTCCTGGGCAGCGTGACCGGCCGGGAAGTCGGGGACCGCGACGCGGCCACGGCCGCCGCCTGTGCCCTGGCGTATGAGCGCGGGGCCCGGCTCTTCCGGGTGCACAACGTGGCCCAGACCCGCGACGCCCTCGCGGTCGCGGCGGCGGTAGGCGGGGCGCGATAGGGGCGGGAGGCAAGGCTCCCTGCTCACTTCGCCCTTCTCACTTCTCACTCAACCGTTGGCTCCATGAACCGTCGTCCCCCATACCTCCTCGCCGGCCTGGCCTCGCTGCTTGTGCTCACGGGGTACGTGGTCTCGCTCGCGCCCACCGTGACCTTCTGGGACGCCGGGGAGTTCATCGCCGCGGCCAAGACGCTCGGGATCCCGCATCCGCCGGGGACGCCGCTCTTCGTCATGATCGGCCACGTCTGGGGGACGCTGCTCCCGTTCGGCGAGTTCGCCCAGCGGACCAATCTCCTGTCGGCGACCCTGAGCGCCCTCGGCGCGGGATGCTTCTTCCTGATCATCCACGACGCGCTGACCCGCTACGCCGGCGATCTCGAGGGTCAGGCCCGCAGCCTGGTGGCGACCGGTGGCGCGTTCGCCGCCGTGGTGATCGCGGCGTTCACCTTCACCTCGTGGCAGAACTCGAACGAAACCGAGGTCTACGCCGCCGCCACCTTCACCATCGCGGCGATCTGCTGGCTCTGTCTCCGGTGGCGCGAACTCCGGGGGACGCACCGCGCGTCACACATCCTGCTCCTCATCCTGTATCTCGCCGGCGTGTCGATCGGCAACCACCTCCTGGCGCTGCTGGCCGGGCCCGCCGTGGTCGCCTTCCTGGTGCACACCATCTGGAGCGATCCCGCGGCGGACGGCGACGAGCGCCGCGCGGAGTGGGCCCAGGCCACCGTGGTCGCGGGAACCTGGGCGCTCCTCATCGGCAGCGGGCTCGGGAGCACCACGCTGGTCGTGCTCGGCGGGATGTGCTATCTCGCGGCGGCAATCTTCGCGGCGACCGCGGGCAGCCTGCCGTTCGCGCTCGTGGCGCTGGTCATCGCCTTCATCGGGGTGACGAGCTACCTCTACCTCTACATCCGCGCCGGGCTCCACCCGCCGATCAACGAGGCCCAGCCCGACAACTGGAAGTCGCTCCTCGCGGTGATCCGGCGGGAGCAGTACCCGGTGCGTACCCCGCTCGACGACCCCACGGTCCTCCACGGCCCCAACAACCCGGGCCGGACGCTCAAGATCTTCGGCCTGCAGCTCATCAACTACATCCAGTACTTCGACTGGCAGTGGGCCAACGGCGTCACCGCCGCGGTGGGGAAGTTCGCGTTCCGTACCTTCCCGACGCTGCTGTTCACCTTCCTCGGCATCCGGGGACAGATCCTCCAGCGGCGGGTGGACCGGTCGTCGTGGTGGCTGCTGTTCATGCTCTGGCTGGTGACCGGCCTCGGTCTCGTCGTCTACATGAACTTCAAGCCCGGGTTCAGCATGGGGTACGATGCCTACCCGGAGGGAAGCGACCACGAGGTCCGCGACCGTGACTACTTCTTCGTGGTGAGCTTCACGGTCTGGGGACTCTGGGCGGGCATGGGACTCGTCACCTGGATCCGGGCGCTGATCGAGCGGCTCAAGGCCGCGCCCGGCCTGGCCGCCGTCCCGATGGCGCTGGTGGCCATCCTCCCCTTCGCGGGGAACTTCGAGGCCGCGGGCCGGCGGCACGGCCCCGATGCCCGGCTCGCCGCGGACTTCGCCTACGATCTTCTCAATTCGGTGCCGCCCTACGGGATCCTGTTCACCTACGGCGACAACGACACCTTCCCGCTCTGGTGGGCGCAGGAGGTACAGGGGATCCGGAAGGACGTACTGGTCGTCTGCCTCGCGCTCACCGAGACCGACTGGTACAAGCGGCAGCTCCGCGATTTCCCGGTCCGTTCCTTCGACGAGGCCGCCGCGCCGAAGATCTGGCAGGGGCTCAACCCGGTGGCCCCGACCGGGCCGGCCCACTCGATGACCGACGAACAGATCCAGGCGGCGGCCCAGCCGCGCCTGCTGCCGGAGGATGTGACCATCCAGATCGGCCCGATCACCCATACGCTCCGGCGTGGGACGCCGATCTACAGTCACGACTACGCCGTGATCCGGATGCTGCAGGACAACCTCGGCAAGCGGCCCATCGCCTGGTCGCTCACCACCGGGGGAGAGTTCTATGGGCTCAACAACTACATGACCCAGCAGGGACTGGTGATGCGGCTGCAGTCGACCCCGGTGGACACCGCCTCGAAGACGATCGACAACCACCGGGTCCTCGGGGTCGCGCTCGACATCCCCACCACCGACCGGCTGGTCTGGGAGACGTACCGCTACGCCGGGCTCGGCAAGACCAGTTCCGCCGCGCTCG
>DASZPT010000056.1:0-16056 GCA_035549935.1 Gemmatimonadales bacterium
CTGTTCGTTCTGCGGGAAGTCGAAGGATTCGGTCCGGAAGTTCATCTCCGGCCCGTCGGTCTACATCTGCAACGAGTGCATCACCCTCTGCAACGAGATCCTGGCGGAGGATGAGGAGCGCGAGGTTGCGGATACGATCACACAGGTCCCCACGCCGATGGAGATCAAATCGGTGCTGGACCAGTACGTGATCGGGCAGGAACGGGCCAAGCGCACCCTCGCCGTCGCGGTCTACAATCACTACAAGCGGATCAACAGCGGGAACAGCCGGGACGCCGACGTCGAGCTCGACAAGTCCAACATCCTCCTGATCGGTCCCACCGGCGTCGGCAAGACCCTCCTCGCGCAGACCCTCGCCCGCATCCTCGACGTCCCCTTCACCATCGCCGACGCCACGACCCTCACCGAGGCGGGCTATGTCGGCGAGGACGTGGAGAACATCCTGGTGCGGCTGCTCCAGGCCGGCGAGTTCAACGTGGCGGAGTGCGAGCGGGGCATCGTCTACATCGACGAGATCGACAAGATCGCCCGCAAGTCGGAGAATCCCTCCATCACCCGCGACGTGTCGGGTGAAGGGGTGCAGCAGGCGCTGCTCAAGATCCTGGAAGGCACGGTGGCCTCGGTCCCGCCCCAGGGCGGCCGGAAGCACCCGCAGCAGGAATACATCCAGATCAACACCAAGGACATCCTGTTCATCTGCGGCGGCGCCTTCGACGGGCTGGAGAAGATCATCCAGGCCCGCACCGGCCGGCAGCAGATCGGGTTCGCCAAGCAGACTACCACCGGCGCCGCGTTCAACAAGCAGAACCCGTTCGCCGAGGTGGAACCGGACGACCTGCTTCGCTTCGGGCTCATCCCCGAGCTGGTGGGGCGCCTCCCGGTGACCGTGGCGCTCGAGGCGCTCGACGAGGATGCCCTGGTCCGGATCCTGATGGAGCCCAAGAACGCGCTCACCAAGCAGTACAAGAAGCTGTTCGAGATGGAGAGCGTGGGCATCACCTTCGACCCCGAGGCGCTCCGCGCCGTGGCCCAGAAGGCGCTCAAGCGCGGCACCGGCGCCCGCGGGCTCCGCGCCATCCTGGAGAACATGATGACCGACATCATGTTCGACCTCCCCGCCCGGGACGACGTGCGCGAGGTGGTCATCACCAAGGAATGCGTGACGGACGACCACCCGCCGCTGGTGGTCACCGAACGGGCGCGACAGAAGCGCGAAGCATGACCCCGCGGCAGTCCGCGAAGAGGGCCCCCGGGCGGAGCGAGGACGCTCCGCCCTTTTTTCCGCCGGCCCAGGAGAGCACGGCTCCCTTCGGCGCGATCCCGGTGGAGTTCGGCGGCTCCTTCCCGAGCCCGAAGGTGAAGCTCACCCCGGCGTTGCCCGAGATTGTGCTCCTCGGCCGCTCCAACGTGGGGAAGTCGAGCCTGATCAACGCCCTCTTCGGGCGGCCGCTCGCCCGGGTCAGCAACACCCCTGGGCGCACCGCGCTGATCAACGTCTTCCGGCTGCCGGGGCTCTACCTGCTCGACCTGCCGGGCTACGGCTTTGCCCGGGTGTCGCACAAGGAGCGGGACCGTTACCAGGCGCTGGTACGGGGTGTGCTTACCAGCCGTTCCAGCCTGACCGGTGTGCTCTGGCTGCTGGATCTGCGTCATGATCCGAGCGCGGAGGACCAGGTCCACGCGGATCTGCTGGCGGACCGGGAAATCCCGGTGCTGGTGGCGCTCACCAAGGCCGACAAGCTGCCCTTTGGGCAGCGGCAGCGGCGGCACGCCAGCCTGGTGAAGGCCCTCGGCCTGCCGGCCGACCAGGTGGTCCTGACCAGCAGTACCACGGGGCTCGGCCTGGCCGAGCTGGGGGAGAGTCTGCTCGCGCTTTCGGAGGCACGATGAAACGGCTGGCCGGGTGGACCGCGCGCCTCATGGCGCTCGCGATTCTGGGCACTGTCCCCGCCGCTGGACAGGAGGCGGTGCCGGGCGGTGAGCTGCCCCCGCCGGGCTACGGCTCGCTCAAGCAGGACAACATCAGTCTCCGCATCAGCACCTCGGAGATCGAAGTGCGGTTCATGCCGCTCGACGAGCGGCTGATCCGGCTGCTCGCCCCCGATGCCTACGCCTCGCTCCACGGGCTGGTGGTGTCGCGGAAGGCGGCGATCGACGAGGCCGCGCGGCAGGACAACCTCACCCAGCCCGGGCTCGTGCTGGTGAGCTTCTTCGCGCTCCGGCCGGCCGCGCGCTTCGACCCCGACCTGGTGAACATCTCCTACCGGAGCCAGTTCGAGCGCCCGGCCGCGATCGTGCCGTACACCGGCAACTTCAGCAGTCGCCAGCTCGACGTACGCCAGCAGGCCAGCGCCATCTACCTCTTCGACGAGCCGCTTCCGGTGTTCGAGCCGTTCGAGGTCGTCTATGGCGGGAGCAAGGCCGCCTGGGACGACGCGGTGCTCCGCCGGATCGGGGTGGAGCGATCGCGGGTCCAGGCCCGGGCATCGGCGGACAAGCCGGACAGCGTGACCGCGAAGCCGTAGGCGGTCGGGGGTCGGGAGTCGGGGGCCGACGCGCGGAAGGGCGAATGTCGAAGAACGGGGGGCCTGCGGGCCCCCCGCTGCTTTTCCGGCGACCGCTTCCGGGCGAGATTTCCCTCCGATGGCATCCGCACCGCGTCCCTTCATCTCCCGTGACGATCTTCCGGCGCTCCTGATCAGCGCGGCATGGCTCGCCGCCGCGCTCGTCGGGGGACTCACCGCGTGGGTGGGGCTCGGCGTAGTCGCGCTGCTCGCGCTCGGGGGCGCCGCGCTCGCGTGGGCCAGCCGGCACAATGCGCCCTGGCTCGGGCTCGCGCAGCTGGGCGCCGGGATCTTCGCCGTGGGGGTCGCGACGGTCGAACCCGCGTCGGCCCGGCTGGTGGGGATCGTGGCCATCCTCTCGCTCGCCGCGGTGGCGTGGCAGCTGGTGGTGGGGATCCGCCAGCGCAAGGCGCTGGAGCAGGAGCGGGCCGGGCTCGCGCGGCAGGTCGACCGGCGCATCAGCGAGATCTTCTCCCTCCAGGAATTGAGCTACATCCTGGCCGAATCGCTCCAGAGCGAGCGCATCGCGAGCCAGGTGGCGCGGTACGTGACCCGGTTCCTCAATGCGGAGGGCTCGGCGATCGTCCTCACCGGCGCGAGCGGACAGCTCCGCGTGGCGGCGGCGGAAGGCTCGCTGGCGGACGTCGCGGGTCGGGAGCTGCCGGCCGACGAGGTCTCGCTGGTCCTCCGGGCCATGGCCTCGGAGCGGATCGAGGTGACGCGCCAGTCGCTCGAGCCGCTTCCGCTCCTCGGCGACTACCGCACCGCCAACGCCGCGGCGGCGCCGCTCCGGGCCCATGGGCTCACGATGGGGGTCCTCGCCGTCGCGGACCGACGGGAAGGGAGCTTCAGCGCCGAGGATCTCTGGCTCCTCTCCACGGTGGCGACGCACGTCGCGGTGGTGCTCGCCAACAGCCGGCTCTTCGAGATGGTGCGGCAGGCCAAGGACGAGTGGGAAACGGCCTTCAACGCGATCACCGACGGGATCGCGATGCTCGACGGGGAGGGGCGCTTTGCCCGGGTGAATGGCGCGCTGGCCCGGATGCTGGATGCGCCGGCCACCGCCCTGCCCGGCCGCGGGTTCTGGGAAACGGTCGTCGGCGAAGGCGCCGACCCCGACCGCCTGATCGGCGCCGCGCGCCGGGGGGAGCGCCCGCCCCCGCTGCTCATCCGGAGCAGCACCCTCGACCGCGAGATCCGCCTGACCGCCGCGCCGCTGTCGGAGGCCGTCGGGGAGGGGGCCGTGGTGGTGCTGGTCGCCGACGTGACCGAGCAGCGCGCGCTCGAGACCCAGCTCATCCAGAGCGAGAAGCTCGCGGCGGTGGGCCAGCTGGTCTCCGGCGTAGCCCACGAGCTCAACAACCCCCTCACCTCGATCGCGGGGCTCGCCGAGTTCCTGCAGGAGCGGCTGGCGCTACCGGCGGCCGACCAGGAACATCTGCGGGTCATCCACGAACAGGCGGAGCGGGCCGGCCGCATCGTGCGGAACCTGCTGACCTTCGCCCGCAAGGGCTCCGGCGGCACCGAGTCGCTCGACCTCAACGACCTGGTCGAGCGCACGGCGCGTCTCGTGGCCTATGAGCTGGAGCTCCGGGGCGTGACCCTGGTGGAGGAGTCGGCGCCGGCCCCGCTCCCGGTGCGCGGCAACCGCGACGAGTTGCAGCAGGTGCTGGTGAACCTCGTGAGCAACGCCGGCCAGGCGCTGCGCGGGCTGCCGGAGCAGGCAGCGAAGCGAATCACCCTGACCACCGCGCGGGAGGGGGAGTCGGCGGTGCTCCGGGTGCGCGACACCGGGCCCGGGGTCCCCGACGCCCTCGTGCCGCGGCTCTTCACCCCGTTCTTCACGACGAAGGAGCCCGGCCAGGGCACCGGGCTCGGCCTCTCGCTCAGCTATCGCATCGCGGAGGCCCACGGGGGGAGCCTCTCCTATCGCCGGCCGGCCGGCGGGGGCGCGGAGTTCACGCTGAGTCTTCCCCTCGCGCGGGGGGAGGCGCCGGTCGCGGCGCCGCCACCGCCGGTTCGTCGCGAAGCCCTCCTGGTCGACAACGACCCCAAGTCGGAGCTGATCGTCCGGGCGCTGCTCGAGCCGGAGGGCTTCGGAGTCGAGGTGGCCAAGTCCGGGGGCGAGGCCGGTGAACGCCTGGCGGGGCGGGAATGGGCGCTGGTGATCATGGACGGCGCGATTTCCGCCGACGGGCGTCTCCTGCTGGCCGACCAGCTGGCGAGCCGGCCGGGAGAGGGACGGACCCGGCTGGTGGTTTCCACCGCGGATCCCGCGCTGGCCGGCCGCTGCCGCGTCGCGGGCATGGCGGTGCTGCCCCGGCCCTTCCTGCCCAAGGATCTCCTCGCCGTGCTGGGCGGGAGCCTGGCGCCTCAGGGTGTCAGCGAGCGGTAGTAGTCCGTGCCGGAGAGATTGAGGCGCAGCGCGCGCCCGCTCACCAGGTCGGCGAAGGTCACCCGCTCCACCCCGTCAGCCTCACGCCCCACCCGGAACTCGTCCGCCGACACCGGGATGAGCGGTTCCTCCGCTCCATCGGGCGCTACCAGCAGCAGCATCCCCTTCCGCAGCACCACCCGGTAGTTGCTGTAGTACGGCACCTGCGCCCGGTAGTGGCCGACGTAGCCGAGCCACGCCCCGGGCACCTTTGCCCCGCGGTCGATCGCCCTCCCCTCGGCCGCGAACCAGCGCCCCCCGTAGTCCAGCTCGACCACCCGGTCTCCCTCGCGCACCACGCCCAGTGGGAACAGCGCCCAGGCCGAATCGCGTACGAGCAGCCGGTCCGGGCCGGCCCCGCGATTGACCGGAATGCGCCGTCCGCGGTCGACCAGCCAGACCCGGCTCGAATCGGTCTCCAGCCGGATGGTGGTGCCGCTGGTATCGCGATAGATCCCGGCCAGCGCGCCCGCACCGGGGATCATCTCGGGGGAAGGAACCTCGATCACGGGCGGGAGGGGGCGCGCGCGCCGGGCGGCGATCAGGACATCGAGGGCGTACTCCGCCAGGCGCCGGGGATTGCCGGGTCCGTTCATCAGCACCACGACCCCCACCCGCTCGTCGGCGTCGCCCAGCAGCATCGACCGGAACCCAGCGACGGCGCCGCTGTGCCAGAGCACGGGGTCGCCGTTGCGCATGCCGAGGATCACCCCGTAGCCGTAGAAGGCATCGGGGCCCAGCTCGGGCGCGGGCACGGTCCGCTGGACCATGTGCGCGAAGCTGGCGGGCTGCAACAGGCGCCGGGCGCCGCGTCCCCCCTGCGCGAGGAGCCCGGCGAGGAACCGGGCAAGGTCCGGCGCGGTGGTGACGATGTTGGCGTCGCCCGCGCTGTACTCCCCCCACGGGGCCGGCACCAGGGGATCGCCGGGCGAGGGCGGCCGGTCGTCATAGAGGTACTGGTGGCCGGTCGCGGTCGTGAGCCGGGCCCGCTGGGTCACCTCGGCGCCGCTTTCGGTCATCCCCATCGGCTCGAGCACCCGGCGCCGGATGGACTCGGCGAAGGGCCGGCCTTCCACCTCCTCCACCACCAGGCTCAGAAGCTGGTAGCCGATGTTGGAATAGACGAAGCGGGCACCGGGGGCCGAGGCGAGCTCGCGGTCACGGAGGGCGAGGGCGGTATAGGGCGAACTCGGGAGATCGCTCCGGTCGCGCGGGAGTCCGGCGGTGTGGGTGAGCAGATGGTGCAGCGTCATCGCCGGGAAGCGGGAGCGCACCTTGAACCAGGGGAGATAGTCGGCGACCGGGCGCCGGACGTCGACCAGCCCTTCCTCCTGCAGCTGCAGGAGGGCGACGGCGGTGAAGGTCTTGGAGATGGAGCCGGCGAGGAAGCGGGTGGCGGGCGTGACCGGGGCCCTGGTCGCGAGGTCGGCAACGCCGTAGGCCCGTACCGCCGCGAGGTCCCCGTCGGCCACGACCGCGAGTGCCAGGCCGGGGGTGCCGTCCTCCCGGAGGAGTTCCTTCGCGGCGGCATCGATGTACTCGAGAACCTGGGCGGGAATGCCGGCGGGGGTGGACTGTGCCGCGAGCGGGCACGCAGAGAGGAGCAGCAGCACAGCGGCGCGCGTCACGGACATGCATCAACAGTACAACCGCGCGACGGAGGCGCGATGTGACGGTCCTGTAACAGCGACCCCCTTCTTCCCGGAGACCCCCGGCCATTCCCGGGGGCCCGTGACGCGTTTGTTGCAGCGCCGTGCGCCCCGCGATACCCGCCGGCGCGAATCTCCCCGCCGTCCAGCTGGTTCAGCCGGTCCACCCCAATACCCGCGGCGAGGTTATGCGACTGTCCCAGGCCCTCCGGTGTGTCACGCTGCTTCTGCTCTCGGCGCCCGCCCTCGCGGCGCAGGAAACCGGCCGGATCGTCGGGAAGGTCATCGACCAGGAGCACGGCACCGCGATCGCGGGGGCCGTGCTCGAGGTGGATGGCACCGAGATCCGGGCGCAGTCGGCGATCGATGGCCGCTACACCCTGACCCGGGTCCCGGCGGGCCCGGTGCGGCTCCGGGCGCGGTTCATCGGGTACCAGCCCAAGGTGATCGAGGGCGTCGTGGTGCCGGCGGGGGGCGTGGTAGAGCAGAACCTGGCACTCCAGGTGCAGGCGATCGAGCTCGAGGAAATCACCGTCGCCGCGGCGGAGGAACAGGGTTCGGTGAACCGGGCGCTCGACGAGCAGCGCAACGCCACCAACGTGGTGAGCTCCATCAGCGCGGAGCAGATTGCCAAGAGCCCGGACAGTGACGCCGGCCAGGCGGTGCAGCGGGTGAGCGGGGTGACGGTCCAGGACGGGAAGTACGTCTTCGTCCGCGGGCTGGGCGAGCGTTACACCACCACGGCGCTCAACGGGGCGCGGCTCCCGAGCCCGGAGCCGGAGCGGAAGGTGGTCCCGCTCGACCTGTTCCCGGCCGGGCTCATCGACGGGATCAGCACCTCCAAGACCTTCACGCCGGAGCAGGCCGGCGACTTCAGCGGCGCCGCGGTGAACATCACCACGAAGGAATTCCCGGCCCGCCGGGTGCTCACCTTCTCGTCGTCGGTCGGGTACAACACCGCCGCCACCGGGAAGGACCTTCCCAAGGCGCCGACCGAGGGCCGGGAGTGGCTCGGCTTCGGGGGCTCGGCCCGCAGGATCCCCTCCGCGCTCAAGGCGGCGGGGAACCTGAGCGGCCTCACCCAGCCACAGGTGAACGGACTCATCGCCTCGTTCCGCGACGTGTGGCGCGCCAATGACGGGAACGGCAGCCCCAACGGCTCGTTCGGCGCCTCACTGGGCGGGGAGGATCCGGTCTTCGGGCAGCGGATCGGGTACCTCGCCTCGCTCACCTATTCGTACGGACAGGAAGTCCGGTCGCAGGACTACCGGGCGCTCGCGGTGGCCGGGGGCCCCATCAACCAGTTCGCCGGTACCACCGGCAAGAGCTCGGTGCTCTGGGGCGGGCTGCTCAATTTGAGCACCCGGATCGGTTCGTCCAGCAAGCTCTCCTTCAACAACACCTACACCCGCAGCGCCGACAACGAGGCGAGCCAGCGGGTCGGCACCCTCGAGCAGTTCCAGACGCTGGGGCCGCTCTTCGCGACCCGGCTCACCTTCGTGGCGCGGTCGGTCTTCTCGAGCCAGCTCCACGGCGAGCACCTCCTGGGCCAGCGGCACTATGTCGACTGGACCGGCACGGTGGCCCGGACGACCCGGGACGAGCCGGACCGCTCGGACCTGGCCTACCAGGCGACGCGCGATCCCGCCACCGGGACGTATCGCCCCACCGCGTGGGCCGACCTGCAGCAGAGCGCCACCCGCACCTTCAGCGACGTGGGGGAGACCAACTACAACCTCGCGGGCAACTATCGCCTGACGCTGGGCGGGGCGGCGCGGCCGGCGTTCCTCAAGGTGGGCGGGGCCTGGCGGCACACCGACCGGGACGCGGACAGCCGGGCGTACGACCTCCGCAACCTGAGCGCGAGCAGCCAGGAGCTGGCCCAGTCGCCGGAGTCGCTCTTCAGCAACGCCAACGCGCTGGCCGGAAAGTTCCTGATGTCGAGCAACTCCAACGCCGGACGCTACTCGGCGTCGGACAAGGTGGCGGCGGGGTACGTCCAACTGGAAGTGCCGCTGACCCGCTGGGCCCAGGTGGTCGGCGGCGCGCGGGTCGAGCGCTGGACGCTCGACCTCCAGGACCAGGACCCCAACGGCGTGGTCCAGCCGCCGGTGCGGCGGGAGAACACCGATGTGCTCCCCGCGCTGGCGCTCAACCTCTCGCTCACGGAAACCCAGACCCTCCGGCTCTCGGCCAGCCAGACCCTCTCGCGGCCGGAGTACCGGGAACTGTCGGAGCAGGGCTCGTTCGACTTCATCGGCGGGCTGGTGACGCGGGGGAATGCCGGCCTCGAGCGGGCGCTGATCCAGAACTACGACGCGCGGTGGGAGTGGTACCCCAACCCCGGCGAGGTGGTGAGCATCGGCGTCTTCGCGAAGCGGTTCGACCAGCCGATCGAGAAGGTCATCGTGGGCACCACCGGCGCGCCGACCCTGGAGTTCGTCAACGCGAAGTCGGCGCACAACTATGGCGCCGAGCTCGAAGTGCGGAAGGGGCTGGCGATGATCTCCCCGTCGCTGGCGAATCTCACGCTCTTCGCCAACACCACCCTGATGCACAGCCGGATCACGCCGGGCAACGACGACATCTCCTCGCTCACCAGCACCCGCCGGCCGATGGTGGGCCAGGCGGGCTACGTGGTGAACTCGGGGCTGGGCTGGCTGAGCCCGTCGGGCCGGTGGTCGGCGACGGCGCTCTACAACGTGGTGGGCCGCCGGATCGCGGAGGCGGGCGTGGACCCGCTGCCCGACACCTACGAGGAGGCGCGCCACCTGGTGGATGTCTCGCTCCAGTTCCCGGTCTTCGGCACGATGAGCGGCAAGTTCGACGCGAAGAACCTGCTCGATGCGCCCTACCGGCTGGTGCAGGGCGACGTGCTCCGCGAGCGGTACAAGAGCGGGCGGGTGTTCGCGCTGGGCTTCACCTGGAAGCCGTGAGGGGCGGGTTGACCTGATTGTGACGGGAACGACGAACGGACGAAACCTGTCCGCGTTGATTGAGGGGCAACCCGACGTCCGTGCAGATGCGGGCCCACAACCCTAACCGAGGAATCTCGATGCGCACAGTTCGGAACAGGTGGCTCTCCCTCGCCGGCTTCGCGCTGGTGGCGATGGGCGCCGCGGCGTGCAGTGACGACAGCAACAGCCCCTCCGGGCCGACGACGCCGACCGGTGTCACGGTCACGCAGCTGACCCTCACCTCGGTGCGGGTGAGCTGGAACGCGGTGAGTGGCGCCACCGGCTACATCGTCGAGCGCGCCTCCGCGGCCAACCCGGGCGTGTTCGCGCAGGTGGGCGGGACGATCGCGACCACCAGCTACGACGATGCCGCCGTCACCGCGGGCGTCGCGTACAGCTACCGCGTCGCCGCCACCGACGGCAGCAAGACCAGCTCGGCCTCGACCCCGGTGACCTTCACGACCGGTGTCCAGGCGGCGACCATCACCGGCAACATCGCCGCCAACCGGACCCTCTACAAGGACACGGTCTATACCCTGAGCGGCTACGTGAAGGTGCAGCCGGGGGCGACCCTGACGGTCCAGGCCGGCACGAAGATCGTGGGTGACACCACGGTGCTGGGCAGCTCGCTCTGGATCCTGCGTGGCGCGAAGATCGACGCCCAGGGCACCGCCGCCGAGCCGATCGTCTTCACCAGCGCCCGGAGTCCGGGCAACCGCGCCCCCGGTGACTGGGGCGGGCTGATCATCATCGGCAACGGCGTCATCAACCGCACCGGCGCCACGATCCTCACCGAGGGTCCCGCGGCGGTCTCGGAGAACTACGCCGGCGGCAACGACAACAACGACAACAGCGGCACCCTGCGGTACGTCCGGATCGAGTTCGCGGGCTACGACGTGAGCGGCGGCGCGGGCCAGGAGCTGAACGCCCTCTCCAGCTACGCCGTGGGCCGGGGCACCACCTACGAGTACATCCAGACGATGGCGGGGCTCGACGATTCGTTCGAATTCTGGGGCGGCGCGGTCGACGGCCGGTACCTCATCTCCTACGAGTCGGGCGACGACCACTTCGACTGGACCGAGGGGTACCAGGGCCGCAACCAGTTCCTGATCGCGCTCCAGACCCAGCGCCTGGTGCCGCGCCCCGGCGCCGGTGTCTTCTCCTCGGACCCGCGCGGCTTCGAGGGTGACGGCTGCGATCCGGCGGTCTCCGGGTGCACCGTGACCGCGACCGGCACCAGCACCCCCTTCTCCAACCCGGTGTTCGCCAACTTCACGATGATCGGCCCGGGCCAGCTGGCCGGGATCCCGGCGGACGGTAACGGCGGCGTCTGGCGCCGCGGCACCGGCGGCTGGTTCGTGAACGGCATCCTGGCGCGGTGGAAGGGCATCGCGATCAACATTCGCGACGCCTGGACCGACACGCTGTTCGTACAGCGCGACTCGCTCCACCTCTCGAACCTGATCCTGGCGCAGAACGGCTTCAACTACGATACCGCCGGCGCCGGCTTCGGGCAGACCACCAACTTCCCCGCGGGCCAGCTCTCGACCCACCAGGCCTTCGCCGCGAATGTGGCGGTCGACACCCTGCTGGGCCTCAACCTGAACCCGGCCGGCCTCAACTGGAAGCCGAAGGCGGGCAGCCCGGCCACGACCGGCGCCGGCACGGTGACGGCGGGCAAGGTGGCCGGCTACTTCGGCGGGACCTGGACGAACACCACCTACATCGGCGCGGCCGATCCGGCGGGCACGGCGTGGTGGCAGGGGTGGACGGCGTACAACATCAATTGAGAAGTGAGAAGGGAGTAGTGAGCAGTACGAAGGGAGAAGTCGGAAGCAGGAAGTGAGGGGTGAGGAGTGAAGGGGAACTCACCGTTCCGTTTCACTCCTCGCTTCGTTCCAGCACCTTGACCAGTGGACGACTGCGATGCGAACTGCGTGGGTTGGGTTCCTCAGCGCCTTGATCCTCACCACCGGCTGCGACCGGCCGCCCGAGCCGGCCAGCGCCCAGGCGCCGGCCTTCACGCCCGACAGTGTCCGCCGGGCGCAGCTCGATTCGTTCCTGGTGGGCACCCCGGCGATGACCGACCTCGAGGGCGGGGCGGCGAGCCGTGAGGCGCTGGTGCGGGATTTCGTGACAGCGCTCGAGGCCCGGGACACGACCACCCTCCTGTCGCTGCTCATCACCCGCGCCGAGTTCGGGCGCCTGTACTACCCCACCAATCCGCAGGCGCACCCGCCGTACGACCTGGCGCCGGGGCTCTACTGGTTCATGGTGAGCCAGCACAGCGCCAAGGGGCTCGGCCGGGCGCTGGAGCTGCTGGGGGGGACGGCCCTGCGCTACGCCGGACACAGCTGTGATTCGACGGTGAGCCACGAGGGGGAGAACACCGTCTACGGCCCGTGCACGGTGCGCCTGGTCCAGGCCGCCGGGGACACCAGCGAGGGTCGCCTCTTCAGCCTGCTCCTCGAGCGGCACGGCAGGTGGAAGTTCGTGAGCTACGCGAACAAGCTCGACTGAAGGTGGCTCGAGGCTTGTGGTCGGGGGTCACGGCACCTGGGGGACGACCGTGAGAGCAGACCCCGGCCCCTGACCCCAAGCCTCTCAATACCCCGCCTCCCGCGCCGAGCGGAAGGGGGTCAGGTTCACCCGGCCACGCACCTGCCGGATCACCGTCGCGGGATCCTTGCCCCCCCAGAAGTTCCCCCCGGCATCGAGCGTGACCGCGTCGATCAGCCAGCGCTGCGCCGACAGAAACACGTTGCCGGAGAGCTCGAGGTCGGCGCCGGCGCTGTCCACGACCAGCGCGTCCTGGACCCCGTCGAAGAGATTGCCACGCAGGCGCGAGCGCGTGGTGGCCTGCAGCACGATCCCCTGCCCCACCCGGGCGATGACGTTGTCGTCCACCCGGTACGAGAGGCTCGGCTCGTCCTCCGCGCGGGGAGCGAAGAGCCGGATCCCCACCTGGCCCCCGATGATGGTATTGTCGGCGATCTCGTTCTCCGCCCCGTGCTCGATGGCGACCGCGGCGGAGCGGGTGCCGAGAATGGTGTTGCCCCGGACCGCGCTGCCGCGGGAGTAGCCCAGCCAGAAGCCGTAGTCGCTGCTGTCGGCGCGGTTGTCGAGGAAGGTGTTCCAGGAGGAGAAGGTGGCCTCGAAGGCGTTGTGATAGGAATGGGAGGCGTCGTTCCGCGCGACGAGGTTCCCGATGGAGGGTGAGACCTGGGGCCGCTGCCCGCTCAGGAAGAAGCCGTCCCCCGAGTGGGAGAGGTCGTTGTCCATGATGATGTTCGAGTCGCTCTGCTCCCGCAGGAGGAGCGCGGCGCTGTCGCACCCGCGTCGGTAGGTGTCGCTCTCGCAGCGGACGTTGCGGCTGGCCTGGTTCCGGATGATGGTGTTGTGGGACGACTTCCAGAGGTGGATGCCCCAGCCGGTGTTGCCCGAGACGTCGTTGTCGGCCAGCATGCTCTCCCGGGTCTCGAAGAGCCCGATGCCGTTCTGGCTCCCCCGCGCGATCACGCCGGTCACCACCACGCCGGTGGTGCGCTTGAGGTAGAGTCCCGCGCCGTACATCTCGAAGGTGTCGGGGACGAAGATGTTGAGCCAGTCGCGGGGATCGAAGTTGCCCGCGCTCGAGCGGAGGGCCTGGCTCCGGGAGCCCGAGAGGTCGACGCCCGAGACCCGGTGCCCCCGTCCTCCCTCCAGCCGCACCCCGAAGCGGTAGCCGCGGACCCGGCCCCCGCGGATGGAGATCGAATCGCCCCGGAGCGACAGGACGCCGATGCCGGTGAACTCCGCGGCCTGCCGGTCGCCGCTCTCGAGGGTGACCCCGGTGAGGTCGAGCCGGGTGTTGCTGCCGGTGATGACCAGGACCCCGCGTTCGTTGGGGTCGGGAATGCGGTAGCGGCCGGGGCAGATCTTCACCTCGCCGCTCACCTGGGTGTTGGGCTTGTCGATCCGGATGCAGCGCGCGGCGGCGAGCCCGCCCGCCGGAGCGGCCTCAGAGCCGCCGGGCCGCCCGGCGAAAAGCGCCAGGGGTATCACCAGCGAAGGGATCACGAACCCCCGCAGCGAACGCGCCGTTGTCATGGGCGGACCGGGAAGCCGCACTGCTTGAGATAGGCGCGTGCCTCGGGCAGGGAGCAACCCTTGTCATGGAAGATCGAGGCGGCCAGCACGCCGTGGGCCCCCGCCTCCAGGGCATCGGCCAGGTCGGGGAGCTTCCCCGCGCCGCCCGATGCGATGACGGGGATGCGCACCCGCCGGGCGGCCGCCCGGACCAGGTCCAGGTCGTACCCCTGCCGGGTGCCATCCCGGTCCATCGACGTGAGCAGGATCTCACCCGCGCCGAGCTCCTCCAGTGTCGCCATCCACTCGACCCCGTCGAGGGTGGTGGGCTCGCGCCCCCCGGTGATGTAGACCTGCCACGACCCGCCAGTGCGACGAACGTCGACCGCGGCCACCACACACTGGCTGCCGAAGCTGTCGGCCAGGCGGCGAACCAGCCCGGGATCGCGCACCGCCGCGGTGTTCACCGCCACCTTGTCGGCCCCGGCCCGGAGGGCCCGGCCCGCGTCCTCCACCGAGCGGATCCCGCCCCCCACGGTGAACGGAATGAAGATCGTCTCCGCGACATGCGCCACCATCTCGAGCGTGGTCTCCCGGGCCTCGTGGCTCGCCGAGATGTCGAGAAAGACCAGCTCGTCGGCCCCCTCCCGGTCGTAGCGGGCCGCCTGCTCCACCGGGTCCCCGGCGTCGCGCAACGACTGGAAGTGGACCCCTTTCACCACGCGCCCGTTGGCGACGTCGAGACAGGGGATGATGCGGCGGGCGAGCATGCCAGTCGTTGCTCCAGGGGTCAGGGGGGAGCTCGAAGTTCCGAGGTCCGAGCCGGAGGATCTGGTGTCGTCAGGAGACGCGCACGACGTCGTCGAGCGGCCCCGCATCGCCCTTGGCGAGCATGATGGCGATGTCCTCGAGCGCCCGGCGCTCGCGGGGCCAGTTGAGGCGGCCCTGGGCCGCCGGCAGGCTCAGCCATTCGGAGGCCTCGTGCTCCGCCGAGAGTCGCACCGGCGCCTCCGCCACAAAGGCGGCGAACACCGGAATGAAACCGATCTCGTCGGCGGTGTGGCGATAGAACGACTCGGTGCGGCTCAGGTTGTAGAACCGCTCGGGCGCCAGGCCGGTCTCCTCCCGCAACTCGCGGAGTGCCGCCTCCACCGGGGTCTCCCCCTCCTCGATGCTCCCGTGGACCACCTCCCACGACCCGGGGCAGCGTCCCATCCGGCCCCGTCGGAGCGCCAGCACCTGGAGCCCCGCGACGCCCAGGCGAACCGGGTAGACATCGACGAAGGCGACCCGGAAGGTGGTCACGGCTGCCACTCCACGAACCGGGCCAGCAACTCGATGCCGACCCGCTGCGACTTCTCGGGGTGGAACTGGACCCCCATCACGCTGCCTCGCCCCACGATCGTGGGGAACCGGCCGTCATAGTCGGCGGTCCCGAGGGCCTCGCCCTTCACCAGCCCCGCGGGGTGGTAGCTGTGCACGTGGTAGAAGTACTGCGGCTCGCCGTGAAAGAGCGGTGCCAGCACGGGATGCCGTTCGCCGTCCGGGGTGAGTTCCACCGAGGCCCAGCCGACGTGTGGCACCGGGAGCGAGGTCCGGAAGCGCTGCACCTCGCCCGGCAGGAGCCCCAGCCCCGGGACCCCGGGAGCCTCCTCGCTCGACTCGAAGAAGAGCTGCATGCCGAGACAGATCCCCAGCACCGGGCGTCCGGCCGCGGCCACCTCCTGCACCGCCTGGCCCAGGCCGCTGGCGCGGAGGTTCTTTTCCGCCTGGCCGAAGTTCCCCACCCCCGGCATCAGCACCCGCTCGGCGCGCCGCACCACCTCGGGGTCGCGCGAGAGCTCCGCGGTGACGCCGCCCGCCGCGAGCGCCCGGACGACGCTGCGGAGATTGTTGACGTTGTAGTCGACGACGACGATCACAGCGTGCCCTTGGTCGACGGGACCCCGGTCACCCGCGGGTCGAGCCGGGTGGCGCCCTCGAGCGCGCGGGCGAAGGCCTTGAAGGTCGCCTCGACGATGTGGTGCGGGTTCTCGCCGCGAATCAGGTCGAGATGCACCGTGAGCCCGGCGTTGAGCACCAGGGCCCGGAAGAATTCCGGGGTAAGCAGGACGTCGTAGTCCCCCAGCATCTGCCACTTGGGGATGTCGACGTGATACGAGAGGTAGGGTCGCCCCGAGATATCCACCACGGCGCGGACCAGCGCCTCGTCCAGCGGGACCATGGCGTCGGCGTAGCGGCGGATCCCCGCGCCACTGCCGAGCGCCTGCTCGATCGCCAGGCCCAGCACGATGCCGGTGTCCTCGACGGTGTGGTGCCCGTCGACCTGGAGGTCGCCACTCGCCTCCACCGTGAGGTCGAGGAGCCCGTGGCGGGCCAGCGCC
>DASZPT010000057.1:0-6525 GCA_035549935.1 Gemmatimonadales bacterium
GCCGAAGTAGGCCCGGTACTTCACGTACTTCGGGGTCGCGCCGAGGAGACTCAGCGGGCTCCGCCACCACTGCACGTCGTGGTTGCCGGGGATGACGTACACCGGCGCGAGCGCCTGGAGCGTCTCGAAGTACCAGCGGGCGGCCTGGAACTCGCCATGGCGCGCCCGCTGGCTGATGTCGCCCGAGACCACGATGGCCCCGGGCGCGAGGGTCGGCAGGTACCGCGCCAGCACCGCGAGGAGCGGCGGATCGGCGCGGCCGCCGAAGTGGAGATCCGAGAGATGCGCGACGACGACGTCGCTCACCAGACGACCCGGACCCGATACGTGAGGGTCGCCTTCCCCTTCGCCGGCACCGGCACCCGGAAGGCGGTCCGGGTGCTGGAGAGCTTCTCCGGCTTGACACTGCTGGAGACGACCGACCACTCGCCACCGCGGGTCTCGATCACCTCGACCGTGGCTGCCTGGTCCGCGGCGTTGGTGATCGTGACCCGGTAGTCCGCGGTGGCGATCGTGCGCCAGCCGCCGCCGCCCGGGATCGAATCGCGCCGGGTGGCATAGTTGGTCTGCACCCGCTTGGCGGTGAGATCGAAGGCGTTGCCGGCGTTGAGCCGGAGATCCTCGCCCGCAGGGGAGTGATCGATGGACGACTCGCCGATGAGCTGCACCCGCCCCGCGCTGTCGGGCTCGTAGAGGCGGACGGTGCCACCCGGCAGGGGCCGGTCACCCAGGTCGGTCTTCCGCGGGCGGAGGACGGTGTAGGTCACCGTCACCGGCACCTCTTCCTCCTCCCCGTACTGTCCGAGCCCGCCCCAGTAGGGGAGCTGGCCCGTCACCTGGAAGGTGCGGGTCACCTTCGCGGTGGCCGGCTCGAAGAGCGCGATGGTGCTCACCTGGCCCGGCTTGAGCGAGGCCCGTCCCGGCAGGGTGTAGAGGTGGAACTCGCCCACCTTCTGTTCCGCCGGCGCGGCGGCCATCGCCTTCCGCTCGAGCGCCAGCGCCTGGGCCCGGGGGGCGTAGTCGGCGGAGGTCGCGGCGGTGCTCACCTGGCCGGCGAGGAGCTGCAGCTCGGTATCCTCGATATTGAGCGGGCCGCCATTCACCACCGCCCGGCCGGTGACGCGGGCCGGCGCCTCGCGCCCGCCGAGCACCACCTCGTAGCTCGCCGACCAGCCGCCGCCCTGGGTGAAGTAGCCGATCCGGAGCCCCTTTCGCGCGGCGTTCGACGTGACGTTCGCGCGGAGCGTCGGTTCGAGCGCCACCAGCTCGGCGGGATACATCGGCAGCCCGGGGCGCAGAAACGAGATGCTCCCGTCCTTCATCCGGTACCGCTCGGGGTCCACCCCGACCAGCTCGGCGCTGGTGGTGTCGTTGCCGCTCCGGAACCGGATCCGCTTGCCGATGGCGCGGCGGAGCACGCTCTGCTCGTCGACCGCGGCATCGTACCCGGTGCCGGTGAAGCTGACCCCGTCATCAAGCGGAAAGACCGATCCGGGGTCGAGCATACCGAGGGAGAAGCGCTGCTCCGACTCGCCGCGGGCGAGCTCGAGCGGCAGGGTCCGGCGGACCAGGACCCGGCCGTCGTTGTAGAGGGTGAGGCTGGTGGGCGCCTGCGCCACTGCGCCCGACGCCGCCGCCAGACCGAGGAGCATGCCCAGGGCGCCGGTGGTCCGGCCGCCGTGCCGTCGTGCCGCTGTGCCGCGTGCCATCTCGAGCCTCCTGTCGTCGCTCAGTCCTTGATCAGTTCCAGGGCCACCCGCTGTACGATCTTCCGGACCGCGATGTACGTGATGACCACCACGATGATCCCGTAGATCCGAGCGGTCTCGGTCGGCGGGAGGCGGTGGCCGGCGTACAGCCCGGTCAGGACGGTGGCCGTGAGGGAGATGCGGCTGGCGAGACGATTTGCACGGCGGAGACGCGCGGCCTGACAGGCCGGGCAGCGTTCTCCCCAGGCGAGACCGGCGACCCGCGTCCCGCAGCGGGCGCAGGGGACCTCAGGCGCCCACGCGCCGGGCAACGGCATCGCCGAACTCCCGCGTCGTGGCGTTGCCGCCCAGGTCGCGGGTGCGCACGTTGTCCTCGACGATGGTCTTCTCGATGGCGTCGCGGATCTTGTTGCCGAGCTTGAGCTCATCGAGGTGATCCAGCATCATCGCCGCCGCGAGCATCTGGGCCGCGGGGTTGGCGATGCCCTTCCCGGCGATGTCCGGCGCGCTGCCGTGCACCGCCTCGAAGATCGACGCGTGCGTCCCGATGTTGGCGCCGGGCGCGAGCCCCAGGCCGCCCACCAGGCCCGAGACCTCGTCGCTCAGGATGTCGCCGAACATGTTGGTGGTGACCATGACGTCGAACTGCTCCGGCTTGAGCACCAGCTGCATGGCGCAGTTGTCGACGATCATGTCGTTGGAGGCGACCCGCCCCTCGTACTCCTTCTGGATCCGCTTGCCGACCTCGAGGAAGAGGCCGCTCACCATCTTGAGGATGTTCGCCTTGTGGACGATGGTGACCTTCTTCCGCCCGTGCCGGATGGCGTACTCGAAGGCGTAGCGGATGATCCGCTCGCACCCCGCCCGGGTCACGATCGCGGTCGACTCGCCCACCGCCCGGGGATCGCCCCCGATCGCGATGAAGTGCTCCACCCCGACGTAGAGCCCCTCGAGATTCTCCCGCACCAGCACGATGTCGACATTGTTGAACCGCCCGCCGGGGACGAAACTCCGGGCAGGTCGGATATTGGCGAAGAGCTCGAATTCCTTGCGGAGCTGCACATTCACCGAGCGGAACCCGGTGCCCACCGGGGTCGTGAGCGGGCCCTTGAGGGCGAGCTTCCGGTGGCGGATGCTCTCGATGGTCGCGTCGGGGAGCGGCGTGCCGGTGGCGTCCACCGCCGCCACGCCCGCCAGCTGCTCGTCCCACTCGAACCTGAGGCCGGTGGCTTCCAGCACCTTCACGGTCTCGGCGGTAATTTCGGGCCCGATGCCATCGCCCGGTATCAGCGTCACATTGTACGTCATCGGAGTCCGAGTCCCACGGGGAAGACGGAGTTGAGCGCGCCCACGAGGGCCCGCTCGGGCGTGAGGCCGGTGCCCCAGGCGTGCGAACGCCAGGCCACCTTGCCGGTGCGGGTGTCGACCAGCACGATCGAGAGCTCGGCCCGCACCGGCGTCGAGGACGGGGCCGGCTCGTTGACGAAGGCGAGCGCGGCGGGGACCAGGGCGTAGCGGCCGCCCACGATCGCCATGAGCGCACGAAGGTTGCCGCGGAGCGGATCGGGAACGTCCTCGATCTTCGCGCCCCGGAGGAGCGACTGCCCCATCCGGTCGGGATCGGGGGCCACGGTCGGGGCCCGCCGCGCGATCTTGCGGAGCTCCGGCGGCAGCACCCACTTCACCTCGGGACTCCGCCCCGTCACGGCAGCGCCGATCAGTGAATCGGCCCAGGCCAGGGTCCGGGCCCGGTCGGTGAGCGGCTCCATGCTGGTCAACGGGTCCTCGCTCACCACCAGCGTGAGCGGCGTGACCGCGATCATCTGCCCGGCGAACGTCGTGGTGATGAGGGGACGGACCGGCTCCCGCGTCGGCGCGGGTTCAGGGGCGGGCTTGGCCGACTTCCCCCCGCAGGCGAGGGTCAGCAGGGCCAGGAACGCGATGCCAGGGCGGTTCAGCACGGGGGGGAAAGTAAACCGACATTGCGGGGGGGAAAAGCCGGTTGGAAGTTCCGAGTTCCGGGTTCCGTGTTCCGAGTGGTACAGCCTCACCGCCACCGTGGGCGCTCTCCCCGATGGGTGGTATCGGGACACTCGGAACCCGGAACTACTCGAGGCTCAGCCCCCCATCCACCACGATCGTCTGCCCGGTGATATGCCGCGCCTCGTCGGAACAGAGGAAGGTGATCACGTGCGCCACATCCTCCGGCTCGGCCACCCGGCCCAGCACGCTGTGCTTCTGGGCCCGCTCGATCACCTCGCGCGGGAGCATCATCATCCGCTCGGTGCGGATGAAGCCCGGCGCCACCGCGTTGACGTTGATGTTGGCGGGGCCGAGCTCCACCGCTGCGGCGCGGGTGAGCCCCTCGAGCGCCGCCTTGCTGGCGGCGTAGTTCGCGACCCCGAAGCCGGGGCGGCCCGCCTGGTGGGCGCTCACGCTCACGATCTTCCCGAAGTGCTGCTTGCGGAAGATCGGCGCGATGCTCCGGATGCAGTTGAAGGCCCCGGTGACATTGGTGTCGATCACCTCCCGCCACGCCTCGTCCGACAGGCGCCAGAGGGCGCCGTCCATCGCGATGCCGGCGTTGTTGACGAGATAGTGGACCGTGCCGAACCGGTGGGTCACATCGGCGAGGAAGCGCTCGACCTGGGGCCGGTCCCGCACGTCGCACCGCGCCGCGTACACCTCGGCGCCCATCGCGGTACAGGCCGTCTCGGTGAGGAGCGCCTGCTCGGTCACATCCCGCCCCGGCAGCTCCACGAAGCAGAAGGCCACCTTGCAGCGCATCCGCGCGAACTCCATCGCGATACAGCGGCCCAGCCCGGTGGCGCCCCCGGTGACCACGACCACCTTCCCCGCCACCCCGGCGGGGATCGGTTGCGGCTGCGGCTGTTCCAGGGTGGTACCGGTGCTCTCCAGCTCCGGCTCCCAGGCGCCGCTGCGCCCAAAGGACTCGCCGAAATCTCCGGGGTAGGGAGGCATAAGTCCGCCAAGGTACGCCGTCGCGACGGTGTGCGGAAGACCGGCCTTTCCCCTTCATCCGGCTTCAGGCATAATCCCACGCCATGTTGAAGACCCTACTCTGGCTCCTGGTCGGCGCGGTCGGGGCGGTCGCCTGGGCAACCCTGGCGCTCCATCGCGGCGAGACCATCAGCGCCGCCTGGCTGGTCCTCGCGGCCGTCGGCACCTATCTCGTCGCCTATCGGTTCTACAGCCGGTTTCTCGCCGAGCGGGTCTTCGGCCTCACCAACCGGCGGGCCACCCCGGCGGAACGGCTCAACAACGGCCGGGACTTCGTCCCCACGACGCGGTGGGTCCTCTTCGGACACCACTTCGCGGCCATCTCCGGCGCGGGGCCCCTCATCGGGCCGGTGCTCGCCGCGCAGTTCGGCTACCTCCCCGGGACCATCTGGATCGTCTTCGGCGTCGTGCTGGCGGGCGCGGTCCAGGACTTCATCATCCTGGTCGGGTCGATGCGGCGGGACGGGAAGTCGCTGGGCCAGATGGCGAAGGAGGAGATCGGCCCCTTCACCGGTGTGGCCGCGATGGTCGCGATCCTCGCGATCATGATCATCCTCCTCGCGGTACTGGCGCTGGTGGTGGTGAACGCCCTGCGCGACAGCCCCTGGGGCCTCTTCACCATCGGGTGTACCATCCCGATCGCCGTGCTGATGGGCTTCTGGATGAAGGTCTGGCGCCCCGGGCGCACGCTGGAGGCCTCGGTCGCCGGGGTGATCCTCCTCGTCTTCGCGCTGATCGGCGGGCAGCAGGTGGCTGCCTCACCCACCCTGGCCCCGCTCTTCACCTGGACCGGGATCCCGATCGCCATCGCGATGATCGCCTACGGGTTCATCGCGAGCGTGCTGCCGGTCTGGATGCTCCTCTGCCCGCGCGATTACCTCTCGACGTTCATGAAGATCGGGACGATCGTCCTCCTCGCGGTGACCATCCTCGTGGTCCTCCCCGATCTCAAGATGCCGGCCGTCACCCGGTTCGTGGACGGTTCGGGCCCGGTCTTCGCCGGCAAGCTCTTTCCCTTCGCGTTCATCACGATTGCCTGCGGCGCCATCAGCGGGTTCCACGCCCTGGTCGCCTCGGGCACCACGCCCAAGATGGTCCGGCGCGAGGAAGACGCCCGGCTCATCGGCTACGGCGGCATGCTGATGGAGTCGTTCGTCGCCGTGATGGCGATCTGCGCCGCTTCCGTGCTCGACCCGGGGGTCTACTTCGCCATCAACGTCCCCCTCGCCAAGCTGGGCGGCAACGCGGTGGCTGCGGCGGAGACGATACGGCAGTGGGGATTCACCGTGACGCCGGAACAGATGGAGGGCCTCGCCCGCGAGGTGGGCGAGGCCACCCTCCTCGGCCGGACCGGCGGCGCGCCCAGCCTCGCGGTGGGCATGGCCACGCTCTTCAGCGGGGCCTTCGGCCAGCACCTCCTGGCCCTCTGGTACCACTTCGCGATCATGTTCGAGGCGCTGTTCATCCTGACCACGCTCGACACCGGCACCCGGGTCGGGCGGTTCATGCTGCAGGAGCTGGGGGGGCATGTGTGGGCCCCGATGGGGCGGACCTCCTGGTACCCGAGCATCGTGCTGTCGTCGCTGCTCGTGGTCCTCGCCTGGGGCTACTTCCTGATCCAGGGCCTCCTCGATCCGCTGGGCGGCATCAACAGCCTGTGGCCGCTCTTCGGCATCAGCAACCAGCTCCTCGCCGCGGTCGCCCTCTGCGTCGGCACCACGCTGATCATCAAGGCGGGGAAGACCCGGTACGCCTGGGCCACCCTCGTCCCCCTCGCCTGGCTCCTCGTGGTCAC
>DASZPT010000058.1:0-8223 GCA_035549935.1 Gemmatimonadales bacterium
CGAGTGCACCTTCGGGCTGCCGATCTATCGCTGGGCCCCCGAGCACGAGGTGTTCGCTGACCTGAACGCCTGGTGGCGGGCCAACCAGGAACGTGGACGCGCGACGATGGTGCTGGGCTACGCCCTCGGCAAGGCCCAGCGCCTGCTCGCCGGGCTGGATCCCGCGATCGGCCCGATCTGCACTCACGGCGCGATGGACCGCCTCACGGAGCTCTACCGCGCGGCCGGCATCGCCCTCGCGCCGACCCATCCGGTCTCCTCGTTCCCCACCAGACACGACTGGTCCAGTTCCCTCATCCTGGCGCCGCCCGGTGCCGAGGCGACCCCATGGGCGCGCCGGTTCGGTGACGCGGCGCTGGGGTTCGCGTCCGGGTGGATGCAGGTCCGCGGCAATCGCCGCCGCCAGGCGCTGGACCGCGGCTTCGTCCTGTCGGATCATGTCGACTGGCCGAGCCTGCTCACGGCGATCGAGGCCACCGGCGCGACCACCATCTGGGCGACCCACGGATTCACCGGCCCGCTGGTCCGCTACCTCCAGGCCCGCGGCCTCGACGCACGGGCGCTCGCCACCCGCTTCGAGGGTGAGCTCGAAACCCCCGACGAGCCGGTTGAGGGCTGACCATGCGCCGCTTCGCCCGGCTCTACCACGAGCTCGACTCGAGCAACGCCACCGGGGACAAGGTGGCGGCTCTGGTGGCGTACTTCCGCGAGGCGCGTCCGGAGGATGCGGCGTGGGCCATCGCGTTCTTCGCGGGGCGGCGGCCCAGGCGCGCCGTCTCCGCGACCCGGCTCGCCGCGTGGGCGGCGGCGGAGTCGGGGACACCGGAGTGGCTCTTCGAGGAGTGCTACCAGCAGGTGGGAGATCTCGCCGAGACGATCACCCTCCTCCTGCCGGCGAAGGCGGCGCACGCCGAGGACCGGCCGCTCGCCTGGTGGGTCGAGGAGCGCCTCCTCGGCCTCGCGACGCTCGACGTGGCCGAGCAACAGCGGGTGATGGTCGAGACCTGGCGGAGCCTGGATGCCCGCGAACGGTTCGTCTGGAACAAGCTCATCACCGGGGCCTTCCGGGTCGGCGCGTCGCTCCGCCTCGTGATCCGCGCGCTGTCGCAGGCCTCCGGCCTCGGCGAGGAGATCCTCGCGCACCGGCTGGCCGGCGCCTGGGAGCCGAGCGGCCCGTGGTATCGGGCGCTGGTGAACCCCGATGCGGTCGACACCGCGACCAGCCGTCCCTACCCCTTCTTCCTCGCCTACCAGCTCGATCTCCCCCTCGCCGAGCTCGGCCCCGCCTCCGAGTGGATCGCGGAATGGAAATGGGACGGGATCCGCGCGCAGCTCATCCGCCGCGCCGGCGAGACCTGGCTCTGGTCCCGGGGCGAGGAACTCCTACGCGGCCGGTTCCCCGAGATCGAGGAGGCAGCGGCCATCCTGCCGGACGGCACCGTCCTGGACGGCGAGGTGCTGCCCTGGCAGAGCGGCGCCCCGCTCCCCTTCGCCCTGCTCCAGCGACGCATCACCCGGAAGAGCGTGACCGCGCAGGTGCGGCAGCAGTGCCCCGTGGTGCTCATGACCTACGACCTGCTCGAGCTCGACGGGGTCGACCTCCGCGCCCGGCCGCTGGCCGAGCGCCGCATGGCTCTCGGCGCGCTCCTCGGCGAGGGCCGGGGGGACGGGCGGCTGCTCGTGAGTCCGTCGATCGCGGCGGAGGACTGGGCCGCGCTCGAGGCCGCGCGGGCCACCTCACGCGAACGCTCGGCGGAAGGAGTGATGCTCAAACGGCTCGCCTCGGAGTACGGGGTGGGGCGCCGCCGGGGCGACTGGTGGAAGTGGAAGATCGATCCCTACAGCGTCGACGCGGTACTGCTCTACGCGCAGCCGGGCCATGGCCGGCGCGCCGGCCTCTTCACCGACTACACCTTCGCGGTGTGGGATGGAGGGCAGCTGGTGCCGTTCGCCAAGGCCTACTCCGGACTCACCGACGAGGAGATCCGCCGGGTCGACGCCTTCGTGCGCGCCAACACCACGGAGCGCTTCGGCCCGGTCCGCGCGGTGGCGCCGAAACTCGTCTTCGAGCTGGCTTTCGAGGGCATCCAGGCCTCGCCCCGGCACAAGAGCGGGATCGCGGTCCGGTTTCCCCGGATGGCCCGCTGGCGCACCGACAAGAAGGCGGAAGACGCCGACTCGATCGAAACGCTCCGGACCCTCCTCCGGACGGTGACCGGTGACCGGTAGCGGCACCGGGGAGGCGCTGGCTAGCGTCGATGGCTGGTTCCGGGCGCGAGGCTGGGAGCCGTTCGCTTTCCAGCGGGAGGTGTGGCAGGCGTATCTCGCCGGAGAAAGCGGCCTGGTCCACGCCGCCACCGGCACGGGCAAGACCTACGCCGCGTGGCTCGGCGCGATCGCGGCGTGGCTCCGTGACTATCCCGAGGGCGCCGCGACGACCCGGCGCCGCACGCGGGCGACCGCCGCGCCGCTCCGGCTCCTCTGGATCACGCCCCTGCGGGCCCTCGCCGCCGATACCGAGCAGGCCCTCCTCGCCCCGGTCACCGACCTGGGTCTGCCGTGGACGGTGGAAACCCGGACGGGCGACACCCGGGCCTCGGTCCGCCAGCGCCAGGGGCGCCGGCTGCCGACCGCGCTGATCACCACCCCCGAGAGCCTCTCGCTCCTCCTCACCCGCCCCAACCGGGAGGAGGTGTTCCGGGACCTGGAGTGCGTGGTGGTCGACGAGTGGCACGAACTGATGGCGAGCAAGCGGGGCGTGCAGACCGAGCTCTGCCTGGCGCGGCTCAGGACGCTCGCGCCCGGCCTCCGCACCTGGGGACTCTCCGCGACCCTCGGCAACCTCGACGAGGCGCGCGACACGCTGCTTGGCCTCGATGCGGAGGGGCGGACCCGTCCCGGACGCCTCGTCCGCGGCCTGATTCCCAAGGCGCTCGGCGTCGATGCCCTGATCCCGGAGACGATCGAACGGTTCCCGTGGGCCGGCCATCTCAACACCCGACTCCTTCCCGCGGTGATCGAGGCGATCGCCCATGGCGGGAGCTCGCTGATCTTCACCAACACCCGCTCGCAGTGCGAGCTCTGGTTCCAGGCGATCCTCGAGGCCCGTCCCGACTGGGCGGGCGAACTCGCGCTGCACCACGGATCGCTCGACCGGAAGGCCCGGGACGCGGTCGAGACCGGCCTCCGGAGCGGGAAGCTCCGCGCCGTGGTCTCCACCTCGAGCCTCGATCTCGGTGTGGACTTCACGCCGGTCGACCGGGTCCTGCAGGTAGGGAGCCCCAAGGGCGTCGCCCGCCTGGTGCAGCGTGCCGGCCGGAGCGGGCACCAGCCCGGAGCGCTGAGCCGCGTCACCTGTGTCCCGACCCACGCCTTCGAGCTGGTGGAGGTGGCCGGTGCCCGCGACGCCCTCGCGGCCGGCGCGATCGAGGCGCGGCGCCCGGTGGAACGGCCGCTCGACCTCCTCGCCCAGCACATCGTCACGCTCGCGCTCGGCGGCGGGGTGCGGCGGGAGGAGCTGTTGCCGGAGTTCCGCACCACCGCGAGCTACCGGGGCCTGAGCGAGGCCGAGCTCGACTGGGTGCTCGCGTTCATCACCGCAGGCGGCGAGGCGCTCGGGGCGTATCCCGAGTATCACAAGGTCGAGGAGCGGGACGGGGTCCTCACGGTACCGAACCGGATGATCGCCTTCCGGCACCGGCTCGCGATCGGGACCATCGTCTCGGATGCGGCGCTCACCGTCCGCTACCTCCGGGGCGGAACGCTCGGCAGCGTGGAGGAGTCGTTCATCGCCCGGCTCCGTCCGGGGGACCGGTTCCTCTTCGCGGGCAAGCCGCTCGAATTCGTGCGGCTCCGCGAGATGACGGCGTGGGTCCGCCGGGCCCGGTCGGTCAAGGGGGCGGTGCCGCGCTGGGCCGGGTCGCGCATGCCGCTCTCCACCGAGCTCTGCGCCGCCGTGCGCCAGAAGCTGGAGGAGGCGCGGACCGGCCGTTTCGAGGGCGCCGAGATGCGCGCGGTGCGGCCGGTGCTCGAGACCCAGGCGGAACTGTCGCGGATCCCGGCCCGGGATGAGCTCCTGGTCGAGCGGGTCACGAGCCGGGAGGGGGAGCACCTGTTCATCTATCCCTTCGAGGGGCGGCTGGTGCACGAAGGACTGGCCGCGCTCTTCGCGTATCGCATCGCCCAGCTGGAACCGATCTCGTTCACCTTCGCGTGCAACGACTACGGCTTCGAGCTCCTCTCCCCCACCCGGGCCCCGATCGAGGCGGCGCTCGACGGCGGGCTCCTCGCGGGCGACCACCTGATGCACGACATCCTCGCGAGCCTCAATGCGGTGGAGCTGGCCCGGCGCCAGTTCCGGGAGATCGCGCGGGTCGCCGGCCTCGTCTTCCCGGGCTACCCGGGAAGCCCCAAGACCCTGCGCCAGGTACAGGCGTCGAGCGGGCTCCTCTACGATGTGTTCACGCGGTACGATCCCGGGAACCTCCTGCTCCACCAGGCCCAGCGCGAGGTCCTGGAGCGCCAGCTGGAACAGACCCGCCTCGGGCTCGCGCTCGAGCGGATGCGGGGAGGACGGGTGACGGTGGTGGACCTCGACCGGCCGTCGCCGCTCGCCTTTCCCCTGCTGGTGGACCGCAACCGCGAGCATCTCTCGACCGAGCAGCTCAACACGCGGATCCGGCGGCTCTCAGCCCGGACGTGACCGGGGTCCGCAGATTGCGCAGATTCCGGGATGGTGGGAACAGTCAGACGGTCGCCGCGGGTGACGGCGCGACTGGAAAACCACTCGGGATACACTACTCTGCGCCATCGGCGGAATCTGCGGAGGGCGGTTCATCACAATGCAGCTCACCATTGCGGGCGAAGAGATCGCGCTCCTGCCCGAGCGGGCCATCCACTGGCCCGCGGCGTCGACGCTGCTCGTCGCCGATCTCCACTGGGGCAAGGCTGCCTCGTTCCGTGCCGCGGGGATCCCCGTCCCGGCCGGTACCACCGCCTCCGACCTCGCCCGGCTCGACGCGGCCCTCACCCGCACCGAGGCGCGTCGCCTCCTGGTCCTGGGCGACCTGCTCCACGCCCGCGCCGCCCGGGGCACCCTGGCCCTGCTCCACGCCTGGCGGGCGCGCTGGCCCCGACTTCGCTGCCTGCTGGTCCGCGGCAATCACGACGAGCGCTCGGGCGATCCCCCCGCGACGCTCGGGTTCGAGGCCGTCGATCGTCTGCACGAGGGACCGTTCGTCTTCCAGCACCATCCCGGTGTCAGCGAGCTGGGCTATACCCTCGCCGGGCATCTCCATCCCGGCATCAAGCTCCTGGGACGGGGGGACCGGCTGAGTCTCCCCTGTTTCTGGTTCGGCGCACAGTATGGTGTACTCCCGGCCTTCGGCTCCTTCACCGGCCGGACCACCCCCGCGGTCGCGCCTGGCGACCGGGTGTTCGTCATCGGGGAGGACGAGGTGCACGAGATCCCGGTCGCGCCGGAACCTTCGACGGGGAATTGCCCCAGGGCCGGCTTGTGAATAGTTTCACAAGACCCGACCCCAGCGCCCATGAGTGACCTGTTCGCGGCCCGCAGCCAGATGGCCATCTCGCTCGCCTTCCACATCCTCTTTGCGGTGGTGGGGATCGGGATGCCGCTGCTCATGGTCGTGGCCGAGCGGCGCTGGCTCGCCACGAAGGATCCGATCGACCTCGAGCTCGCGAAGCGGTGGAGCAAGGGCACCGCGATCCTCTTCGCAGTCGGCGCGGTCTCCGGCACGGTGCTGAGCTTCGAACTCGGCCTCCTCTGGCCGGGGTTCATGGAGCTGGCGGGCCCCCTCATCGGGCTTCCCTTCTCCCTCGAGGGCTTCGCCTTCTTCACCGAGGCCATCTTCCTCGGCATCTACCTCTACGGCTGGGACCGGATTCCGCCGCGGGCGCACCTCCTGGCCGGGGTGATGGTCGCGGTGAGCGGCGCCGTCTCGGGCATTTTCGTCGTCCTGGTCAACGCCTGGATGAACGCGCCGACCGGCTTCGAGCTGGTGAACGGGGCGATCACCAACATCGATCCCATCAAGGCCCTGCAGAGTCCCGCGGCCTTCCAGCAGACGCTCCACATGACCCTCGCCGCCTATGCGGCGACCGGCTTCGCCGTGGCGGGGATCCATGCGCTGCTCCTCCTGCGCGAGCCGATGAACACCTTCCACCGGCGGGCCCTCGCCATCGCGCTGCTGGTGGGCGCCCCGGCGGCGCTGCTCCAGCCGATCTCGGGGGACATCAGCGCCCGCAACGTGGCCCGCTACCAGCCGGCCAAGCTCGCGGCGATGGAAGCGCTGTTCGAGACCCGGCGGTCGGCCCCGCTCCTCCTCGGTGGCTGGCCCGACATGGAGACCCGGACGGTGCGCTACGGGATCGAGATCCCCGCCGGCCTCTCCCTCCTCGCGGCGCACGACCCCGACGCCGAGATCGCGGGCCTCGACCAGTTCCCGCGGGAAGACTGGCCGCACGTCCCCACGGTCCATGTCGCCTTCCAGGTCATGGTGGGACTCGGCACCGCGATGGCGCTGGTGGCGCTCTGGGTGATCTGGACGGTCGCCCGCCGCCGCCAGATCGCGGAGCACCCGCTCCTGCTCAAGGCGCTGGCCGTGTGCGCGCCGTTCGGCTTCATCGCCATCGAGGCGGGGTGGACCGTGACGGAGGTGGGACGCCAGCCCTGGGTGGTCCACGGTGTCCTCCGCACCGCCGATGCGGTGACCCCGATGCCCGGCCTCACCTATACTCTCGCCGGGTTCACGCTGCTCTACGTCCTGCTCGGCATCGTCGTGGTCTGGATGCTCTACAGCCAGATCATCAAGAGCCCGCGGGACCAGGACTGGCACCGGATCTACAGTCCGGCGGCCGCGACCCGCCCCGCGACGGAGGCCCGCTGATGCCGCCGCTCGGACTCGCCGACCTCGTCGCGGGGGCCGTGGTCCTGGGGCTCACCGCGTACGTGCTGCTCGCGGGGGCGGACTTCGGAGGCGGGGTGTGGGACCTCTTCGCCAGCGGCCCCCGCCGCGAGCACCAGCGCAGCCTGATCGCGCATGCGATCGCGCCGGTCTGGGAGGCCAACCATGTCTGGCTCATCCTGGTGATCGTGCTGCTCTTCACCTGCTTCCCGCCGGCCTTCAGCCGGCTCACGATCGCGCTGCACGTGCCGCTGAGCCTCGTCCTCCTCGGCATCGTACTCCGGGGGTCGGCCTTCATCTTCCGGAGTTATGCCCCCGAGTACTCCACCGAGCAGCGCTCCTGGGGCCGGGTCTTCGCGATCGCGAGTCTCGTCACCCCCGTCCTGCTCGGCGTGGCGCTCGGCGCCATCGCGGCGGGCCAGGTGAACCGGCCCAGTGGCCGCGGGTTCGTCGAGGACTACCTGGCGCCCTGGGCCTCCCCCTTCACCGCCAGCGTCGGCGCCTTCACCCTCGCGCTCTTCGCGTTCCTCGCCGCGGTGTACCTGACCGTGGAGAGCAGGGAGAGCGATCTCCAGGAAGACTTCCGCAAACGCGCCCTCGCAGCCGGCGGTGCCGTCTTCGTGACCGCCTTCCTCACCCTGCTCCTCGCCTGGCGCGAGTCGCCGCTGGTCTGGCACGGCCTGACCGCTTCGGCCCGCGCCATCCCGGTGCATCTCGTCACCGGCACCGCGGCGATCCTCGCCTTCTGGGGCCTCTGGTCGCGGCGCTACCGGGTGGCGCGCGTCGCGCCCGCGGCGCAGGTGGTCGGCATCGTCTGGGGGTGGGCCCTCGCCCAGTATCCCTACATCCTCCCGCCCACCCTGACGCTGCAGGACGCCGCGGCGCCGCACATCACCCTCAAGCTGGTGTCGATCGGCCTGGGCGTGGGGGCGGTGGTGCTGCTGCCGTCGTTGTGGTACCTGTTCCGGGTGTTCAAGCGGTAGGCCGGTGAGCGGATCCCGCTCCCGATAAGCCAACGCACCTCGAGGCGGCCGCCCCGAGGTGCGTTCTCCTTCGCCCGCCCCGCCGTCTCAGCTTTTGCCGAGGAGCTTCTTCATCGGCCCGACCAGTCCGGCCAGGATCACGGTGGCCACCAGCGTCAGCGCCGTCACCACGCCGAACAGCGTCGGGAGCGGCATCTGCTCGTACATGCTCGAGGCGAACCCGGCGAGCCAGTTGCCGAGCGACGTCGCCAGGAACCAGATCCCGAGCACCAGCCCCACGATCCGGGCCGGGGCCAGCCGGGTCATGGCGGAGA
>DASZPT010000059.1:0-2427 GCA_035549935.1 Gemmatimonadales bacterium
CGAGTCCCCGGTCAGGGGTCAGGGGTCGGGGGTTGGGGGTCGGGGCGCCGTGAGGCGGCCCCCGACCCCCGACCTTTTTGGTGCCCCGAGCCTGTCCCGCTTGACATCCCCGATCGAAAGTAGCACTGTATCGGTACACTAATACACAGGCCGATACAGCGACCCCGGTGTTCAGCCAGATCGATTCCCGAAGCGTCACCCCGCTCTACGCCCAGATCGCCACCCGCATCAAGGTGGCCATCGCGGCGGGGGACTTGGCGCCGGGATCGGGGCTCCCCTCGGTCCGCCAGCTGGCGAGCCAGCTCCGGATCAACCCCGCGACGGTAGTACAGGCCTACCGGGAGCTCGAGCGCGAGGGGTTCGTCGAGATGCGGCAGGGCGCCGGGACCTTCGTGCAGGAGGTCCCCGAGAAGGTCAAAGGCGCGGAGCGATCGGAACAGGCGGAGGCACTGGTGAGGCGGATGCTCGAGGATGCGAGCCGGCTCCGGATTCCGCCGCACGACCTGCGCAAGGCGCTCCTCAGGCTCATGGACACGGGGGCAGCATGACCCACGCGGTGGAAACCAGCGGACTCGGCTACAGCCCGGGCGGGCGCTTCCGGATCGAGCATCTCGACCTCCATGTGCCCGCCGGGTCGATCTACGGCTTTCTCGGTCCGAACGGATCCGGCAAGACCACGACCCTTCGCCTCCTCCTCGGCCTTCTCCGTCCCCAGGCGGGCCGCATCACGGTCCTCGGGCAGGCGGTCCCGGCGCAGTCGGCGGCGGTGCTCGCGCGGGTCGGCTACGTCCCGGAGCAGCCGCACTTCGACGGTACCAGCACGGTGCGCGATCTCCTCCGCTTCCAGGCGGCGTTCTATCCGACCTGGGACTGGCCCGCGGCCGAGTCGCTGCTGGGCCAGTTCGAGCTGGACGACACGCGCCCCTTCGGGCGGCTCAGCAAGGGCCAGCGGGCGAAGGTCATGATGCTCTCGGCCATGGCGCAGCGCCCCGAGCTGCTGGTCCTCGACGAGCCGACCGACGGGCTCGACCCCGTGGCGCGGCGGGACATTCTCGCCTCGCTCCTCGAGTACGTCGCGGAGCGACAGGCCACGGTGCTCATCTCCAGCCACCTGGTGCACGAGCTCGAACGGATCTGCGACTGGGTGGGGGTGATGGACAACGGCCGGCTGATCACCGAGGTGCCGATGGTCCGGCTCAAGAACGGCACGAAGAAGCTCAAGGTCGCCGGCGCGAGCGCCAATGGCGGGGCGGCCGAGGCGCCGTTCGTGCTCATGGCCCGGGAGGCCCACGGGCGGCGCGAGACCTGGACGGTGCGGAACTGGGAACCGGAGATGGCGGGGTGGTTCCCGGCGCGGGGCATCGCGCTGGAGGAGATCGTCGATCTCGACCTCGAGGACGGCTTCGTCGAGCTGCTGCGGACCTTCCGGGCCGCGGGCAGCGCTGGGCGGAAGGAGTGAAGGTCATGGTCACGCACGCGGTACACCTCGACCGGTTCCGGGCCGTCCTCGCGAGCCAATGGCGCTGGTCGCGCATCGTCGTCGTGCTCGGCACCGTCGCCGGGTTCGCGATCCCGGTGCTCTCGGTGCAGGGCGCGACCGGCACCGAGAAGGGGCTCGCGCCGGACGAACTGCTCCGTTGGCTGCAGGGGTGGGGTGTGCTCTATCCCCTCCTGGCGGGCGGGCTCGGGCTCCTGATCGCGGTGGCGGCGTGGGCGCCGGATCACCGGGGCCGTCACGTGCATGCCCTCTCGCTCCCGCTCCCCCGCTGGCAGTACGTGCTCTACCGGTTGCTGGCCGGCCTCACGGTCCTGCTCCTGCCTATGCTGGCGGTGCAGGTGGGAGCGGTCCTGGCGACGGGCCTGGCCACGATTCCCGCCGGGCTCCAGGGCTATGCCTGGGCGCTGGGGCTCCGCTTCGCGCTCGCGACCGTGGTGGCCTTCACGATCTTCTTCGCCATCTCGGGCGGGACCACCCGGACCGCCGGCTTCCTCCTCAGCGTGATCGCCCTCGTGGTGGCGGGGCAGGTGATGATCTCGGTCGCGGGGGTGAACCTCGATCTCCTGGGGAGTTCGCTCCAGATGGTGTTCAACTGGCCGGGGCCGCTCGCGATCTTCGCGGGCCGCTGGATGCTGATCGATGTCTAGGCGCCTCCTCCGCTGGTGCTGGGGCCTGCTCCTGGTCGCCATGCCGCTCGCGGCGCAGGAGCGCGGCGAGCTGGAGCGGCTCCAGCGCAAGGCGGACAGTCTGGCCCGGCTCTGGGCCGAGGCCGATGCGCTCGCCACTCTCGCGGACAGCCTGGCCCAGGCGCCGGTGGTTCCGCCCACGGACACCCTGCAGGTCGGCGGGCTGCTGCTCATCACGAATCACACCCCGCTTCCCCTCCGGGATGCGGCGGCGCTGGCGTGGCCGGCCATCGATTCCCTCTA
>DASZPT010000060.1:0-2249 GCA_035549935.1 Gemmatimonadales bacterium
CGGCACCAACGACCTGACCCAGACGACCTGGGGGCTCTCCCGGGACGACGCGGGGCGGTTCCTCCCCTACTACCTGGAGCACGGGATCGTGGACGACGATCCGTTCCAGGTGCTGGACCAGGCGGGGGTCGGCAAGCTCATCGAGATGGCCTGCCAGCTCGGCCGCAAGACGCGGGCGGACCTCAAGCTCGGCATCTGCGGCGAGCACGGCGGCGAGCCCCGGTCGGTGGCCTTCTGCGACAGCCTGGGGATGAATTACGTGAGCTGCTCGCCCTACCGGGTGCCGATCGCGCGGCTGTCGGCGGCGCAGAGTGCCCTGTCGGAGCGGGGGACGATCGACCGGACACGGGCGACGGTGTAGCGCGCCGCGGGGGCGTGGTCTCCTCGCGGCTCAAGTGCGAAGCGGAAGCGGGGCCTGGTCTCCTCGCGGCTCAAGTTCGCCCGATCGGGAGAGTCCTCATAGAGGACGGGCTCACTTACGCCGCTCCGGGGACCACACCCCGCTTCCGCTTCCCCCTCCGCGCTCCGGGGACCACCCCGCTGCGTTTCTCCACCACCCCCGCTCCGTTTCCCCACCCCGCTGGAATCCGCTTGGCAGGATCCTGCAGTCGCCGTGCCTCTCCAACGACGCGGCGTCTTCCACTGTCCAACTTCGGGTAGCCCACCCCACACCCCCGAAGCCAGAACAGGCCGGCCCTCATGCAGAGCTTCCTCCAGGATCTCCGTCAGGCGCTCCGTCTCGCCCGGCGCGCGCCGCTCACCAGTCTCGTCGTCGTCCTGACCCTCGGTCTCGCGATCGGCGCGAACACCGCGATCTTCTCCGTGGTGCGCGCGACGTTTCTGCTGCGGCTCCCCTATGCCAACGCCGATCGCGTGGTGGACATCTCCAGCGACAACCTGGAACGCGGGTGGACCCAGTTCGGTGTGTCCCAGCCCGACTTCCTCGACTGGCGGGCGGAGGCGAAGGCCTTCGACGGGATCTCAGCCTACTGGGGGGGCCGGGGAAACCTCACCGGCACCGATGCCCCGGCGAGGATCCGGTTCGCAACCGTCTCGACCGACATCTTCCACACCCTGGGCGCCACGCCGGCGCTGGGCCGCGGCTTCCAGGTAGACGACGGGGAGGCGGGGCACACCGGCGTGGTGGTCCTGAGCGATGGCTTCTGGCGCCGGGCGATGGGAGGCCGAGGCGATGTCATCGGCCGGCAGCTCGAGCTGGACGGGCAGCGGCTCACGGTCGTCGGGGTGATGCCGGCGGGATTCGAGTTCCCGTCGAACGGATACGACCTCTGGGTTCCGATGGGGAACGCGCTCGATCCCCACAACGGCCGGGGCAAGCGGTTCCTGAGCGCGGTGGGCGCCGTGGCGCGGGGGAAGACGCCACAGCAGGCCGAGGCGGAGCTGGGCGCCATCGGGCGCCGGCTGGCGGAAGAGTACCCCTCGACCAACCGCGGCTGGTCGGTGTCGATGCAGTCCTTCCGGGGGGTCCTGGTGGCGCAGCAGAGCCCCGCCGTGCTCGCGGCATGGGCATCGGTGAGCCTGGTGCTCCTCATCGCCGGCGCGAACATCGCCAACCTGCTCCTCGTGCGGGTGCTCCGCCGGCGCCGGGAGCTCGCCGTGCGGTCGGCACTGGGGGCGGCACGCGCCCGTCTGCGACGGCAACTGCTGACCGAGAGCCTGGTCCTGGCGATGGCCGGCACGCTGCTCGGCCTCGGCCTCGCGGCAGCGGGACTCCGGTGGATCTCGGCGCTGGCTCCCCAGGGCCTCCCGGGGGCCGACCATATCGGGCTCGACCCGCTCGCACTCGCCTACACCGTGGTCCTGATGCTGGTGATCGGCGTCGGGTTCGGCACCTATCCGGCTCTCCGGACGCTTCGCGCAGACCTGGCGGCCTCGCTCCGCTCGGGTGACCGGGCGGATGTGGCGGGCGGCTCCCGGCGCCTGCGCGACGTGCTCGTGGTGGCGGAGCTCGGGATCGCCGCGATGGTGCTGGTCGGTGCCGGGCTCACGATCCGGAGCATGCGCCGGCTCCTTCAGGAGGACCCCGGGTTCCAGACCGCCGGGCGACTCACGCTCACGCTGGCGCCGGCCCGCAACGCGATGCCGGAACGGGCGCGCGCGGTCCAGTACTTCGACGAGGTCCTCCAGGCGGCCGCCTCGGTCCCGGGCATCCGGCGGGTGGGCGCGATCAACGTGCTCCCGGTGGGCGGCACCTGGTGGATGACGTCGTTCTTCCCGGAGGGTGAGGA
>DASZPT010000061.1:0-2840 GCA_035549935.1 Gemmatimonadales bacterium
CGCGTCGACCCGGAGCGGCCGGCGCGCGAGCGATGGACCGCGATCGTGCCGCCGCGCCCGGACGCCGTGCTGGACGGGGCCATTCTCGCCCGGGGGAAGCTGGGGCTCTCGTATCTGGAGCAGGCGAGTTCCCGGCTCGTCGTGGTGGACCAGGATGGCGCCAACCGCCGCCAGGTCGAGCTCCCGACGCTCGGGAGCCTGGCAGGGTGGGGAGCGGAACCGGAGGGCGACGAGCTGTTCTATGCCTTCTCGTCGTACACCGTGCCGCCGAGCGTGTACCGGGTGGACCTCGCCAGCGGCGCCGTGACGCTGTGGCGCCGGGTGGATGCCGATCTCGACCCCGGGCGCTTCACCGTGAAGCAGGTCCGCTATCCCTCTCGCGACGGCACCATGATCAGCATGTTCGTGGTGCATCCGGCCGGTCTCCCGCTCGACGGCGACAACCCGGCGTATCTCACCGGCTACGGCGGGTTCAACATCAGCATGTCGCCGGGCTTCTCGCGCTCGCTGCTGCTGTGGCTCGAGCAGGGCGGGGTGGTGGCGGTGCCGAATCTCCGGGGCGGCGGTGAGTACGGCGAGGCCTGGCACCAGGGCGGGATGCTGGGCCGGAAGCAGAACACCTTCGACGACTTCATCGCGGGCGCGGAGTACCTGATCCGCGAGCGCTACACCCGGCCCGCGAGGCTCGCGATCGCCGGGGGATCGAATGGCGGGCTGCTGATGGGCGCGGTGCTGACCCAGCGCCCCGAGCTGTTCCGGGCGGTGCTGGTGCAGGTACCGCTCCTCGATATGCTGCGGTACCATCTCTTCCGGATCGCCCGGCTGTGGATTCCGGAATACGGGTCTGCCGAGGACCCGGAGCAGTTCCGCTATCTGCGGGCGTATTCACCGCTCCAGCGGGTGCAGGATGGCACGCCCTATCCGGCGGTGCTGCTTGCGACGGCGGAGAGCGACACGCGAGTGGATCCGCTGCATGCACGGAAGATGGCGGCGCGTCTCCAGGCGGCGAGCGCCTCGGAGCACCCGGTGCTGCTCCGTCTCGAGTCGCGGGCCGGGCACGGGGCGGGGAAGCCGGTGTCCAAGATCCTCGAGGAGCTGGTCGACAGCTGGAGCTTCATCGTCCACGAGCTGGGAGTGCGCATCCGGTGATGTGCGGAGGCGGCGATGCCCCTCTCGATCGGCTATCGCACCAGCCATCCGCGCGGTACCTTGTCGGAGCCTCCGATCTCCCTCTGTTCACTCTGGAGCCTCGATGACAGCCCCGAACGCCGTGGCGCCCTCCGACATCGACATGTCCCACCCCAGCCGGTGGCTTGCCGTCCTCCGGATCCTGGTGGGTCTCTGGTTCGTGAAGGCGCTGTGGAGCAAGATGGACATCGTCCTGTTCGGCGGCTTCGTTCCGTTTCTCGGGGTGGAACCGCGGTGGGTGGCGGCGATGCCGGGCATCGTCACCCGGCAGGCGGCGGAGAACCCGATCCTCTGGTACAAGGCCTTTCTCGAGCAGACCGTCCTGACCCACAGCACCCTCTTCGCCGAGCTCACGGCGTGGGGCGAGGTGCTGGCGGGACTCTCGCTCACGCTCGGCTGCTTCGCGGGGCTGGGGGCGCTCGGCGCGCTCTGGCTCAGCCTCAACTACGGCCTGGCCTCGGCGCATCTCTCGGCCGCGTCGCTCGGATTCCACTACATGCTGGTGATCACGCTGGTGGTGCTCTTCCTGGCGCGGTCGGGTCGGGCGTGGGGGCTGGACGGGTGGATTGCCTGGCGGTGGCCGGGGAGTGTGCCGACCTGGCGGCCGTTCGCGTAGGGTCGGTCGGCGGCAGGAACGAAGCGAGGGGTGCGGTCGCCGGGCGGCCGCACCCCTCGCTCCATTCCCCCCTACGGCCGCGGGCCGATCGCGATGCCCCACGGCACCGAGCCGACGGGCACCTTCTTCAGCACGGTCATGGTCGCCACGTCCACCACGGTCACGTTGTTGTCGGGGCCGTTGGCGGTGTAGAGCTTCTTCCCATCCTTCGTCATCCCGATCCCCCACGGGCGGGTCCCGACTTCGACGCTCTGGAGGATCTGGTCGGTGGCGGGGTCGATCACGGAGACGGTCTTGCCGCGGCCGTTGCTGATGTAGATCCGCTTGCCGTCGGAGGTGACCAGGATGCCCATGGGACGGGCGCCTTCGGGCATGGTGATCTGCTTGACGGTCTTCTTCGCCGCCATGTCGACCACGGAGACGGTGCCGCTCACCTCGTTGGTCACGTAGGCCCGTGAGCCGTCGGGGAGGAACCCGATGCCGCGCGGCCGCTTGCCCAGGACGTCGATCTGCCCGATCGCCTTCCCGGTGGCGAGGTCGATCCCGGTGATGTCGTGATCGGTCTCCCCAGTGACCCAGACCGACTTCCCGTCGGGGGCGAGGGTGACGCCTTCCGGCTCCCGCCCCACCTTCACGTTCGCCACCGCCTTGCCGCTCGCGATGTCCACCACGGTGGCGGAGTCGGCATCCTCGTTCGAGACGAAGAGCTTCGCGCCATCGGGGCTCACGTCGAAGGTCTCGGGATCGAGACCCGCGGGGAGGGTCTTCACGGTCGTGCGGGTGGCGACGTCGACCACGGCCACGCCGTCCTTGGTGCGGTCCGCCTTGAGCTTCTCGCACTCCTCGTCGGGCATGGTGGGCGGGCACTTGGGGGAACCCGAGAGGGCGACGTAGACGGTCCTGCCGTCGGGGCTCACCTTCACGCCTCTCGGCCGGGTGCCCACCTCGATGGTCGCGACGACGCTGTCGGTCGCGGCGTCGATGACGGTGAGGTTCCGCGAGTCTTCATTGGTGACGTAGACCAGCTCGCCGCCGG
>DASZPT010000062.1:0-29229 GCA_035549935.1 Gemmatimonadales bacterium
CACCACGCCGTTCTGCGCCAGCGGTCCGACCCGCACCAGGTCCTTCGCGGTGCGGTCCGCGTCGGCCTCCGCGGCCGCGAGATCGGCTTCCGCCCGGGCGAGCTCCGGGACACGCGAGCCGCGCTCGAGGTCGGCGAGGCGGGCCCGCGCGGCCGCGAGCCGCGCCCACCGCTCCTCGACCGTGGCGGGGAGGCTCGCCTGGGTCAGGCTCGCGATGGTATAGCCGGGCGTCACGCTGTCGCCCTCCTGGATCCGCATCTCGACGATGCGACCTCCCAGGAGGGGGGCCACATCGCTCTCGTCGAGTTCGATCGTGCCGGGATACGCGGATTCCTTCCCCGGCCGGCCGCAGGCGACGAGGAGGAGCAGGGCGAGGAGCAGGGGACGGGGCGAGGTCATGAACGGACTCGCTTCCGGGTGGAGGAACGGGGGGTGTCGGGCGCCAGGGCACGGAGCCCGAACGCGACGGCGTGATCGACGTAGCGCTCGACGGTCCGGGGCGGGACCACGCCTTCGTACCCGAGCATCCGCGAGACCGCGGGCTGGGCGACGAAGAACCAGGCCATCTGGGAGACGAGCGAAATGGCGGTGAACCGCGGATCCAGCTCCCGCCGGATGACCCCGCGGGCCTGTCCCGCCTCGATGAGGTCGCAGATCCGGCGGAAGAGACCGGCGGCGATCTCGCGGATGATCGGGAGGGCGTGGGCCACCTGGTGATCGGCCAGCTCCCGCACGAGGAGGCGGGGAATGCTGGGGGCCTCCTGCATCCGGCGGGCGTAGGCGCGGAGAACGAGGGTGAGCGCCTCGAGGGGATCCGAGGTCTCCTGCAGTTGCTCCCCGACGGCCCGGGCCACGGTCCCGAGGCGGCGCTCGAGGACGGCGTGATAGAGCTTGGCCTTGTCGGGGAAGTAGTAGTAGAGGAGCGCGGGGTTCACGCCGGCGTCGCGCCCGATCGCCTTGATGGTGGTGGCCGCGAACCCCTGCCGGGCGAAGAGGGACTCGGCGGCGTCGAGGATGGCGGTGGTGGCGTCGGGGTCGGCCATGCTCCTAATTAATCGATCAATTAAACCCCGTCAAGCCGGACACACCACGGGGCCGGTGTCCAGGCGACACCGGCCCCGCGGGGGTCCGCGTCAGCGGTTCGGCACCGGCCGCCGGAGCCAGGCGACCAGGCCGATGTGGTCGCTCACGTAGATCGGGTGCATCGGCCCCGGGAGCATCTCCTGCGGCAGGAGCCCGAACCGGGCAATGAACCCGGTGACGGGGTCATGCCGCGTCTCGAAGCCGCGGGCCAGCACGAAGTCGACCCGCTCACCCGGCACCCGGCTGTCGGTGAGGTCGCTGCTGTGGCAGCACGTGTAGCCGGGCAGGCCGGGCCGGAGCGCCGCCCAGACGTCGGTGAATCCGGCGCCCAGTGCCAGCTGGTACATCGGTGTCCCGGCCGGGTCGTTGAAGTCGCCCATGATGACCGCCGGCCGGTCGGACGGGATCAACCCGACCAGTTCCTGCATCTGGGCGGCACGAAGGAGCCTCAGGTCGGTCCCACCGACGTCATCCTGCAGGTGGGTTGTTGCGACCCGGTATGACCGCCCCTGGACCGTGACCGGGACCAGGGTGAAGCCGTAGGTCAGCGAGACGCCCGGGGCGACCGGGCCGACGTTGGTGGTGAAGTTCCGGGCCACGACATCCTGGTCCACCCGCACCCCCGGACCGACCAGCGTCACGTCGTAGTCCATCAGGCGGATACCCGGGATCGGTTCGACCGTGAAGTTCAGGTTGCTGGCGGCGACCCGGTAGTTCAGGTGATGCCGCGCCAGGGCCGCCCGGATCTCGGGCAGGAAATCCTCGTGCGCCACGATGTGCGGGCCGCCGAGCGGGGTGAGGTCGAGGTCGATGTCGATGCGGCTCACCTCGACGATGCCGACCACGTCGGGTCGGAACCATCCGACCTCGCGCGCGAAGCCTTCGGCGCGGACCGAGAAATCGGTCTCGTGCAGTGTGGCCACGGCCTCAAGCAGGGCCGGTATATCGTCGTTCGGGTCAGGGGTCGACAGCGCGGCGATGACCGCATCGACGTCGGCGCCGACGTAGATGTTCCGGCTGAGCACCACCAGCTGGTGGGCGGCGGGTGGAACCGGAACGCGTATCGAGGATGGATCGGACTCGACCGCGGTGGGGCCGCTGGGCGTATCCTGGGAGCATCCCAGGGCGGCCAGGGCCAAACCGGAGTAGAGCCATCGGGTCAGGTTTCGCATGGTACCCTCCTGGACTGGATTGCATGGGAGGGTACCGAATATTGGACCGGCCCGTGTCAGGCAGGGTGATGGCGCCGTGACACTCCCCTCAGTGTCACCCTCTGCCTGACAATAGCCGACCGGCCCTGTCCCCTCGGGTGCTAGTCCTGCCGCAGGGCCAGCATCGGGTCCACCCGGGTCGCCCGGATCGCGGGGACCAGGCTCGAGGCCAGGGCCACGAGGAGGAGGCAGGCGGGTACCAGCGCGAAGGTCACCGGGTCGAGGGGGCGCACGCCGATCAGCAGCGAGGCGAGGAACCGGCTCAGCCCCGCCGCGCCGAGGAGGCCGAGGGCGATCCCGGCGAGGGCGGGGCGAAGTCCCTGGCTCACGACCATGCGCCGGACCACCCCGCCGTCCGCGCCGAGCGCGAGGCGGATCCCGATCTCGCGGGTGCGCTGACTGACCGAATACGCGATCACGGCGTAGACCCCGATCGCGGAGAGGAGGAGCGCCAGGAAGGCGAACCCTGCCATCAGGCTCGCGGTAAAGCGCTGTTCGCGCACCGCGGTCGCCATGACCTCGTCCATCGTCGCGACCTGCGAGATCGGGAGGTTGGGGTCCTTCGCCGCCACCACGCGGGCCACCGGCCCGAGCAGCGCCATCGGGTCGCCGCTGGTGCGGACCACGAGCGTCATGGCCCGGCGGGTAGAGCCCCACGAGCTGGCGAACTGCGCGTGGGGCACGAACCACTCCCGCTTGACCGGCCCGGTCAGGCCGTGGTGCCGGGTATCGGCCAGCACGCCGACGATGGTCCGCCAGGGGGTGTCCGGTCCCCCGATCCTGATCCGCTGGCCGATCGGGTCCTCGCCCGGTGCGAAATACTGATCGACCAGCGCCTGGTTCACCGCGATCACCTGGAGTCCATCCGGCGTGTCCCGGTCGTCGAAGAAGCGGCCCTTCACCAGCCGCATCCCGATCGCTTCGAAGTAGCCGGGGGTCACCACCTGCCAGTCGGCTGACCACCCCTGGTCGGAGGCAGGGGTCTTCCCCTCGATCGCCATGCCCGCGTCGCCGATGTCGTCGGCGAGCGGCAGGACCCGCACCAGGCCGGCCGCCTGCACACCCGGGAGCGCGGCGACTTCGTGCCGCAGCTGCTCGTAGAACCGCACCAGGTCGGGTATGGCGGGATAGGACGGGACCGGCAGGGCCAGGCGGAGCGTGAGGCTCTTCCCCGGATCGAAGCCGGGATCGGTGGCCACGAGTTTCCGGAAGCTCTGCACCAGGAGCGCCGCGCCGATCACCAGCATGATGGCGAGCGCCATCTCGCTCGCGATGAGCAGGCTTCGCGCTTGCCGCCTCCCCGGGCCTTCGCTGCCCTTGTTGCCATCCTTGAGCGAGCCGGCGAGGCTGGTCTGCGAGAGGCGGAGCGCCGGTGCGGCGCCGAACAGAAGGCCGGTGAGCACCGAGAGCAGCAGGGTGAACCCGAGCACGGCGGGGTCGATCCCGAGATCGGCAGTGCGCGGAACACTGGTCGGCGCCGAGGCCACGATGAGGCGGAGCGCCCCGAAGCCGACGCCGAGGCCGAGGAGTCCGCCGCCCAGTGCGAGGAGAATGCTCTCGGTGAGTGTCATCCGGACGAGACGTCCCCGCCCGGCCCCCAGCGCGGCGCGGACGGCCATCTCCCGGCTCAGGCCGTCCGCCCGGGTGAGGAGCAGGTTGGCGACGTTGACGCAGGTGAGGAGCAGGAGCAGGCCCACCGCCGCGAAGAGGGTGAGGAGCGCCGTCCGCGCCCCGCCCCCGACTTCCTCCGCGATCGGCACGGCGAAGGCGGTGAACTGCATCGTGGCGGGGTACTTCCCCTCGGCGGTCCAGCGGGCGGCGAGGGCCCGGAGCTCGCCGGTGGCCTGGCTGGCCGTGACACCGGGCGCGAGGCGGGCCACCGCGTAGTAGTTGTGGCTCTGGCTGGTGCTGGCCGGGTCGAGCGCCATGGGCCGGAGGATCTGGGCCGGCGTGGACGACTGGAACTCGAGGGGAAGCCTCGCGCCCTTCGGGAGAATCCCCACCACGGTGGTGCCGACGCCATCGAGGGTGATGGTCCGGCCCACCAGCCCGGGATCGCCGCCGAAGTCCCGCTTCCAGAGGTCATAGCCGACCATCGCCACCGCCGGACCGCCGGGCGCGTCCTCCTCGGCGGTGAACGCACGCCCCGCGAGGGGCGCGACCCCGAGTACGTCGAGCAGGTTGCGGGTGACTTCCACGGACTGGACCGTGGCCGGGGCATGAGTCCCGGTCAGGATCGCGTCGTCCGGGGTCCCCCACATCGCCACATCCTGGAAGAGGCGGGTCTGGTCCCGGTAGGCGAAGTACTCCTGGTCGGCCACCCAGGTCTTCTCGAAGTTGCTCCAGCGGCTCCAGATCAGGGCCAGCCGGCCCTGCTCGCGGTAGGGCAGGGGCTTGATCAAGGCGGCGTTGATCACGCTGAAGATCGCGGTATTGGCCCCGATACCGAGCGCCAGGGTCAGCAGCACGCCCAGGGCGAACCGCGGCCGCCGCCGGAGGGATCGGAGAGCCGGGCGGACATCGGCGAGGAACTCGAGCATGGAGCGTGTCCGGGAAGGGGTTGGACGGTGAATCCAGCCCTAGAAGGACAGGAAACGGGGGTCAAAGGTTGCAATCGGTGTCGTGCTTCGGCCGGGGTTCCCGTTCTCGGAAGTGGAGGGAGCGGCCTCGGTGGAGGCCAGGGACACGACACCAGAGGGGGGGCGAATGGCACCGACGTCAAACTTCTATTTCGATGGGATGGCCTACGGCAAGGACGTCATCCGGGACCTTCCCATGTTCGCGATCCATACGGGCCAGGGTACGGAAACCGGGTGGCGCAGCGCGGGGGTGTCGGACGCGTCGGGCTTCCGCATGCTGATGGAGATCGTGAACCCCCAGGTGCCGGTCTACCTGGCGATGCCGCGGATGTACCAGACGAACTTCTTCACCAAGGACCGGACCTACAGCAAGCTGTCGGTCTACGCCTACCGCCAGGTCTACGGGTCGCTTTCGGGCGTCAACGGCGGCTACCTGATGGGGGCCAGCATCGCGATGGTGCTGCAGGATGTGCGGGTCGTCGACATCAAGCCCATCATGCAGTGGAAGGGGCTGCCCATCCCGCCGCAGGTGCAGAAGAACTACCTGGAGAAGAAGATCGGGCGGGAGACCTACATCCCCGTGGCGGTGCAGCTCTTCGCCAGCCAGGGCGACGTGGTCTGAGCCCTCAGGGCTTGAAGCGCCGGGCCCCGTCCGCCGGGGTCCAGGGGTGCTTCGGCTCGAAGTACCGCCAGAGCAGGGCCGAGACCTTCCGGATGAGGACCCACCCTTCGTTGGGTGGGTCCCAGGTGGTGTCGGCCTGGTTCTTCGTGATGACCGAGAACACGTAGTCGCCCGAGGGGGCGTTCACGAGGACGACCTCGGAGCGGGACCGGTCCACCGCACCCACCTTCGAGGCCGCCTGGACCCACGGCGGGATCGCCGAGAGGGCCTCGCCGGTCCAGTAGCTCCGGGTGAGGTGGCGGTACATCTCCTGGCTCGCGGCCGGGCTCACCGCCTTCTCCTGCCGGATCATCACCAGCAGCCGCGCCATCTCCCGCGGCGTGGTCTGCCCCCAGCCATACAACTTGCGGTTCTCTTCCCGGCCCGGGGTGCGGCTATTGACTCGGGTCGAGTCGAAACCATGATCGTCGAGCCACTGGTTGATCACGCTGCCGGTACCGGCCAGCGCCTGCAGCCAGAGGGAGGCGGTGTTGTCGCTGGTGGTGATGCTGAGCAGCGTCAGCCGGTTGAGGGGGACGACGCTCGAGTCCTTGAAGCTGCCGAGGATGTCGTCGCCCTCGTAGAGCAGGGAGTCGGTGTAGATCAGCGGCTGGCGGAAGTCGAGGCGGCCCCGTTCCATCGCGTCGAAGACCCCGATGAGAATCGGGACCTTGATCATGCTCGCGGTGGGGAAGACCGAGTCGGCGTTGACCGCCGCGGTCTTCCCGGTCCGGAGGTGCTGGACGTAGATCCCCACCTGGCCGTGGAACCCCTGGACCAGGCTGTCGAGGGCCCGCTGGAGGTGGCGGTCGGTGCGCTCCTGGGCGGCGGCGCGGCCGGCCGGCCAGGCGGCGAGGAAGGCCAGGACCAGCAGCGTGCGGTGGAAGCGGCCTGCCGTCCTGCCCTCCCGCCGCCCCGGCGACGTCACTCCGATGGCCTCGGATCTTCCCCGGTGATCGCGCGGAGCGCCTGGCGCGCCATCGAGGCGATGTCGTCGTTGCGGTCGTCCATCGCCTCGGTGAGAGCGGGAACCGCTTCCTTCGCGGCGGGACCGATCTCGCGGAGCGCGACGCAGACCGGGTAGCGCACCGTCGCCGGCGCGTCCTGGTCCTCGAGCACGTGGATCAGCGCGGGCACAGCGGGCTTCGCCGCGGCGCCCATGCTGCTGATGGCGTATGCGGCGGCATTGCGGGTCGACGGGGCGAGGGCATCGAGGTCCTTCACCCACGACGAAAGCGACCGGCCATCGAAGGACGGTTCCCTGGACTTGAGCGAGTTCTGGGCCTCGCCGCGGGCGGCGAGGAGGGCGAGGAGCGCCATGGCCCCCGGCAGCGAACGGTGTATCATGTTCCTCCCTGTGACTGATGCGACCGAGCTTTCTGGAAGGTACACCAGGTCGCAATAGCGTGACAGGATCGTTCCAGCGCGCTCCCGAAACCGGCCTTTCGCGGGTCACGTACCTCGGCTCTACCTCCTGACCAGGCGTATCCGTTGATCCTGCTCGCGCTTCTTGGCCTGCTCCAGGCCCCCGCCTCCGGCCCCGCCCCCCAGACCTCGTCTTCGTCCGCAGCGTCGGTCCCACCCGCCGGCGGCGCACTGCCCCCCGGGGCGGGCGCGGTCCACGACGGGCGGCAGGGCCAGCTCCGGGTTCAGGTCCCCCGGATCGAGACCGACATCGTGGTCGACGGGGTGCTCGACGAGCCGGTCTGGGGCGAGGCGGCACGGCTCACCGGCTTCTCGCACTTCCAGCCCATCGAGGGGGTGCCGGCGGTGGACTCGACCGAGGTACTGGTCTGGTACTCCCCCACGGCGATCCACTTCGGGATCCGGGCCCGGGAGCCGCACGGCGAGGTGCATGCGGTGCTGGCCGACCGCGACCGGATCTTCTCGGACGACCTCATCCAGATCCTGCTCGGCACCTACAACGACAGCCGCCAGGCGTTCATGTTCGCGGTGAACCCGCTCGGGGTGCAGGGTGACGGGGTGATGGTGGAGCGGGGCAACCTCAACGCGGGCGGGTTCAACAACGGCGCGGCCCAGGCCCGTGAAGGCTCCGACCTCTCCCCCGATTACGTCTTCAGCTCGAAGGGGCGCCTGGTCGACGGGGGGTACGAGGTCGAGATCCGGATTCCCTTCAAGAGCCTCCGCTACCAGGCGAAGGACGAGCAGACCTGGCAGATCCACGTGCTGCGGGAGGTGCAGCACTCCGGGTTCGAGGACTCCTGGGTCCCGGCCCAGCGGGTCAACGCCTCCTTCCTCTCCCAGGCGGGCCAGCTGGTGGGACTCAAGGGCCTCGAGCGGGGCCTCACGCTCGACTTCACCCCCGAGGTGACCGGCCGTCTCGACGGCGCCCGCAACAGCAAGGGGGCCTGGGATTACAACGGATCGGGCCCCGACATCGGCGGCACGGTGCGCTGGGGCATCACCAACAACCTCACGCTCAACGGCACCGCCAACCCCGACTTCTCCCAGGTCGAGTCGGACGTCACCCAGATCCAGTTCGACCCGCGGGACGCGCTGGCCTATCCCGAGAAGCGCCCCTTCTTCCTCGACGGGCTGGAGCAGTTCGCCTCCCCGTACTCCCTCATCTACACCCGCGCCATCGTGCAGCCCGTGGGGGCGGTGAAGCTGACGGGCAAGGCCTTCGGCACCAACGTGGGGATCATCTCGGCGGTGGACGACCGGATCGCCTCGTTCGACGAGGACCATCACCCGGTGGTCAATGTGCTCCGGGTGCAGAAGGACGTGGGCACGCGGTCACGGCTGGGCCTGGTGTACACCGACCGGGTGGACGGCGACAACTGGAACCGGGTCGGCGCGCTGGACGGGCGGCTGGTCTTCGGCCGGAACAGCTTCATCTTCCAGGGCGGGCTCGGCAAGACCCACGAGTTCGGCACCACGCTGAGCGGGCCGATCTGGATGGCGCGGTTCACCCACAGCGGCCGGGTCTTCGGGGTGCGCTACCAGATGACGGGGATCGACCCCGACTTCCGGACCCGGAGCGGCTTCATTTCCCGCGCGGGCGACGCCAACCTCTCCCTCACCAACCTCTTCACGGTGAAGGGGAAGCCCGGGTCGCTGGTGGAGTCGTTCACCCCCGACGTGTCGCTCTACGGGACCTGGACCTACGACCTGCTGATGGACGGCAAGGAGGTCCGCGATCCCAAGATCCACTTCAACCTGAACGCGCAGCTCAAGGGCGGATGGCAGGTGGGGATGTCCCTCCTGCTCGAGAAGTTCGGGTACGATCCCCGGATCTACCGGGCGTACGCCCTCGAGCAGCCGGACGGCCTGGGCGGACTCGACACGGTCGCGTTCACCGGCGGCAACCAGAAGATCCCCAACCGGGATTACGTCCTCTCGATCTCGACGCCGGAGTGGCAGCGCTTCAGTGCCAACGGCTTCATCCTGGCGGGCCAGGACGAGAACTTCGAGGAGTGGGCCAGCGCCGAGATCGTCTTCGCCGACTTCGGGCTCACCTTCCGGCCCACCAGCCAGCTCCGGGTCGAGGCGCGCTATCGCCAGAACCAGTACAAACGCCGCAGCGACCGGACGCTGGTGGCGCGGCAGCGGGTGCCCCGCCTCAAGATCGAGTACCAGCTCGCCCGCCCGCTCTTCATCCGGCTGGTCGGCGAGTACAACACCGAGGAACGGGACGCGCTCCGCGACGAGCAGCGGACCAACGCCCCGATCCTGATCTACGACCGGGGGGTCGGCAACTACGTGAAGACGGTGCCGGAGAGCAGCAACCGCTTCCGGGGCGACGTGCTCCTCTCCTTCACGCCGGTCCCCGGGACGGTGTTCTTCGCCGGGTACGGCAGCTCGCTCTTCGAGCCGCAGTCCTTCAAGTTCCGGGACTTCCAGCGGGAGAGCGACGGCTTCTTCCTCAAGGCCAGCTACCTCTTCCGCGTCGGGAGCTGAGCCACCGCCCGCCGTGGGGGGAGGCCGGTTCCCCCCGCGGCAGGGCCGCCCTGCCCCACCGCTCTTCCGGCCCGCCCCTCCAGCCCCGACATTGAGGCATGCGTTCGACGGCCTGGCGCTGGGGGCTCGGCGCACTCGTGTGGACGGTGCTGGCCCTGCTGTCCGCCAGCCAGTGGGCGGTCTCGCTCGCCGCGGATGGCCGGCCGATCGCGTGGGGCCCGCTCCTTGCCAACCGGTTCGCGGACTGGTACAGCTGCGGGATCTTCACCCCGCTCTTCTTCTGGCTGGCCCGCCGCTTCCCGATCGACCGGCAGCGCTGGCTGCGCCACGTCCCGCTGCACCTGGGGCTCGCCGCGGTCCTCACCCCGGCCAAGTTCGCCCTGCAGCGCTGGGCGATGGTCGACCTCGCCGGCCTGCCATTCCCGCCGCTGACGGTCATGCTCGCCCGCACGTTCATCAGCGAGAACATCGCGTTCTGGTGCGTGATCGCGGCGGTGCACGCGCTGGTCTTCCACCAGCGGGTGCGGGAGCGCGAGGCCCTGACGGCCCGGATGCGGGTGCGCCTCTCGGAGGCGCAGCTCGAAGCCCTCGCCGCCCGGCTCCACCCCCACTTCCTGTTCAACACGTTGCAGGGGATCTCGACCCTGGTCTACCGCGATCCCGCCGCGGCCGACGCGATGCTGGGGCACCTCAGCACCCTGCTCCGGAAGGCGCTCACGCGGGGACAGGGCCACGAGGTCCCGCTGTCGGAGGAGCTGGCGCTGCTCGACGAGTATCTCGCCATTGTCCAGGCCCGGTTCGGGGACCGGGTCCGCATCACCCGCGCGGTCGACGGCGCGGTGCTTCCCTGCCTGGTGCCGCAGCTCCTCCTCCAGCCGCTGGTGGAGAACGCGATCGAACATGGCATCGCCCGCCGGGCCGGGACGGGGACCATCGGTCTCGAGGCGCGGCGTGACGGCGAGACCCTGGTGATCGCGGTGCGGGACGACGGTCCCGGCCTGGCCCAGGCCGCGCCCGAGGGGGTGGGCCTCGGCAGCACCCGGCAGCGGCTCGAGGAGTTGTACGGTGGGCGGGGCGGGCTCACGCTCGACAGCGGCGCCGGCGCCGGTCTCACGGTCACGGTGCGGATTCCCTGGCACGAGCAGCCGGTGCTCCTCGCGGCGGAGGCGGTGGCATGATCCGCGTGGTGCTCGCGGACGACGAGCCGCTGGCCCGGGAGCGGATCCGCACTCTCCTCGCCACGCACCCCGACGTCACCCTCGCGGCGGAATGCGCGGACGGGGACGAGACCCTCAAGGTGCTCCTGGCCGAGCGTCCCGACGTGGTGTTCCTCGACGTGCAGATGCCCGAGCTGGACGGCTTCGCGGTGCTCGAGGCGATGCCGCCCGAGCTCCGTCCCTCGGTGATTTTCGTGACCGCCTTCGACGAGCACGCGGTCCGGGCGTTCGAGGTGAACGCGATCGACTATCTCCTCAAGCCGGTCGAGCCCCGCCGGTTCGAGGCGGCGCTCGCGCGGGTCCGGGAACGCCACGGCGCGCCGGCCGGGGCGGGAACCCAGCAGGCGGCGCTGGAAGCCGTCCTCGCCGAACTCCGGAAGGGGCGGGCGTGGGCCACGCGGCTGGTGGTGCGCGACGGGAGCCGGGTGAGCTTCGTGCGGACGGAGGAGATCGACTGGATCGATGCTGCGGGGAACTACGCCCGGCTGCATGTCGGGAAGGCGATGCACCTGCTGCGCGAACCGCTCAAGATCCTCGAGACCCGGCTCGACCCGGAGCGATTCCTCCGGGTCCACCGCTCGGCGATCGTGAACCTGGAGCGGATCACCGCCGTGGAGCCGTACTTCCACGGCGAGTACACGCTCACGCTCCGGGACGGCACCCGCCTCACCTCGAGCCGCACCCACAGCGCCAGGCTCCGGAGCCTGCTGCGATAGCCGAGGCCGGAACGGCCCGTCGCCCGGCCAGTTGGTCACTGCGCCATGGTACGCCTCGCGGGCGCGCCGGAGATTGCGGGTGTTTCCCGCGTGTCCGTTCCTCCCAGCCCCCGAGGTCATGATGCGTCTCCTTGCCCTGGCTCTTCTCGTGCCCCTCGCGCTGCCGCGCGTCCTGCCCGCCCAGACGGCGGCCGACTCGGCCGGGATCCGCGCCGCCGCCCTCGACTACGCCGAGGGATGGTACGAAGGCAGCGCCGATCGGATGACGCGGGCGGTGAGCCCCGAGCTGGTGAAGCGGATTGTCGTCCGCGATACGCTGACCGGCCGGGACATGGTCCAGGGGATGGGCAGCTCGGTGCTGGTCAACAGCACCGCCCGCGGCTTCGGCAAGGGCACCCCCGCCGACAAGCAGGCGAAGGACGTGAGGATCTACGACATCTTCCGCGGCGCCGCGGTCGCGAAGGTCACGATGGCGGACTGGATCGACTACCTGCAGCTCGCCCGCGTCAACGGCCGCTGGGTGATCGTGAACGTGCTCTGGGAGCGGAACACCGGTCCCATGCACTGAGCACCGTCCTGGCGCCGGCGCTCCCCCACGGGAGGATTGCCAGGGATCCGGTCAATCCTCCCGCCGGTCGTTCGAAGAACCGTGCCAGAGGCCGTAACCCCAAGTCACTCCCCCGGCTGCGCCCATCCTAACAAGTTTCGGCCCTCCGATTCCGGGCACCCGAAGGCCTGCCGGACTTGCGCCGGGGCCGGACTCGATCATCCTTGTCGCTCGACTCCAGCCGTGAAGTGAGCGATGCAGAGCTTCTTCGTCGTGTGCGCGATCCTGGGTGGCGCGGTCCTGGCCCTCCAGCTCGTGCTCGGCCTGCTCGGCATCGCGGACCTGCACCACGTCGAGCTGGCCTCCCACCACGACCATCCGGCTGCCCAGGGCCTCGACCTCCTCAGCGTGCGCGCGCTGGCGGCGGGCGTCGCCTTCTTCGGCGTGGGCGGCCTCTTCGGTCTGTGGCTCGGTCTCGGCGGCCTCCTCGCGGTGCCGGTGGCGCTGGTGCCGGGGGGCCTCGCGATGGTGGGGGTCGCGCGGGCGCTCCGGGCGCTCCGGGGACTGGAGGCGGACTACACGGTGCTGATCGAGGAAGCGATCGGCGAGCGGGGAACGGTCTATCTCTCGATTCCCGCGGCCCAGGGAGGCAAGGGCAAGGTGCATCTGGAGCTCCGCGGACGATTCGCGGAGCTGCCGGCGGTCACGCTCGAGGGGGAGCTGCCGACCGGTGCGTCCGTGCTGGTGACGGACGTGATCGACGACGACACCCTGGTCGTCGTCAGGGACCCCCTACAGCCCGAGGTGCACGATGTCGTTCGGTAGCCTGCTCGCGATCGCCAGTCTGTTCCCCGACGGGATTCCGTTGTGGGCGGTCCTGGCCCCGGTCCTGGCCGCGGTGCTGGTGCTGGGACTGGTGGCGCTGTTCGTCTCGCGGTACAAGCGCTGCCCCGCGAACCGGCTGCTGGTGATCTCCGGCCGGGTCGGGGGCGGCGAGTCGGCCCGCTGCATCTCGGGCGGCGGCGCCTTCGTGTGGCCGGTGATCCAGGAGTTCGCGTATCTCGGTCTCGAGCCGATCCAGATCGAGATCCCGCTCCGCGACGCGCTGTCGCTGGAGAACATCCGGGTGGCGGTGCCGAGCGTGTTCACGGTGGCGATCGGGACGGAGCCCGCGGTCCGGATCAACGCGGCGACCCGGCTCCTCGGCCTCACCCACGAGCAGATCAAGCGCCAGGCCCAGGACATCATCTTCGGCCAGATGCGGCAGGTGATCGCGTCGATGGGGATCGAGGAGATCAACCGGGACCGGGACGGCTTCCTGCACCGGGTGCAGAAGTCGCTCGAACCCGAGCTCCGGAAGATCGGGCTGGTGCTCATCAACGTGAACATCACCGACCTCAAGGACGACTCGGGCTACATCGAGGCGATCGGCAAGAAGGCCGCGGCCATGGCGGTGCAGCAGGCCCGCGGTGACGTGGCGGAGCAGGAGAAGCTGGGCGAGATCCGCGTGGCGGAGGCGGAGCGCGACCGGACGGTCCAGGTGGCGAGTGCCGCCAAGTTCCGCGAGATCGGGACCCGCGAGGCGGAGCGGGACAAGCTGGTGAAGGTGGCCGAGCTCTCGAAGGAGCAGGCGATCGGCGAGCAGCGCGCCGCCTTCGAGCGCGAGGCCCAGATCAAGGACGCCGAGCGGGAAAAGCGCGTGGCGGTGGCGAGTGCGGAGTCGAAGGCGATCGCGGGCGAGGCGCAGGCCCAGGCCGGCATCATCGCGACCCAGGCCCAGCTCGAACTCCGCCGGGCCGAGGCCTTCCAGCTGGCCGAGACCAAGAAGCGGGAGGCGGACGCCGCGGTGCAGGAGGCCCAGAACAAGGCGCTGGCGAAGGCCGCCCTGGCCCAGGCGGAACGGGTCGAGGCGGAGCGGCGTGCCGCGGTCGAGGCGCCCGCCAAGGCGGAGAAGGCCAAGACCATCGTCGAGGCGGAGGCCGCGGCCGAACGCCGCCGGATCGAGGCCGAGGCGGAGGCCCGCGCGATCTTCGTGAAGCTCGAGGCCGAGGCCCGCGGCCAGTACGAGATCCTCGCCAAGAAGGGTGAGGCGCTCCGGGAGATCGTCGCCGCCTGCGGCGGCGCCAAGGAGGCGTACCAGCTGATGATGCTCGAGCACCTCGATACCCTGGCGGAGACCTCGGCCAAGGCGATCTCGAACATCAAGTTCGACAAGGTCGTGGTGTGGGAGAACGGCGCGACCGGCGGCGGGGCGAGCGGGTTCCTGCAGAGCATGGCGAAGACCCTGCCGCCGATGATGCAGGTGATGCGGGACATCGGCGGGGTGGAGCTGCCGACCTTCGTCGGCAAGGAAGTGAGTGACGCGCCGGACGGCGGCGCGAACGGCGGTGCCACGGCGCCCGCCCCGAAGCCGGCCAGACCGGTGGTGCCGCCCCGGGCGTGAACTGGATCCGCAGATTCCGCGGATTTCACCGATTCCGGGTTCCACTTCCGGAATCCCTGAATCGGCGGAATCTGCGGACGGCGGTTCATCGGAAGGTCAATTCGTAGTGCCGGAAGGTCCGGTCCAGCTGCCAGCCCAGTGACTCGTACAGTCGCTGGGCTGGTGTGTTGGTATGAGCCGTCGCCAGCTCGAGTCCGCAGGCGCCGGTCGAGCGGGCATACTGCTCCGCCACCCGGAGGAGCGCCCGGGCCACGCCCTGTCCCCGCCCCTCCGGCGCGACGAACAGGTCGTTGAGCAGCCAGAGGCGCCGGCAACGGGTGGAGGAGAAGATCGGGAAGAGATGGGTGAAGCCCACCGCCCGGTCATCCAGCTCGGCCACGAACAGCACCGTGTCCATCCGCTCCAGCCGCTCGCCGAGGAAGTCCCTGGCCAGGGCCGGGTCGGAGGGCTGCTCGTAGAACCGGCGGTAGCCGTCGAAGAGCGGTACCAGCCGGTCGAGATCGGACGGGGTGGCGGGGCGAACGACGAGCGCGGGCATGCGGCTCACTCCCAGGGGGCGAAATGCCCTTCGGCCGCGAGCGCGGTCATCGCGCCGCGGAAGGCATCCAGGTAGGCCTGCCGGGTGCCGGTCCACTCCACCGGACGACCCACGAAGACGTCCACGAAGAACGGCACCAGCAGCGCCTCGCCTTTCGGGAGGGCCTTGCCCAGGCCGTGCATGAAGACCGGAATCACCGGGACATCGGGACGGCGCTCCTTGAGGCGGGCGATCCCGCTCTTGAACTCGGCCAGCTGCTCCGGTTCCCCGCGCGAGCCCTCGGGGAAGAAGATCAGGATCTCGCCCCGGTCGAGCGCCTCGGCCACCGGGCCGAGCGGGTCGGCGGACGGGTCCGGGCGCTGCCGCGCGATCGGAAGAATGCCGATGATCTGGAGCGCGAACCACCCGAGCAGGCGATTCCGGAGGAAGTAGTCCGCCGCCGCCACCGGCCGCACCCGCGGCAGGAGCGAGAGGGGCAGCAGCGACATCAGTACCATCGTGTCGAGGTGGCTGTTGTGGTTGGCGGCGAGCACCGCCGGTCCCCGCGCGGGGAGTCGCTCCCGATGGCGGACGTTGAGGCCCAGCACGATCAGCGTCACGCTCCGGACCACGACCGCGAAGAAGAGCAGGCGCAGGACCCGGACCATCAGTAGTAGTAGAACCGGAGGAAGTGGAAGAAGAGCGGGGCGGTGTAGGTGAGGCTGTCGATCCGGTCGAGGATGCCGCCGTGACCGGGGATGAACTGGCCGCTGTCCTTCACGCCGAGGTCGCGCTTGAGGGCGGAGATGGTGATGTCCCCCAGGAACCCGCCGGTGCTGATGAGGCATCCCGCGGCGAGGCTGTCCCACCGGTCGAGCGGGGTGAGCAGCGGCGCCAGGAACCAGGAGAGCGCCGTGGTCGTCACGATGCCGCCGATCAGCCCCTCGAGGGTCTTGCCCGGACTCACCGTCGGCGTGGCCTTGTGGCGGCCGAACGTTTTCCCCCACACGTATTGCGCCACGTCGTTGAGCTGGGTGAGGAGCACGAGGTACAGCACCAGGCCCGCGCCTCCGAGCACCAGCAGGTAGGCCTGGTGGCTGATGGCGAAGACCATCAGCATGACGCCCCACTGGATGGTGCCCACCGCCCGGAGAAAATCCCTGGTCTCCCCGATCAGCACCATCCGGGCGGAGACCAGCAGCATCACCCACACCGGGATGAAGACGATGAACATCCCGTACCAGCCGCGGTAGATCCAGTAGTACTGAACCGGAACGCTGAGGTAGGCCCAGAAGAGCACCCGCCGGTCGGCGCGGCGGGTGGGAATGAGCGAGAAGTACTCCTTGAGCGCCAGAAAGGAGACGAGGGCGAAGAAGACGATCGACAGGGTGCGGTCGATCGCGATGGCGATGCCGAAGACCCCCACCATGATCCACCACGACTGGACCCGCTGCCGGAGCTCGCGGTACCGGTCGGTCGGGCCGGTGCGCTCGAGCCACCAGGAGACCGCGCTCGCGACCACGAGGAGCGCCAGGATCCCGCCGAGGACCATCCAGACGCTGCGGGTCATGCGGTCCCGAGCGCCCGCCGGGCGCGGTTGAGGATCGTGATCGCGCCGAGTCCCGCGATCGCCGCCACCAGCGCGGTGCACCACCATCCCGGGGCCACACCGAGGCCGAGGAGGAGCGCCAGCAGCCCGAACCAGAAGGCCCGGTCACTCTTCCCCATGGGGCCGTCGTAGCGCCGCGGCGCGCCGACCTGGACCGCGACGACACCGGTCATCTCGCCGATGATCGCGACCACGACGGCGAGCACCACCAGCGTCGGATCGAGGCCCGGGACCCGTGCGAGGGGGAGGTAGAGCGCCGCATCGGAGACCACATCGCCCAGCTCGTTGAGGATCGCGCCGAGGCGGCTCTGCTGGCCGTGTTCCCGGGCGAGCATCCCGTCGATGGCGTTGAGCGCCATGCGGAGAAAGAGGACCAGCGGCACCAGGAGCAGCACCCGCGGGGCGCCGGGCCACCGGGCGATGGCGGCACCGGTCGCCAGCGACAGGAGCGCGGCGCCGACCGTTACCTGGTTCGCCGTGACCCCCGCCGCCGCGAGCGCGCCCACCAGCGGCCGGAGCAGCGCCTGGAACCGTGGCTTGAGGTCGTAGATCGTCGCCATCTCAGCGGGGCCGGATCACTGGCGGATCTGCCGGGAGAAGTCGGGGGCGTCGATCGCCGCACGCGCCCGGTCGTTGATGCGGAACCGGACCCGGGCCTGGGCGAGCGAGAGGGTCGAGTCGATGAGGCCGAGTCCCTGGGCCACCTCGTCGCTGTAGCCGGGAAGGATCACCCGCCAGCTCGAGGGGATCCGCCCCGGCACGATCTGGTTGACGTGATGGACCAGGTTGAGGGTGCAGTTGTTGGTGATCGAGTTGTAGAACTCGGCCCGGTCATGGAGCCGGTTGGCGCGCTCGAGCATCCCGGTCAGGAGCGCCCGGGCGCCGGCCCGGTCGGCCCGCATCGGGTAGAGGTAGACTTCGGTGCCGTCGTACACCGCCCGCCGGCCGATCAGGTCCCGCTCGTCCCCGATCACGTAGATCAGCTCGTAGCGCCGGAAGAGGCCGGCAAACACGCCGTACGATTCGCCGGCCTCGCGCCGCGCCTCGACCGAGATGGCGAGGTAGCGCCCGTCGTCGAAGCCGAAGGAGACGAAGGCGTGGGCCGGGCCCCGCCAGGCCTTCGCGAAGGGGACGAGGACGTACCAGACGCTGGCCACCTGGTCGAGGCGGTAGCTCCGGTCTTCCCACGCCGGCTCGAAGGCGGTGGCGCTGGTCCAGTGGAAGTTCCGGACCCCGTGGATCAGCGCGGTGTCCGCGTGGAACTCGATGGTGGGCAGGACCGACTGGTCGATGCTCCAGTGCCGGTCGAGGCTGGGGGCGCGGGTGCTCCAGAGGACCAGCGCGATGACGACGACGGCCGCGACCCCGAGGAAGATCGTGGTCCGCATCAGCGGTTCGGCGTGGCGAGGGTGGGAGTGAATACCACGTCCACGGCGTACCCGTCGCTCGCGAACAGCGCCGTCAGGAGGGTCCGGGCGCTCTGCTCGGCGTGCTCCAGCACCGCCATGTCGCCGGCGGCGGCGCGGAGCTGGTCGCGGGCCTGACCGAAGATCTCGTCGCGGTCTTCCGGCCGGAACCAGTTCCAGAGGCCACGGCTCTCGTCGTAGGTCTTGAGGTCGATGACGTCCACGCCGATCAGCCGGGCGTGGGGCACCGTGAGGCGGATCCGGCGGGCGGTCTCGTCGATGTCGACCCGCGCCCCGTGCTGGAGGTCGATGCCCACCAGCGCCTTCCCCGTCACCACGACGAGCGACTTCTTGGTGCTGCCGAGCCGGGTATCCCGATAGACCACGATATCGCGAAGGCCGGCCTCGGTGGTCACCAGCTTGCCGACCGAAGTGAGCCGGTCGAGCGCCACCTGGTGCGTGATGGAGGTTCGGCCGGTGAGCAGGCGCCGCCAGCCATCGGCGGTGCGGAGCGCGTAGATCGCGGCGACGAGCAGGAGCCCGGCGACGGCGAGGCCGAGCCAGCCCACCGTGACGCCGGCGGCGCCGGCGCGGCCCCCCGGCGCGGCGCCACTCACCTGGACGGGAGCCTGGAGAGCAGGTCGCTGAGCGCGGCGCGGAGCTCGGCCGCCTCGCGGTGGGTCGGGGTGAGGCGGCCCTCGCTGATGTCGAGCGCAAGGCCGTGACAGATCTCGGTGGCGCGGCGGAGCCGGAACCGCTCGCGGAAGGCCTGGTACTCCTGGGGGCTGCTCGCGGTGAGGACGCCCCAGAGCCGGAAGCGAATGTCGTCGACCGCGCTCTTGATGTCCTCGACCCGGTCGGGGGTGAGCGCGCCGTTGCCGAGCTGCTCGTCGATGGTCCTGAGCGACGAGCGCAGGGTCACGACCGCGGGGAGGGGCGAGAGGGGTTCAGGCATCGGACCGGTCCTCGCGTTCGGGGGCGGCGCCGGCCAGAAGCTCCAGCACCAGGCGCTGGAGCCGCCGGTCGTTCATCATGAAGGTGTGGCCGATCGGCAGGACGTGCGGCGTGTCATCCGGGGTCACCATCGTCTCGGAGACCGCGACCAGCCCGTCATTCGGGTCACCGCCGAACGGCCCGGTGGGCCGGCGCCACCCCTGGGTCCCGGCGATCAGGGTGTAGGGCACCGCCGGTGGCGGAATCCGGGTGTACGCCGAGGGGGTGGCCAGCAGGTGGCCACAGCTTCGGGCAAAGACCCGGAAGGGGAGCCAGCGGTTGGCCCGCACGGCGAGCCGGGGCGGCTGGTTCGGCGTGCCGAGCATGATGAGCCGGTGCACCACGAGGGCGGGGGCGTCCGCCAGCGCGTGGCGGAGGAGGAGCCCGCCCAGCGAGTGGCCGATCAGGGCCACCGGCGCGGGGTCCCGCCCCAGCGCCCGGAGCTCGCTCGCGAGGCGCTGGCGGATCTGGTCGTAGTGCTCGGCGAAGGCGTAGTAGCCGAAGAACCGGGTCGCGTGGCCGGCGCGCCGGAGGGTCCGGGCCAGGCCCTGCAGGCTCAGCGGCGTGCGGCCCAGCCCGTGAACCAGGAGGACGCGCATCTACTCGGTCGCGATGAGGACCCGGCCCGCGGGGTCCACTTCCTTGAGCAGGTGGATGATCGCGTCGATCTCCGGCTCGGTCGCGTGGTAGCGCCGCCCGTCCTTGAAGAGCGCGGTGACCGCCCGGGTGTGGAGCTGCTGCACCGCGCGGAGCGAATCGGGCGCGGCCCGGATCAGGCCGACCATCCGGTCCCACGTGATCGCGCTGTCGATCGGCGTCGGGAGGACCGACGTCGTCACGGGCGCCGGCGCGGTGGCGGCCGAATCGAGGGCCCGCTCTCCGCGGGCGTCGTCCGCCTTGCGCTCGCACCCGAAGAGCAGCGGGAGAAGCAGGATCGCTCGACGCATCAGTCGGCTGGTGAGTGAGCCCTAAACATAACGCGACCCCCGAGGGACGATCAGGCTGCAGCAGGTGACCGCGCCTTCCGCCTTGGCGAGCTCGGAGAGGTCCACCGTGGCGACCGTCTGCCCCGCCGCGCGGAGCCGTTCCCGGGTACGGGGATAGGCCTGGTCCTGCACCAGGACCTCCCCCACCCGGAGGAGATTGGCGGCGCTGGGCTCGGTGGGATCGACTGGAATGGTGCTGCACCCGGCGAAGGCCCGGGGATCCACCCATTCGGGATTGAGCAGCACCGTGCCGGGGGCCGCCTCGGTCGCCGCGCTCTTGAGGTGAAGGCAGCCTGACACGGGCACCCCGGTCACCCGGTACCCGAAAGGGGCCAGCGCCCGGCGCAGCGCCTCGATCCCGGCGGGGTTGGTCCGGCTGGTCTCGCCGACGAAGACCGTCTTCCCGCTCCGGACCACGTCGCCCCCGTCGAGCGTGGCCGGGTCTTCCAGTCGCAGGATGGGGCGTTCACGCGCCAGCCGGTCGGCCACCGGGCCGGTCTCGCCCCGGCGCGACGCCGCCCCCGGCCGGGTGATCACCGCGACCTCGTCGAATATCAGGGCCGTATCCTCGATGAACACCGCGTCCGCATGCGCCGGGTCCGCCGGGATCCGCTCGACGGTGCAGCCGAGGGAGGCGAGCAGCCGCTCGTAGGCCTCGTGCTGGGCTACCGCGCGGGCGAAGTCGATCGGCTGCCGGGCGAGATGGGTGAGCTCGCACCGGGTAATCGCCGGCGTCACCTCCCGGACCAGTGCGAGCAGGGGGAGGGTCCTCAGGGGAGGTACTCGTCGGCCAGCCGGCGGGCGTAGTAGATCGCGACGGCCGTCCCGAGCACGCTCAGGAAAAAGGCGGTCATCACGCCCTCGAAGCGCCCGAGCCACCAGCCGAGGGCGCCTCCCAGGCTTCCGGCGACGAAATTGATGATGCCTCTCATCGGGCCTCCCCTCGGGTCGCGGCCAGGTCGAGCGGCTTGATGTAGTGCAGGGTCTCCGGTTCGTACCCCAGCTGCCGGTAGACCCCACCGGCCCGCTCGTTCGTCGCGAAGACGTTGAGGGTGATGTTGGCGTACCCCCGGTCGCTGGCCCACCGCTCGGTCGCCTCGATCAGCCGGCGGGCGAGCCCCTGCCCGCGGGCCGCGGGGCCGACCACCAGGACCTCGATGTGCGCGTGCGGCCGTCCCGTGAAGTAATCGGCCCGGGTCGTGGTAAAGATGAACCCGGTGATCGTCCCGCCGACATCACCCACCAGGATGAGGGTGCCCGGATCGGGGCGGTCGAGGGCGTCGAGGAGGATCCGGGTGTCCGCCCCGGCGATCTGGGCCGCGGTGCGCCAGGCGGGAAGAGGGAACGCGGCCAGCTCGGGGAGAAGGGCCAGCAGGGCGTCGCGGTCCGCCGGCGTCGCGGGACGGATCGTGGTCATGCGCCCGGCTGGCTCCGCTCCTCCACCCGGCGCAGATGGTGGGCGGTGTGATAGACGGTGAAGGCAAGCATCTCCCTCACGGAGAGCAGGCCGAGGAGCGGGTGCGGGAGCTGGTGCCGGTCGAGCGCCGGCTCCGACCAGCGCGCGGCGGCGCTGGTGAGGTCGACCGTGACCTGGGTCCAGGCATTGAGGATTTCCCGCCGCCGGTCGGCCGGGTTCGCGGGCGCCGCCTCCTGGCCCGGCGCGAACTTCCCGGCGGTCCCGCCCGCCGCGAGCTTCCCGAGGTAGGCCTCGCGCATCTCGGCGAAGCTCCGCGACGTTCCGGGGTGAGCCCCGAAGCGGAGCCGGATGACCAGCTGCGGGAGCTTGAGGGCCGCGACCAGCGGCGCGCTCGACTTCCGGAGGTGCCGCACATGCTCCGCGGGGCTCCAGAAGGTGCCCTGCGGGGCGAAGAACGTGGCGTCGCTCAGCGGGGCGAGGAGGGTCATCCCCTCGGCCACCAGGCGGGTGAGCGCCTGTTCCAGCTCGAGGCGGGTCCGGGGCTCGCCGGGATCGAAGCTCATGTCTGGAGGAACCGGGTGAGGGCCCGGCGGGCCTGGGCTCGCACCGCGGCCTGCACCGGGGGCGTCCAGCCGAGGAGGAGACCCTTGAGGCCCAGGGCCTGGCGGGCCCAGCGGTAGAGGTCGAACGTGTCGCGATGCCGTCGGATCCGCCCGTCGGCAAACTCGAACCGCGCCTCGATCACGTTGTGCACCGGCCGCCGCGTGGCCGAAAAGGTGTACCACGCCTCCCAGTGCGCGGACCCGGTGGCCTCGTCGGCGTGGAGGTCGCGATACTCGAGCCGCAGGTCGGTCCCGCGCTCGCAGAGCATCCGCCACATCCCGGGGACTTCCGGGCCGGCCAGGTGGGGGAACACCGGGTCGCTGAACTCGGCGTCGGGGGTATAGCAGGCCGCCATGGCCTGGTGGTCCCGCCGCGCGAACGCCCCGTAGAAGCGCTCGAGGACCTCGGTCGTCCCCATGGCCCTCAGGTCACGCCGTGCCGGATCGCCTCCAGCACCTTCTCCGCGAAGAGATCGACTTCCTGGGTGGTGGTGTAGACGTTCGGCGTCACGCGGACCCCGTTGAACTCCGGGTGCACGATGACGGTGGAGACGATCTTGTGCTTGTCGAAGAGCCACGGCACCAGCTGCTCCGGCGGCAACCCGTCGATGTGCAGCAGGCCGATGCCCGCGCCATAGGGGGAATCGAGCGGGGTCAGGATCTTCACCCGGTCGCTTTCCTGCACCAGCCGCCTGGCCCAGCGGTCGCGGAGGTAGCGGAGCCGCGCCACCTTCCGCTCCGCGCCGATGGCGTTGTGGAAGGCAAGCGCCACGCCGATCGCGTTGTGGTTGGCGGCGGGGTGGGTCCCGATCTCCTCGTACTTCCGGATGTTCTCGTCCATGGTGGCGGGGGCCGCCATCAGGGGCCAGAGGCGCTTCTGCCGGTTCTTGCGGACGTAGAGGAACCCGGTGCCGATCGGCGCCAGCAGCCACTTGTGGAGGCTGGTACCGTAGTAGTCGCACTCGAGGTCGTCGCGGGTGAAGGGGAAGTGGGCGTAGGCGTGCGCCCCGTCGACGAAGACCTCGATCCCCCGGGGCCGGGCCCAGCGTACCAGCTCCTTCACCGGCATGATATGGCCGGAGAGGTTGGTGATGTGGGTGACCTCGATGACCCGGGTGCGGGGCGTGACCGCCGCCTTGAACTGCTCGACGATGTAGTCCTGGGAGGGCGGCGGGAGCTTGAAGGAGATCTGCTTGAGGACGATGCCGTCGCGGCGCACCCGCTGGTCCCACGAGGTGATCATCCGGCCGTAGTTCTGGTTGGTGACGATCACCTCGTCGCCGGCCTTGAGGTCGAGCCCGAAGATCATGGTCTCGTTGGCCTCGGAGGCGTTCCGGGTGATGGCCAGCTCCTCCGGGTCGCAGCCGAAGCTCCGGGCCAGCTCCCGGCGGACGCTCTCGATCCGGGGCTCGAGGGTCTGCCACATGTGAATCACCGGGAGCTCGTTGGAGAACTTGAGGTCCCGGATCATCTGCTCCAGCACGTGGCTGGGCGTCGGGCTGCAGCCGCCGTTGTTGAGGTTGACGAGGGTCCGGTCGCAGTCGAAGGCCCGCTGGATCTCGGCCCAGTAATCCTCGTCATCCGGGCCCCCCATGGTCCCGGGGAGATCGAAGGCCCGCCTCAGTGCATCGGGCCGCATGGACGGCAGGAGGGCGGCTCCTGCCAGCGCCCCGACGAAAGCCCGGCGACTCGGCATCTAAACCTCGGTCGGTGAAGGACTTTGATAATGTAGGGGGAGTTGCCCCTACCGCCAGACCACACCTTCCTCTATCCTTGTGCCCGGCAGACGCGGGTTTTTCGGGGCCAAGGCACGCCTTGGCCCCGGCCTGTCTCAGGCAATCACCACCATCAGGGCATTGGTACCATGGCCATCATCGCCAGCGATATGCGCAGGGGCATGACCCTCCTGTTCGAGGGGGAGCCGGTTCGGGTTCTCGATTTCCATCATCATACCCCGGGGAACCTGCGGGCGATGGTGCAGGCGAAGCTCCGGAAGCTCCGGACCGGCACGCAGTTCGAGCACCGGTTCCGGTCCACCGACACGGTGGAGGTGGCGGACCTCGAGACCCATACCCTCGAGTTCCTCTACGCCGGCGGCGATTCCTATCATTTCATGAACACCGAGAATTTCGACCAGCTCGAGATGAGCGAGGACGACCTCGGGGACTCGGCCAAGTGGGTGGCGCCCGGAATGAAGATCATCGCCGAGTTCTTCAACGGCCGCCCGATCGGGATCCAGCTGCCTAACGCGATGGTCTTCGAGGTGGTGGAGACCAACCCGGTGATGAAGACGGCCACCAAGACCGCATCGTTCAAGCCGGCCAAGCTGGACAACGGGGTGATGATCAACGTCCCCGAGTTCATCCAGACGGGGGAGAAGGTCCGGGTGAACCCGACCACCGGGGAGTATATCGACCGGGCCAAGTGAGCCCGGGCCGGGGCAGGAGGCGCCGGGCCGCCCCGATCCGGGGCGGCCCGGCCTGTTTCCGGGGGTGGCGTCTGGCCCTACCGCCGCGTGGGCCATTAGCTTGAAGGTGACTCCCCCCAGAGCTGTGTGGCCGACCTCACCACCGCTTCCCCCGAGCAGGAACGAGCGGTCCTTCCGCGCGACGTAGCGGTCTTTCTGCCGCTGCTCGGCATTGCCCTGCACAAGATCAGTGCCTATCCGGAGAAGCACCCGCTGCTCGCCAACGCGATCGACGCGGTGGCGGGACACCTCCGGGCGGTGGTGGTCAACCGGCCGTTCCTCCTCATCGGCGTGGCGCGGAGCCAGCTCCTGGTCGAAGGCCTCGCCACCGACCCGGACAATCCGGTGCTCCGCGAGCTGGCGCAGAAACTCCACCGCCACCAGATCGGCGCGATCAAGTTCACGCCCGGCGTGACCCAGGCGGAACCCACCGACATGCTCAAGCTCCTCAGCGGCGACGCGCGGACCGCGCCGGTCGGGACCCGGCTGGACGAGTTCGACGAGCGGTGGGAGCATGTGCGGCTCTTCCCGCCGGCCTACGACCGCATCGAGCTCACCGAGGACGGGGAGCAGCACCTCGGCGAACAGGCCACCCGGCGCGCCAGCGAGGGCGTGGTGGGCCGCCTCTGGATGGGCCTCGCCGCCGCGGCGATCGCCAAGGAAGGGGCGCCCGAACTCCACACCGACCCCCGCGCCATCGCCAAGGCGCTCAACGAGCAGCTGCGCGACGGGGAACAGGCGAAGCGGGTGGTGAGCATCCTCCTCGGTCTCTCGCGGGAGCTCCGGCTCTCGCACGGCGGCGAGGCGGCGATGCTCAAGGAGCGTCTCTCGACGCTGCTCAACCACATCACCCCCGATACCCTGAAGGAACTCGCCACCCTCGGCGCGGACCTGGCCCAGCGCCGGAAGCTGGTGGTGGACGCGGCCATGGTGCTCCCCGCCGGCGCGGTGCTCACGCTGCTCCGGTCGGTCTCGGACGCGGGCGAGCAGGCGATTCCCCACGCGATGGTCCGGCTCCTCACCAAGATGGCGTTCCAGGCCGAGAAGGGGGCGCCGTCGATCCGGGAAGAGGCGGACCTCGCCCTCCGGGAAGGAGTCCGCCAGCTGGTGGACCGGTGGAGCCTCGCCGATCCCAACCCGGCGGCCTACGGCCGGGTCCTGGAGCGCCTGTCGCGCCACCCGACCACCGGCGGCAACCAGGCGGCCGAGGCCCAGCCGGCCGAGGCCATCCGGCTCATCCAGATCTCCCTGGAAACCGATACCGTAGGGGAGGCGGTCTGGACCGCCCTGGAGGAGCTGGTGCGCGAGGGACGCGCCGCCGAGGTGGTGAAGATGGTGGAGGATCCGGCGGTGGCCGACGACATCGCCGAGCACTACTGGAATCACCTGGCCACGCCGAACAACATGCGGATCCTGCTCAGCAACGAGCCACGCGACACCGAGGTGGTGGAGCTCCTGCTCGAGCGGATGGGCATGGCGGCGGCGGAGCCGATGCTGGAGAGCCTCGAGGTGGCCGACAACCGCGCCATCCGCCGGCGCCTCCTCACCCGGCTCGGCAAGCTGGGCCCGTCGATCGCGCCGATGCTCATCGAGCGGCTGCCCGGCGCCCCATGGTACGTGCAGCGGAACCTGCTCGCGCTGCTCGGCTCGCTGCCCGAGATCCCGGCCGATTTCCCGGTGGCCGACTACGCCGCCGGCGAGGACCCGCGGGTGCGCCGGGAGGCGATCAAGCTGCTGCTCCGCCTCCCGGGCCACCGCGACGAGGCGATCATCGCCGCGGTGGGCGATGACGACGATACCAACGTGCGCCTGGGGCTCGGCGCCGCCCTGGAGGGGTGCCCCCCCGCGGCGGTCGGCCGGGTGCGGATGCTCCTCAACGACCGGAAGCTCTCCAGCGAGCTCCGGGTGATGGCGATCCGGGTGATCGGGACGGTCCGCACCGCGGCCACCCGCGACTGGCTGGTCAACCAGGCGCTCACCCAGCCCAACTGGTTCAAGAAACGGAAACTGATGCCCAAGAGCCACGAGCTGCTGGCGGTGATCGGGTGCCTGGCGCGGTCGTTCCGCACGGACCCGACCGCGCAGCTGGCGCTCCGCCTCGCCTGGGAAAGCAACGACCCGGACATCCGGACCGCCGCCACCGGCGTGATCGAGGACCAGTGAGCGATCCGGTCCGGTTCCTGACGTCCCTGGGGCAGGCGCTCTCCGCCACCAACCTCTACCGCGCGGGGCATCCCGCCCGGGAGAAGGCGCTGGACCACGCCTTCCAGCAGCTCGACGCGCTCCAGAAGCTGGATCCGGCACCGACCTTCACCTTCCTCGAGGAGGAAGTGCTCTACCGGCAGCAGGCGCTCCGGGACTTCAAGGCCTGGGACTGGGCCAAGCGGCTGGCGAAGGCGGGGGTGCAGCGGGTGGAGTTCGACCGCGAGGTCTCGCGGGACGACCTGGCCGAGTTCCTGACGGACGTGCAGAAGCGGCTCACCTCGGGCGAGATCGACACCAGCGAGGTCCGCCAGTTCCGGCGACCCTCGATCCGCTTCGGGATGGTGAGCATCCGCGGGGCCACCGCCGACGTCGCGGTGGAGGTGGCGGAGAGCATGGCGGTGCCGTACACCCTCGACGACGAGATCGAGACGGTGGGGTGGATCCACGGCGAGGTGGAGTCCGAGGACTCGCTGCCGCTGGCGGAGGCCAACGCGGTGGTCCGCTCGCTCTCCCTGGCGATGCACAGCCAGAGCCGGATGATGATGCCGCTGCTGGCCCTCAAGAAGTACGACCAGTATACCACCACGCACGCGACCAACGTCTCCGTCCTGTCGATGGCGCTGGCCGAGTACATCGGTCTCGGTCCGAAGGACGTCCGGGAGTTCGGCATCGCCGGCCTGCTGCACGACCTCGGCAAGGTCCGGGTGCCCAAGGAGATCCTGGTGAAGCCCGGGGCGCTCACCGAATCCGAGCTGGCCGCGCTGCGGCGCCACCCGATCGACGGGGCCCGCCTGATCATCGCCCGGGAGCAGAAGCTGGACCTGGCCGCGACGGTGGCCTACGAACATCACATCATGATCAACGGACACGGGTATCCCCGGTTCCGGTACGCGCGTGACACCCACTTCGCCAGCAAGCTGGTGCATGTGTGCGATGTCTTCGACGCACTCTGCACCGCCCGCCCGTACCGCGAGGCGTGGGCCGCCGAGATGGCGCTCGCCTACATCGAGGAGCGGGCCGGCGTCGACTTCGATGCCGGCCTCGCGGAAGGGTTCACCGGCATGATGCGGCTGTGGGCCAATCAGCGGATCACGATGCCCGATGGCGACACAGCTCTTACCTGATTCCCTCCCCTTCCGCAGCAAGCCCCTGATCTCGGGCGCGACCACGCCCGCCGGGTTCGTGGGGCAGCTGCTGGTGCTGACCGCCGCCTGCGCCGTCAGCACCTTCGCCGGGGCGCGCCTGTTCGGGGTGTTCACCACCGCCCCGATGCTGCCCTCGATCGGCGTGGCCATTGCCGGGCTGCTGCTCCTCGGCGCGTGGTACTTCCCCGGGGTCTTCGTCGGCGTCGTCATCGGGTATGCCGCCGCCGAGGGCCGGCTGACGTCGCTGGTCCCCGCCATGGGCCACACCGCCGTCGCGGTGGTGCCGGCGCTGCTGCTCCCGCGCCTCGGCTGGCGCGATCTCCGCTTCGAGCGCCTCCGGGAGGTCCTGCGGTACCTCCTGATCGCGGGGCTCCTCGGGCCGCTGGTCGGCACGGCGATCCTGATGGCGCCGTTCCTGATGTCCGACGACTACCAGTTCTGGGTCTCCTATCCCGTGGTGGTGTTCGCCGGGTGCGCGGTGAGTGCCCTGCTGATCGGGCCCCTGGTGCTCACCTGGCTCGGGCCGACCCCGACGATACGCGCCAAGGCGCGCTGGGTGGAGTACCTGGTCGTGCTGGGAGGGCTCGTCCTCGCGGCGATGCTCAGCCACCAGTCGGTCCAGCTCTACTTCATCACGATTTTTCCGCTCCTGGCCTGGGCGGCGCTGCGGACCGGGCCCCGGGGCGCGGTCCTCATGTCGTGCGCGCTGTTCGCGGTCTGCACCTGGGCCGCGCACCTCGAGCTCGCCGACGGCCCCCTGGGGACCGAGCAGCGGCTCCTCCTGGGCGGGCTCAACGTCACCCAGGGGATCACCAGCCTCCTCCTCGCCACCAGCGTGATCGAGCGGCGCCGGGCCAACCGCGACGAACGGAGCATCGAGGACGCCTACCGGACGCTGGTCGCCTCGGCGCCCTTCGCGGTCGTCGGGGTGGACCGTGAGGGGAAGGTGACGGTCTGGAGCAATGCCGCGGAACGGCTGTTCGGCTGGACCGCGGCGGATGTGATGGGCCGCCGCCTGCCGACGATCCCGGACCATCGCCACGAGGAATTCCACCGGCTGCTCACCCACCAGGCCGTGGCGGTGCACGACCTGGAGACGGTGCGCCGGCGGCGGGATGGCCGGGAGATCGACATCGCGCTCACCGCCTGGCCGATCTACGACAGCGAGGGCCGGCTGCAGGGGACGATGGAGGCGTACCAGGACATCACCGAACGGAAGCGGGCCAGCCGCCTGCAGCAGGCCACCTACCGGATCTCCGAAGCCGCGCTCGCCGCGCTCGACCTGCCACAGCTCTACGCCGCCATCCACCAGATCGTGGCGGGGCTCATGCCCGCCCGCAACCTCAGCATCGCGCTCTACGAGCCCGAGGCCGACCGGCTCTCCTTCGCCTACTGGGCCGACGAGCGCGCCACGGCCCCGGTCTCCCGCCCCGCGGGCAAGGGCCTCACCGAATACGTCATCCGGAGCGGGCGCCCGCTCCGGGGCCGGGCGGGGCTGGTGGCG
>DASZPT010000063.1:0-4541 GCA_035549935.1 Gemmatimonadales bacterium
CGAGAGCCGCCCGGTCGCGGCCCCGGTCTGGTGGAAGCTGGTGTGGATCCGGTGGGTGACCGGGTGGATCTCGGTCGGCAGCAGGTCCACGTAGGTGCTCTTGAGCTTCTGCACCTCGCGGTACTCGAGGATGAGCTTCGGGACCAGGTGCCCCATCTCGGCCAGCTGCTCGAGCACCTCGGCGTCGGTGCTGGCGCCGGTCTTGGTCTTCTTGAGGATCGGCAGCTGCAGCTTCTCGAACAGCAGCGTGCCGAGCTGCTTCGGGGAGTTGAGGTTGACCGACATCCCCGCCGCCTCGGCGATCTTCCCATCCAGCGCCTGGAGGTCGCGTCCGAGCTCGTTGCCGAGCCGCGCGAAGAGGGGCTGGTCCACCGCGATCCCCTCCCACTCCATGTCCACCAGCACCGGGACCAGCGGCATCTCGAGCCCGTCGAGGAGCCGTTCCGCCGCCATCTCGCGGAGCTTCGGGGCGAAGAAGTCGTGGAGCGCCAGGACCGTGGCGCTGTCGTGGCCGCAGTAGGCGGCGGCCACCGGGATCGCCACCTCGGCGAACGGGATCTGCGCCTTCCCCTTCCCGGTGAGGTCCTCATAGCTCCGCATCGGGACGCCGAGGTGCTCGAGCGAGAGCACGTCGATGGCGTGGGAGCGGCGGCCGGCGTCGACGCAGAAGCTGGCCAGCATCGAGTCGTAGTTGGCGCCCTGCAGCTCGATCCCCGCCCGCCGGAGCACCTGCCAGTCGTACTTGAGGTTGTGCGCGCCTTTCCGCACCGCCGGATCGCGGAGGAGCTCCGCCACCGGCCCGCAGGCCGGGTCGGTGATCGGCGGGAGGTTCGTGACCGGCGCGGGCACCGCCCGCCGGGGAGGTACCACACCTCGCTCGGGCTCGCGGCGAGCGAGAGGCCCACCAGGTCGGCGCTGTGCGGGTGGAGCGAGGTGGTCTCGGTGTCGAAGGCGACGAGCGGCGCCTGCCGAAGCCGGGCCGCCAGCGCCGGCAGCTCCTTGGGGTCGTCGATGACGATGACCGCCGGGGCCTCGGGCCTCGGGCCCCGGGCCTCGGCACCTTCCGTCGCGAGGACCGGCCCGCCATCCGGGGCCTGGGACCCGAGGCCCGTCACGGCGAGCGGCATGTTCTCCGCCGCGGTCCTGGCGGCCCCCGCCTGCCGGAGGAGGTTGGTGAACTCGAGCTCGGCGTAGAGCTTCGTGAGGGCGTCGTTGTCGGCCGGGTGGCGCTGCCAGGCGGAGAGATCGAGCTCGACCGGCACGTCGCGGCGGATGGTGGCGAGCTGCCGGGAGAGCCGCGCCTCGGCGGCGTACTTCTGGAGCCCCTCGCGGTACCGCTTGTTCTTGATCTCGTCCGCGTGGGCGAGGATGGTCTCGAGGTCGCCGTAGGTGGCGAGGAGCTCCGCCGCCCCCTTCTCGCCAATCCCCTTCACGCCGGGGATGTTGTCGGCGGTGTCACCGACCATCGCGAGGTAGTCCACCACGTGCCCCGGATCCACGCCCAGGCGCTCCTTGGCGTTGGTGCCGTCGACCCAGATCGGGTCGACGGTGCCGGGGCCGCTCCGGCCCGGATTGAGGATCGCGACGCCGGGGCGGATGAGCTGGTACAGGTCCTTGTCGCCGGACACGATCACCGCCTCCCACCCGCGGGCCGTGGCGTGGTCGGCGAGGGTGCCGATGGCGTCGTCGGCCTCGTAGCCGGGCACGGCGATGAGCGGGATGCGGAAGCCGGCGAGGAGCTGCTCGACCCGCTTCACCCCCTGGTCGAACTCCTGCTGCTCCGCCTCCTCCATCGCCTCGCGGTTGGCCTTGTAGGCGGGGTAGAGCTCCTTGCGCCCCGAGTTGCCGGCGTCGTTGACCCACACGACGGCGTCGGGCTTGTACTGCTCGGCCAGCTTGGTGAGGAACGCCACGACCCCGCGGGGGATCGAGGTGTTTTCCCCGCGGGAGTTCCGGAGCGGCCGGTCGCCGAATGCGTGGTGCGCGCGGAAGATCAGCGCGTAACCGTCGATGAGATAGAGGCGCGGCAGGGTCAGTGATGCTCCGTGCGCGCGATCCGCGCCCGCACCCGCTCGAAATCGGCCCGGGACTGGGGCGTCAGGCGGAAGCGCCCGAAGCCGGTCTCGTCGATGAAGTAGAGGACCACCCGGTAGCTCGTGTAGGTCCAGCGCACGATCCGCCCCTGGTTGGTCGCGCTCGCGTCGATGACCTCGTCGGGCTCACCGAGGACGATGTACACCTCGCCCCGCTCGGTGCGCCACCCGGGCTGCCCCTCGTCGGGGAAGCGCTGGTCGGCGGCGGCCAGCCGCAGGAAATAGGCGTCGAGCGCCTCGTTCTCGGGGGTGGCCGGGTTGGGATCGCTGTCCTTGTAGAACGCCTGCCAGAGCGCGGGACGGTCGGCCGGCGTGGCGCGCCGCAGCTTGGCCAGCTGCTCCTCGTTCCCGAAGTACCGGAGCAGGGCCAGCATCTCGTCGTAGTTCGAGACGATCCAGTTCGACGAGAGCGAGACCAGGGCGGTCGTGGTCCGGGCGGTGGCGGAGTCGGCCCCCACGATGAAGCGGAGCTCGCCGAGCGGGGCGCGTTCGGGGACGAAGCGGAGCACCCGCGACTCGACCGGGGTGGTCCCGGTGAACTCCAGGTCCTGGGTGAGGAGCACGCTGTCCTGCGCGTCGACCACGCGGATCGGGACCCGCTGGCCCGGCGCCATCCGGTACCCCTCGACCAGGGTGGTGAGGGTGTCCGCCCCGTACCCCGCGGCACCGCGCGGGTTGAGGAGGCCCCGGAACGGGTCGGCGGCGGTGCCGCGCCCGGTCACTTCGTACACGAGGATCGGCGCGGTGGTGGCGCCCGGCACGAAAACGGGGGCCACGAGGTCCTGCTCGGCCCGGCTCTGCCGGTCGCCGCGGCGGTCGCGGACGACCACGGTCAGGTGATAGCGCCCCGGCGAGAGCTTGACCGGCTCCTGGAAGAGGACGCTCTCGTCGTTGCGCAGGGTCTCCTGGAAGGTGGTGACCCGCACCGTCTCCTCGCGGCCGACGGTGATGGGGGCCGCGCCGTCGCGCTGGAAGGTCAGGTCCACCCGGTAGCGGGCGGCGAACCCCTGGGTCCCCGACCGTTCGAATCCGAGCGCGCGGTTCTCGAGGGAGAGCGCGAGCAGGGCCAGGGTCGAGTCGCCCGGACCGGGGAGCAGCGCCACGTTCCCGATGAAGGGGACCTGGCCGCCCGCGGCGAGCCGGCCGATCCGGCGGAAGACCGCCGTTTCGTCGAGGACCGAGGTGAAGTGTTCGGCGGGGGTGGGGGCCGACTCGGTCCCGACCCGGCTCCAGCTTCCGCAGGCCAGGAGGGCCGGGAGGACGAGCAGGGGGAGGGTGGAACGGCGTCGGATCTGGACCGCAGACGGCATCGGGGAAGCTCCTGTCAGGCCGTAGGTTATCGCCTGTGCGAGGTCGGGACAAGGCGCAACTTGTGGCGCCCATTTTGGGGGGATAGTTTCCACCATCCCATGCGACAAGACAGTCTCGTCGGCCGGACCATCGCAGGCTACCGGCTCCTCGACCACGTGGGCGAGGGGGGTACTGCCGAGGTCTACAAGGCCGAACACCCGACCCACGGCCTCAGTGCGGTGAAGGTCCTGCGGGCCCGATTGGCCCAGGATCCGACTGCCATCAAGCGTTTCCTGCGCGAGTCGGAGTTCGGCCGCCGGGTGGTGCATCCGAACATCGTGTCCACCAAGGACTTCGGGCAGACCGACGAGCTCTACTACATGGCGCTCGACTGGGCCGCCGGGGAGCCCTTGGCGACCTTCGCCACGCGCTCGGGGACCATCGCGCCGCCGGTGGTGGCGACGATCGTGGAGCAGTTGTGCGGGGCGCTGGCGGCGGCGCACGCGGAAGGGATCATCCACCGCGACCTCAAGCCCGCCAACATCATGTACGACCCCGCCACCCAGACGGTGAAGCTGCTCGACTTCGGGATCGCCCGGGACGAGAAGGCCGCCCCCGAGGAACGGCTCACCCGGGCCGGCTTCTTTGTGGGGACGCTCCAGTACGTCGCTCCAGAGACACTTTCGGGGGCGCTGGTCGATGAGCGGGCCGACATCTACTCCCTGGCCACCATCACCTACTACCTCCTGACGGGGGTGCTCCCCTTCCCGGGCCGGAGCCCGCGGGAGCTCTTCCAGCAGCTGCTGCAGGAGCCGGCCACGCCGCTCAACGCCGCGGTGAAGGGGCTCAAGTTCAGCCCCGCCGTCGAGGCGGCGGTGATGAAGGGGCTCGAACGGGATCCCGCGGTGCGGTTCCAGACCGTGCAGGAGTTCGGCGCGGCGTTCTGCGCCGCCGCGCGCGAGACCCGCGCCCCCAAGAAGAGCGGCGGCTTCCTGGCCGGACTCTTCCGGCGCGACGACGACGACACGTGAGCACGCCCGGCCCCCTCGCCGACCTCCTCCACCGCCGTTCCATCCGCCACGGCGACTTCGTCCTCGCCTCCGGCGCCCGCTCCACGTACTACATCGACTGCCGTCCGAGCACGATGAGCGCCGAGGG
>DASZPT010000064.1:0-8456 GCA_035549935.1 Gemmatimonadales bacterium
GCGGACTATCCGCCGCCGGCGGAGGTGATCGAGGTCATGCGGCAGGCGGTGGGGGAGACCCCGCTCAGCAAGTACGGGTTCCAGCAGGGACTGCCCGAGTTCCGCCGTTCGGCGGTGGAGTGGATGCGGCGGCGGTTCGGGGTGACATTCGACCCGGTGAAGGAGACGCTGCCGCTCTTGGGGTCGAAGGAAGGCCTCTCGCATTTCCCCCACGCCATCATCGACCCGGGCGACGCCGTGGTCGTGCCGGAGCCCGGCTACCAGGCCTATATCGGCGGGACGATCCTCGCGGGCGGGGAGCCGGTGATCTACCCCCTGACCCCGCGGACGAACTACCTGGTGGAACTGGCGGAGCTGCCGGCGGAGATCCTCCGGCGGGTGAAGCTGGTCTTCCTCAATTACCCCAACAATCCCACCTCCGCCATCGCGCCGCGTGACTACCTGGAGCGCACGGTGGAGCTGTGCCGCCGCCACGGGATCACCATCGCGTACGACAATCCGTACTGCGATCTCGTCTTCGACGGGTACCGTGCGCCGAGCATCTTCGAGATTCCCGGCGCGCGGGAGATCGCGGTGGAGTTCTTCTCGTTGAGCAAGAGCTTTTCGATGACCGGGTGGCGCCTGGGCTGGGCCGCCGGTCCCGAGCCGCTGATCACCGCGCTGACGCGGGTGAAGAGTTACGTCGACACCGGACCGTGGCTCGCGATCCAGCGGGCGGGCGCGTTCGCGCTGGATCACGCCGAGCGCCTCATTCCGGCCAACGTGGCGGAGCTCGCCCGGCGCCGGGATGCGGCGGTCGAGGCGCTCCGGGCCGCCGGATTCACGCTGGAGCGTCCGCGGGCGACGATGTACCTCTGGATCGCGCTGCCGGAGGGGCTTCCGTCCGCCGAGTTCGCCGAGCGGGCGCTCGAGGACCAGGGCGTGGTGGTGCTGCCGGGATCCGGCTTCGGGCCGGGTGGGGAAGGGTTCTTCCGCATCGCGCTGACGGTGGGCCCGGAGCGCCTGCGCGAGGCCTGCGGCCGGCTCGGTGCCTGTCTCCAGGACCTCCGGCGGCGGAGTGGTGCCGGTGCTGCCTGAGGACCGGGGCCCCAGGCGCCGCCGCTGGCTCGCGATCGGCATCAGCCTCGCGATCCACAGCCTCCTCTTCCTTGTCGTCATCGAGGGCCGGCTTCCGAAGGTCGATCGTGGCAGCACCCTGCTGATGATCCCGTTGCCCGAGCCGGAGCCGCCCCCCGCGACGGTGACGCCGTACTATGTCCCGCTCGAGGAGCGGGGCCAGGGACGCGCCCGGGTTCCGCTCAGGCCGGTGCGGCCCGAGGAGGTGCCTCCCCCGGTCCGGGTGGTGGAGCCGGTCCTGCCCGAGCCGGTGGATACCGGCGGGGTGCCGCGCAGCCCCGCGCCACGGATCGGTCCAGGGCTCGCGACCGGGCGTCTCTGGGTCCGCCCCCTCCCGCTGCCCCCCCGGGAACTGGCCCAGCGACTCAGCAAGTCGCACGAGCAACTGGTGGACAGCGCGGTGACCGCGATCGTCCAGCGGTTCCTCGATTCGATCGCCGTGGAGCCGGGGGCCGACCGGGTCAAACTCCCGGACTGGACGACGACCGTGGCGGGTGCCAAGTTCGGGCTGGATTCGCGGAACATCTACATCGCGGGTCTCAAGATTCCGGCCGCGGTGCTGGCCCTCCTGCCGCTCCCCACCGGCGGGAATCAGCAGCAGGCGCTCGACCACAACGGCGCCTGGATCGCCGAGGACCTGCGCCGCGCGGCGAGCCGGGCGGCGACCCTGGACGAGTTCAAGCAGGCCGTCCGGGAGCTGCGCGAACGCAAGGAATACGAGCGACAGCTCGAGCGGGCCCAGCGGGAGCAGCCCGACTCCGCCAAGAAGAAGGAGTAGCATGAAGCTGGTGGATACCGACGAGACCGTGGTGATCGTGACCGGGAGCGACCTCCGCGCGGAGGAGCGCGACCGGCCCACCGCCTATCGGCTCAAGCAGGAAATCGATGCGCGGAGCGACGGGCAGGCCTTCCGGCGCGCGGTGGTGGTGGGCGACAGCTGGTACCTCGAGAACGGGATCTTCCATCTCAACCCCTCGATCGCCGTCGGCGGGCCGGGGGTCAACGGCCTCGCGGCCCAGCTGGCGCAGCAGGTCCCCGTGACCTGGAGCCAGGACCAGCGGGCCTATGTCCAGACCGATTTCGACGGCGATCCCAAGCGGGCACTCCTCTGGGGGATGGACGCCGAGTCGACCATGACCGCGGTGCAGGCCTTCGTGGTGCAGGGCTTCCTCGAGGACCTCCTGCGCCGGATCTGGCGCTTCAAGAGCGGAGTGATGGTATGAGCCGGTCCCGCGCGATCCTGGCCCTCGGCCTGATGGTGCTGGTGACGACCTGCGCCGACCCCACCGGGACCACCCGCACGGTCGGGTTCGGGCGGATCGCCGTGAAGGCCTCGGCCCCGCCGTCGCTGGCGCTGCTGTCGCCGGCGCTGGTGCTGGACCGGGTAAAGGTGGTGGTGGGGAAGTCCTTCCCGCAGCAGGAGATCTTCGTCCGGATCGACTCCACTACCGTGCCGTTCGGCGTCACCCGCACCTCGGTGACCGCGTCGCTGCAGGTGCTGGTGGAACAGGAGGACACGCTCGACCTCCAGATCTCCTACGAGGCGAGCGACGGCACGCTCCTCTTCGTCGCGAGCGGGAGCGTGATCGTCCGCCCCGGGTTCACCGCAGAGCCGCCGGCGCTCCAGCCGTTCTATGTGGGCCCCGGCTTCAACATCGCCTCGATGACCCTCGCGCCGGCGGACAGCGTGCTGAGCGCCGGTGATGCCCTGGTCTTCGATCCGCAGCCGGTGGACGCCAACCAGGCCCCGGTCACCCAGTTCTACGTCTCGTGGACCACCGACGACCCGCGGGTCCCGATCGACGCGACCGGCCGCCTGGTCGCGCCGGCCGGCCTCACCAAGCTCCTCACCGTCACCGCCACCACCCCGAACGGGGTGTCCGCCTCCACCACCGTGGCGCTGCTCGGCACCTCGGCGCTCGGGATCAGCCCCGACTCGGTGGAGAAGCTGCCGAGCGGAACCCAGATTTTCCGGGTGACGGTCGGGGCCCTGCGGACCAGCCAGTTCGTCTGGTCGGTGAACGGGGTCGACGGTGGCGACGATACCTTCGGCACGATCAATGTCGACGGGTTCTACACCGCGCCGAAATCGGTGCCCTCCCCGTCGAAGTTCAAGGTCTGCGCCCGGGACGCCGCGTCGCCCACGCTCCGCGACGGTTGCGCCGTGGTGGTGATCCGGGCGGTGCCGACGGTGGGCGCCGACATCATCGTCATCAACGACGAGAACATCTTCGATCTCAACGCCATGAACCCGGACAGCTCCCCCGGGAACGTCCGGTTCGTGAAGAACCTGGTGAACTTCTCGAATGGCCTGCCGCGGAGCAGCGGCACCGTGGTCTGGTACGACCGGGGCCGGAATTCTCCCTGCTTCGCCGACGGCGAATGCGGGGACTCCATGAAGGCCACCTTCGACTCGGTGATTGTCTCGACCGGCAAGTCGATCACCAAGCTCGACAGCTACACACCGATCACGTCGATTCCCTCGAACGTCAAGGTGATCATCATCTGGATGCCGCTCATCCAGTTCACCGCGGGCGAGATCACCGTCCTCAAGCGGTTCGCCGCCGAGGGCGGCCGGCTGGTGTTCATCGGGGAGAACAGCTTCTACTACGGGCAAGCGGGTCTCGACCTCCAGAATGCGTTCCTCGCCTCCCTCGGCTCCGAGATGGTGAACGTGGGAGACACCCTGGACTGCCGGAGCACCGACCCGTTCCAGTATTTCACGACCCCGGCGGCGTCGCTCCGGAGCAATCCCCTCCTGACCGGCGTCGCGAGTCTCCGCTACGTCTGTGCGTCCCAGATCATCCCCGGGCCGAACGATGCCTCGATCTTCTACGACGTGGCCGGGACTCACCTCCTGGCCGGCGTGGCGAAGATCGATGTCACCACCTCCGTGCCCCTTCCCGCGCCGCCCCCCGTCGTCGCCCGGCCCACGGTCGCGGGTGGCGGGGCCGGCACCCGACGACGTTAACGGCACCCGCTCATGCCTTCACTCCGCCGCTGGTCCTTCGCCCTGGCCGCACTGGTCGCCGCCGGCTGCACCACGTCCGACAGCGTGGGTCCCCGGAATGCCGGGGGACTCGAGGTGTCCGTCCCCGTGTCGCTCCTGAGCTTCACCGGGCTCGTGGTGGAGCAGGTCCACGTGCAGGTGTACCGGCCCACCGGGGTCGAGAGCCGGGAACTGGTGCTCGACGACACGATTCCATTCAGCGTCGAACGGAACACCCTCAACCTGTCCCTCGACATCCCGATGGCGCAGGACGCCGAGACCCTCGACGTCAATGTCGACCTCGCGACCGCCGCCGGCCGGGTGCTCTTCTCGAGTGGGGGCTCGTACATCGTGACCCGCGGCAGCCGCAGCAGCAGCGGGCAGCTCTCCCCCTTCTTCTACCAGGGGCCGGGCAGCAACGTCTACCAGATCACTGTGACGCCGCCGACGCCGGTCGTACAGGCGGGGGGCACGCTCGACTTCTCCGTCACGGCGGTGGACACCAATGGCGGCCCGGTGGACACGGTCTACACCTCCTGGCACGCCGCTGCCGGCCGGATCAACGCCCTGGGCCACTTCACGGCCCCGGCGACCGCCGGCACCGTCTACGTGACGGCGGCGACTCCGAACGGCAAGAAGGACTCGACGCTGGTGACGGTCGTGACCGGGACCAGCACCGCCATCACCGGCCGGGTGGTGAGCGGCGCGAGCGGCGGCCCCCTGCAGGGCGTGACGGTCAAGGTCGTCTCCTCGGCGGGGGACACCGTGGCCACGCTGACCACCGGTGCCGATGGGAGCTACACCACGCCGCCGGTGGCCCCCGGCAACTACATCATCGTCGCGGCGCTCAACGGCTACGTGACCGCGGTCGCCTTCAACACCGACGCCACCGGCGGCGCCACCACCGCTCCGGTGATCCCGCTCGCGCCGGCCACCCAGACGCCCGGTAACCTCACCGGCGGGGTGAGCGATGCGACGACCGGGGGCACGATCTCGGGCCCGACCCTCGAGCTCCGTGCCGGCGTCAACGCCACGACCGGCACCCCGCTGGCGACCACCACCGGGGACACCGCGGGCGTCTATTTCTTCTTCAACATTCCGGCAGGGACGTACACCGTCACCGCGAGCGCGCCGGGTTACGTCGGCGGCAGCGTGACCGTCGTGGTGCTGGGGAACCAGAGCCAGGTGACCGCGCCGGGGATCAACCTTTCGCCGGTGGGGGCCGAGGTCGCGCGGATCGTGCTCACCTGGGGCGCCGACCCCTCCGATCTGGATGCGCACCTCACCGGCCCCGACAGCACCACCGGGACCCGGTTCCACGTCTACTTCGGGGACCAGGGGCGGCTCGACTCGCTGCCGCACGCGGCGCTCGATATCGACAATACCAGCGGTTTTGGCCCCGAGACGATCACCCTCACCAAGCAGTTCGCCGGGGTCTATCGGTTCTCGGTGCACGACTACACCAACAGCGATCTCACGAGCAGCACCGCGCTCGCCAACTCCGGCGCCCGGGTGCAGCTCTACCTCAATGGGGCGCTGGCGCACGAGTACTTCGTCCCGAACCAGCCGGGCACCCTCTGGACCGTCTTCGAACTGAGCGGGTCGACGGTGCGGGCCGTCAATACGATGACCTACCAGCCGAATTCCGATGCCGTGACGATCCGGGTCCCCGGGTCGGCGCCGGCGAAACGGATTTCGGGAACCTGGAAGTAGTGGGAACGCCGAGGGGCAGGCATGGGCGGGCGGCGCAAGCCGCCCGCCCGTCGTTTCAGGGGGCGGTGATCGTCCCGTCGTCGGCGAACCTGGCGCCGGTCCCGGGAAAGTCGAGCTTCGTCACCCGGCGGAGGAGGGCCAGCGCCGCCCGGGTACTGTCGGGCCGGGTGCCGCTGTCGGGGCGCTGGCGGAGCGAGGGCATCCTGGCGCCCACGAAGCCGCCCTGGGCGTCGAGGTCGAGTTGCAGCGCCGTGGTGAGGCCGAGCGGGCCGTCCAGGTTGAAGCCCCGCCAGGTGACGAAGTTGCCGAGCGAGTAGAAGATGGGCCTCCCCCGGTAGAACTCCACGCCGCGGAGCACGTGCGGCCCGTGGCCGACCACCGCATCCGCCCCCGCGTCGATTACCACGCGGGCCCACTTCCGCAGGTTGCCCCGAGGCTCCCTGGCGAGAAACTCGGGCGCCGAGGGGGTCCGCACGGCGGCCGCGCCTTCCTTGCCGCCGTGGAAGGTGACAATCAGCACGTCGACCAGGGGCCGCACCTCGCTCACGATGGCGGCACTCCCCGCCAGGTCGAGCAGGTTGTAGGCGTGGGGATAGGTCGCGAAGCCCACCACGCCGACGAGCATGTACTGGCCGTCGCGGACCACCGGCGTGATCGCGACCATGTCCACCGGGCCGTAGGGGGTGATCCCCAGGTTCCGGAGGATCGACTCGGTCTCCCGCCGGGTATCGAGGCCGTAGTCGTTGGCGTGGTTGTTCGCGAGGTTGAGATGGGTGAAGCCGGCCTCGCGGAGCCGGGGCGCGAGCCAGGTCGGCGTCGCGAAAGCGTAGCAGCGGGTGCTCTTCGGAGCGCACTTGTCCGACTCGCCGGAATCGGAGAGGACGCCCTCGAAGTTGCCGACGACCAGGTCGCCCTTGAGAAGCGTGTCCACCCCCGCGAAGAGCCGGCGGCCGCTGTCGGGTGGGAGCCCGTTCTCGAGGGTCCGGGTGCCGAGATTGATGTCGCCGGTGAAGACGAGGCGGAGCGGGAAGGTGCCGTGGACCGACTGCGCGGCCAGGCGGCCCGGGGGCAGCACCGCCAGGGAGAGCCCCGCCAGCAGCGCCCGCAGGCCCAGCGTCACGTGCCGCCGTGCCGTTGTGCCCTCCTGCCGCGTCACCCGGCCGCCGCCGCGATCCGGGCGAGGCTCTCCTCCCGGCCCACCACCGCGAGAAGCTCGTTCACCGGCTCCGAGACCGTGCCGCCGGTGAGGGCAACCCGGATCGGCTGCATGATGTCACCCAGCTTCTTCCCCTCCCGCTCGGCCAGCCCCTTGAGGCCGGCCTCGAGATTGGCCGCGGTCCACTCCCCCTCGGAGAGGGCGCCGAGCGCGGCGTGGGCCTGCCGGAGGTTGGCGGCGAAGGCGTCGCCCAGCTTCTTCACCAGCTGCTCGCCCTTGGCATCGCGGACGATCCGGGTCCGGTCGAGCCGCACCGCCACCTGGGTGGCGATGTCGAGGAGGGTACGCGAGCGGGCCTTCACCGCGTCGATCAGCGGCTCGAGCGCCCGCCCGTCGAGCCCGATGCCCAGCTCCCGGAGATGCCGCGTCACCGGCGCGAGCAGCTCCGCCGCGGGCAGCGCCGAGAGGTACTGCCCGTTCATCCACTCGAGCTTGGTCAGGTCGAAGACGGCCGGCTTCTTCTGGATCCCCTCGAGGGAGAAGAGCTGGATCATCTCGGCCTCGGGGAGGATTTCGCGGTCCTCCCCCGGCGACCAGCCCAGCAGGGCGAGGAAGTTCCGCATCGCGAGCGGCAGGATCCCCTTGTCCTGGTAGTCCCCCACCGCGGTGGCCCCGTGGCGCTTGGAGAGCTTCTTCCCGTCGTTGCCGAGGATCATCGGCACGTGCGCGAAGACCGGGATCGGTTGGCCCATCGCCCGGTACAGCGCGATCTGCTTCGGGGTGTTCGAGATGTGGTCGTCGCCCCGGATCACATGGGTGATCCGCATCTCGATGTCGTCCGAGACCACCGCCAGGTTGTAGATCGGGGTGCCGTCGCTCCGGAGGATGATGAAATCATCGAGGTCGTGCCCCTGGAAGCTGATCCGCCCATGCACCGCGTCCACCCACGCGATCTCGGCGTCCGGCATCCGGAGCCGGATGCTGTACGGCAACCCCTTGTCGAGGCGGGCCTGGAGTTCGTTGCGGTCGAGGCGGCCACAGCGCCCGTCGTAGCGGAACGCGGTCCCGGTGCGCTCGGCCTCGGCCCGGAGCGCATCCAGCTCCTCGCGGGTGCAGAAGCAGCGGTACGCCTTCCCGTCGGCCAGCAGCCGCTCCGCGTCTGCCTTGTGGCGCGGACCGTAGGTGCCCTGGAAGAAGGGCCCCTCGTCGTACGTGATCCCGAGCCAGGCGAGGCCATCGAGAATCACCTTCGTGTGGGAATCGGTGCTCCGCTCCTTGTCGGTGTCCTCGATGCGGAGCACGAAGGTACCCCCGGTCTTCCGGGCATACAGCCAGTTGAAGAGGGCGGTGCGGGCGCCGCCCACGTGCAGGTACCCGGTGGGGGAGGGAGCGAAGCGGACGCGGGGAGGCATGGCGAGCCGTGTGTGGTTTGAAAGAGTCGAGGGTCAAGGGTCGCGAGAAGCCACTCAGCCCTTGACCCTC
>DASZPT010000065.1:0-2589 GCA_035549935.1 Gemmatimonadales bacterium
GGGCTCGCGAGAGCGAGCCCCGAGAGGAGAATGAGCCCCGGGATCAGGAAGAGCACCAGGCCCAGGCCCACGATGAACGAGGTCAGGATCGCGAGGAGGATCAGCCGGCCGGTGAACGGCGTGGCCCGCTGGAACGCCTCCCCCGCCGTGATCCGCCGCCCCATGTAGCTCTCGGAGATGATGAACGTCGATGCCGCCTGGGCCACCGCCTTGAGGATCATCCCGAGGAGCGCCGCGAAGAACACCAGCCCGAGGTGATCGAGCGGGCCGCCGCCCGTCTGGACATAGACGGAGATCACCATCGGGATCGCCTGGGTCGCGATCGTCACCAGCAGCAGCGGGGTGAAGAGCGCGCGATACATCCCGAACGACACGTCGAGGATTTCGCCCATCGAGAGCGGCCGCAGCACGGGACCCGTCATGAAATGTTCTCCGGGGAGGGTCCGTACAATCTCGCGCCCGCCGGGAATGTTGGGAAGTGAAGCCCCGGCGGCCTTACATTACCGCCATCCCCTCCTAGCGAGCCCGCGCCGCCCGATGGCCACCACCGACTTCCGCCAGCACCTCGAGGTCGAGACGCCCGAGCATGTTGTGCTCGACTACGAGATCGCCGGTCTCGGCTCCCGGGCGCTCGCGGCGATCGTCGACCATGTCCTGCTCACCCTGTGGCTCATCGCGGTTGCGGTCCTGCTCGCCCGGCTGGGCGGCTTCGGGGGCGCCGAGTGGCTGCAGGTGCTCATGGTCTTCGTGGTGTTCCTCTCCTACTGGGGCTACTTCACCTTCTTCGAGGCGCTCCGCGCCGGCCAGACCCCCGGCAAGCGCTGGCTCGGCATCCGCGTGGTCCAGGATACCGGGCATGCCGTCACGATGGGATCGGCGGTGGCCCGGAACCTCCTCCGCATCGCCGACTTCCTTCCGCCGCCGTACCTGATCGGCGCCCTGTTCGTGGCCCTCCACCCGAGGGGCAAGCGGCTGGGCGACCTTGTGGCCGGGACGGTGGTCGTGCGCGACCGCCCCGGCGAGGCCACCCTCCCCGCGCCGGCGACGGACCTGCCCCGCGAGGAGCCGACCGGCGTACCGGAGCTCGCCGACGAGGAGTTCCATTTCCTCCGGGAGTTCGCCGAGCGGGCGCCCCAGCTGCAGCCCGAGGTCCGGGCCCGGGTCGCTCACCGGCTGACCGAGCGGCTCGGCGCCCGCTATCCCAACCGCGCGCCCGACCCCGAGCTGTTCCTCACCACGCTCTACCAGGACGAGCTCGCCCGACGCCGGGGCCGCTTCGCCAGCCGGAGCGCCGCCACCGGCACGGCGGCCGGCACCGGCCGCGGCGTGGCCGACCGGCTGGTCGCGCGGAAATCCGCCCGCTGGGACGAGTTCGCCGCCATGGCCGGTCGCGCCGCAAAGGCCGGCCTCGACAGCTTCGACGCCGCGGAGCTCCCCGACTTCGCCGCCCGCTACCGCGAGGTCGCCGCCGACCTCGCCCGCGCCCGGACCTATCGCGCCGCGCCCCCCGTGCTCGAACGCCTCGAGCGCCTGGTCGCCGCCGGCCACAACCTGCTCTACCGCGACGAGCGGCACACCGGCCAGCAGATCTGGCGCTTCCTCGCGCGCGACTGCCCCGCCGGCATCGTCGAGGCCCACCGGGCGGTGGTGCTCGCGTTCCTCATGTTCACCCTCCCCGCGGCGGGCGGCTACCTCCTCCTCCGCGAACGGCCCGGGCTCGCCCAGGAGGTGATTCCCGAAGTGATGCTCGAGCGGGCGGAGGCCGGGCGCGCGCGCCAGCAGCAAGGGAAAGGATACGTCGAGGCGGAACTCTCCCGGCGCCCGTTCATGGCCTCGTCGATCATGACCAACAACATCCAGGTGGCGTTCTCCTGCTTCGCCGGCGGGATCTTCGCCGGCGTGGGATCGCTGGTCCTGCTGGCCTACAACGGGCTCTCCATCGGATCGATCAGCGGCTACTTCGCCAACCAGGGACTGCTCGGCTACCTCTGGACCTTCGTCATCGGGCACGGCGTGCTGGAGCTCTTCGCCATCTGGGTGGCGGGGGCGGCGGGCTTCCTGCTCGGCAAGGCCCTCATCGCCCCGGGGGACCTGTCGCGCGCCGAGGCGCTCACCCTCGCGGGACGGCTCGCCCTCCGCATGATCGGGGCGGTGGTGGTCCTGCTCGTGATTGCGGGGTTGATCGAGGGATTCGTGTCGGCGGGGACCAGCCCCCTCCCCTGGCGGATCGGGGTGAGCGTGGCGAGTCTCCTCTTCCTGCTGGCCTACCTGGGGAACGGCTGGGTCTGGCTCCGGACCCGCGCGAGGTAGCGCGGGGCTCAGGTCTCCCGGAGGATCCCCCGCATCCGCACCGCGAGCGCCTCGATCTCGCGAAGGCTGCTCAGGGTCTCCGCGTCCAGCCGCGATTCGTTGAGGAGCAGGAGCTGGGTTTCGGCCAACAGGGCGGAGAGCGGATTCGAGAGGTCGTGCCGCAGCTTGTGGAACCGTTCGCTTTCGGACGTCACGATGGGAATCCTGGCGGTAGGGGGGAGGGACGCCGGGCGCGAGCAGGAATATAAGGTTCGTTCTCGGAACGCTAGAGGGGTCGAG
>DASZPT010000066.1:0-26407 GCA_035549935.1 Gemmatimonadales bacterium
GGCAGACCGGGGGCCAGCTGGTGAAGGGGTTCAACGCGCCGAACCGCGTGGTGCTGACCCGCGATGCGCGGCCGGGCGACAGCTACCAGCTCGCGATCTTCGGCATGAACGCGCCGGTTTCGAATCCCCCGGGCAACTACATCTGGATCCGTTCCGCCACGCTCGACTTCTATACTCCCGGGCAGGCGAAAGTCGGCCGGGACGCGGGCGGCACGATCACGCGCCTGGGCGCGGCCTTCGACCGGCTGGTGGCGAAAGACGCCAGGATCGAGAAGCTCGCCGGCGGGTTCGAGTTCACCGAGGGACCCGTCTGGGTACCGGAGGGCGGTTACCTGCTCTTCAGCGATCCCAATACCAACACGATCTATCGCTGGTCGCCCGACGGGCAGGTCACGGTATATCGCACCAAGAGCGGCTACGCCGGGGTCGACATCGGCGAGTATCACCAGCCGGGGAGCAACGGCCTCGCCCTGGACCGCGAGGGACGGGTGACGATCGATCAGCACGGCAACCGCCGCGTGATCCGGGTGGAGCGCACCGGGGCCGTGACCGTCCTGGCCGACCGCTACCAGGGGATGCGGCTCAACAGCCCCAACGACCTGGTCTACCGCTCGGACGGGAGCCTCTATATCACCGATCCGCCCTTCGGCCTGCCCCAGGTTTTCCAGGACCCCGCGAAGGAAACGCCGTGGAGCGGCGTGTATCTCCTCCGCGACGGGCAGCTCACGCTTCTCACGAAGGACCTCGCGGGCCCGAACGGCATCGCCTTCTCGCCGGACGAGAAGACCGCGTACGTCGACAACTGGGATCCGAAGCACAAGGTCATCATGGCCTATGACGTCCTGGCCGACGGGACCTTCGCCAACGCCCGGGTCTTCTACGATATCACGAAGACCGAGCGGGGCGAGGACTGCTGGGACGGGATCAAGGTGGACGCGCTGGGGAACGTCTACGCGGCGGGGCCGAGGGGGGTCTACGTCCTCTCCCCCGAGGGCAAGCTGCTCGGCCTCATCACGCCGCCGGAGCACGTCGCCAACATGGCGTGGGGCGGGGACGACAACCAGACGCTCTTCATGACCGCATCGACCGGGCTGTACCGGATCCGGATGAACGTGATGGGCACCGGCCCCTGGACCACCACGACGGCGAGTCGGTAGGCAAGTCGGAATCAGACTACCACCGATGTACACCGATGAGAACGGATGGAAGGTCGATTGACCTTTCATCCGTTCATCCGTTTCCATCGGTGTGCATCTGTGGAGTCGGTCAGGGAACCGGGATCGGGCGCGGAGCCTTACAGAGCGAATCATTCTCGGCGCCCATCCGCGGAGGCTCGTCGTGAGGAACACCCATCTCGTCGCTCTCGTCCTGCTCGCGCTGCCGGTGACGGCGGCGGCGCAGGACCCCACCACGCTGTACCCCGACAACTACAAGGTCATGATCCTGAACGACCAGGTCCGGGTCATGGACTTCCGTCTCAGGAAGGGCGCGCGCGAGGCGATGCACATGCATCCCGCGCACGTCCTCTACGTCCTCACCGGGTTCACGATCCGGTTCACCCTCCCGGACGGCTCGACCAGGATCCGCGAGGCCAAGGCCGGTGATGTCCTCTACAGCGAGGCGGTGATGCACTCGCCCGAGAACATCGGCGACACCGACGCGCACGGGATCCTGGTCGAGCTGCGGGGCCAGTCGGCACGGGGCGCCTCCGCGGCGGGCGGCGACGCGGCGGTCTCGCCGCTCACCGCGTTCACCTTCATCCACGGGCTCCCCGGCCAGGGCGACCGGCTCGCGGAGCACCTCCTCTCGCTCGCCGCGCCGACCCGGGCCGAGGATGGTGCCATCCGCTACGACCTGTACCGCTCGGTGGAGCACCCCGACGACTTCCTCCGGCACGAGGTCTGGCGCGACCGCGCCGCGCTCGAGGCGCACAAGCAGACCCCGCCGCTCAAGGCCTCCTTCGCCCGGCGGCAGCGCGAGGGATGGACCACCCTGATCACCCTCTGGCGCCCGGCGGGGGAGTGAGCATGCGGACTCCGTCTTCGGTCACCCTGGCGCTCGTCACGATCGCCGTCGCCGCCGGCACCCTCGCCGCGCAGGGGCCGGGCACCCCCGCGGTCGAAGGCCGCATCACCCGGCTCGATCCCCGGTTCGACCGGCTCATTCCGGCGGACGCGCGGCTCGAGCTGGTCCTCGACGGTCACCAGTGGGCCGAAGGGCCGCTCTGGGACCGGCGGCACGGCTGCCTGCTCTTCTCCGATGTCGTCAGGAACACCGCCTACCGCTGGTGCCCGGAGACCGGGGAGTCGGTCCTTCTCGAGCACAGCGGCTACACCGGCTCGGTCCCGTTCCCGGGGAAGGAGCCGGGGTCGAATGGCCTGGCGTTCGACCGCGAGGGCAACCTTCTCATGGCGGAGCACGGCGACCGGCGCATCAGCCGGCTCGGGCCCGACGGGAAGAAGACCACCCTGGTCGACCGCTTCCACGGCAGACGGATCAACAGCCCCAACGACCTGATCCTCGACGCCAACGGCGACCTCCTCTTCACCGATCCGCCGTGGGGGCTGCCGCGGTGGTGGGACGATCCGGGGAAGGAGCTGCCGATCAGCGGCGTCTACCGCCTCCGGGCCAACGGCGAACTCCGGCTCATCGAGGGGGAGTTCCAGGCGCCCAACGGGATCGCCCTCACCCCCGACGGCAGGACGCTGATCGTGAGCGAGTCGAAGCCGGAGATCGGGGCGTGGTACGCGATGGCGGTGAACCGCGACGGGAGCCTGGGCCCGCGGCGGAAGCTGCTCGATGCGGTGCCCTGGAGTGCCAACCGGAAAGGCGTGCCCGACGGGCTCAAGCTCGACCGCGAGGGGCACATCTTCGGCGGCGGACCCGGCGGGGTCTACGTGATCGACCAGGACGGCACCCTGCTCGGCATCATCGAGACCGGCGGCCCGGCCTCGAACACGGTCTGGGGCGACGACGGCTCCACCCTCTACATCACGTCGGGGGAAAGGATCTTCCGGATCCGGACGACGACGGTCGGCGCCGGGTGGTGATGCCCGGGGCTCCGTGACCGGGATGCCGGGCGTGCTACGCAGAGGCGCAGAGGGCGCAGAGGGGCCGCAGCAGGCAGCCATCCGAGAGCCACACCGATCTGGTTGTCAACAGAAGCGACAAGCCAGCAAGAAACAACAACAAGAAACAACAACGGAGATGCCGCGAGACCGCAGGGGCTGAAGGTGGCGACCGGCCCTCTGCGGCCTCTGCGTTCTCTGCGTCTCTGCGTTGAATGCCCGACTCAACCCCACTCGGACGCCCGGGCACCCCGCCGGGAACCTCCCATACCCCCAGGCGTTTACGCCGACAAGGAGGTTCCATGACCGAACCCGCACCCGATACGATCCTCGCCCACCCCGCCCTCGCCGGCCGGACGGTCCTCGTCCGCCGGGGCCGGGTCTGGGCCGCGCACCTCATCCAGGCCGAAGGCCGCCTGGGCGAACCCCGGATCCTCGACACCGACCCCGCGCAGCACGTCTGGCGCGCAGGACGGGCCGCATGACGCCGAATCACTACGACGTCATCATCATCGGCTCGGGCGCCGGTGGCGGCACCCTGGCCTGGAAGCTCGCGCCCTCCGGGAAGCGGATCCTGCTCCTCGAGCGTGGCGACTACGTCCCGCGCGAGCGGGAGAACTGGTCCACCAAGGCGGTGAACCAGGAAGGCCGCTACAACACGAAGGAGGAGTGGCGCGACAGCAGAGGCAAGCCGCTCCACCCGCACACCAACTACTTCGTCGGCGGGAACACCAAGTTCTACGGGTCCGCGCTCTTCCGCCTCCGGAAGGAAGACTTCGGTGAGCTCCGTCATCACGGCGGCTGCTCCCCCGCCTGGCCGATCACCTACGATGAGCTCGAGCCCTACTACACCCAGGCCGAGCATCTCTACCAGGTCCATGGGGAGCGCGGGGTCGACCCGACCGAGCCCTGGGCCAGCGCCCCCTATCGCCATCCGGCGGTGAGTCATGAGCCGAGGATCCAGCAGCTCTCCGACGACTTCGAGCGACTCGGCCTCCACCCGTTCCATGTCCCGATCGGGATCATGCTGGACGAGCGGAATCCGCGGAAGAGCGCGTGCATCCGCTGCGCCACCTGCGACGGCCATCCCTGTCTCGTCAACGCCAAGTCCGATGCGCAGGTCGTCTGCGTCGACCCGGCGCTGGAGCACCCGAACGTCACGCTCCTGACCGGGGCCCTGGTGCGCCGGCTCGAGACCGACCCGAGTGGCCGCCGGGTGAGCGCCGTCCAGGTCGAGCGGAACGGAGCCCCCGAGAGCTACTCCGCCGATGTCGTCGTGGTCGCCGCCGGCGCCATCAACTCGGCGGCGCTCCTCCTCCGCTCGGCGAACGACAAGCACCCCAACGGGCTCGCCAACGGATCCGACGTCGTGGGCCGCCACTACATGGGACACATCAACTCCGTCCTCATGGCGGTCTCGAAGTGTCCCAACCCGACGATCTTCCAGAAGACCCTCGCGGTGAACGATTTCTACTTCGGTTCGCCGGAGTGGCGTTACCCGATGGGGCACATCTCCTTCGTGGGGAAGCTCGACGGCGATACCCTCGCGGCCGGCGCCCCCGCGATCGCGCCCGGCTGGACCCTCGATCTCATGGGCCGCCACTCGCTCGACTTCTGGCTCACCTCGGAGGACCTCCCCGATCCGGAGAACCGCGTCACCCTCGACCGGGACGGCCGGATCGTCCTGAGCTACAAGCCGAACAACGAGGAAGGCCACAAGCGCCTGATCCGGAAGCTCGAGCAGGTGATGCAGCAGCAGACCGCCTGCCCGGTGCACGGCCACGAGTGCCACCAGGGGCTCTTCGCCCGGAACCTCTTCCTCGGCCAGCGGATCCCGCTCGCCGGGGTGGCGCACCAGAACGGCACCATCCGCTTCGGTCACGATCCGAAGACCTCTGCGCTCGATGCCAACTGCCGGGCGCACGAGGTCGACAACCTCTATGTCGTCGACGGGAGCTTCTTCCCCTCGAGCGGGGCGGTGAACCCGGCGCTCACGATCATGGCGAACGCGCTCCGCGTCGGGGACCACCTGCTCCGGAGGCTCGCGTGAGAGGCGTGACGGCGCTCCTCCAGAAGGCCGGGGTCACGCTGCTCGCCACCGGCGGTCGGTACCTGGTCTACTTCTATCTCATGTCGCTCGCGCTGGTCGCCGCGCCGGCACGCGCCCAGGCGCCGTGGACCGGGCCGGGTGTCGGCCTCCCGGCGGCGGAGGCGGTCCCCATGGTGGGGCTCACCGTCTCGGACATGGAGCGCGCGCTCGAGTTCTATACCCGGGTCCTCCCGTTCACGGTCGAGGCGGACACCGAGGTCGCCGGCCGCGGGTGGGAGCAGCTCACCGGGATCTTCGGTGTCCGGGTCCGGCTGGTGCGGCTCCGCCTGGGCGAGGAGCACATCGAGCTGGCGGAGTACATCGCCGCCTCGACGCCGGGACGGCCCGCACCGGTCGACAGCCGGAGCAACGACCGCTGGTTCCAGCACGTCGCCATCATCGTGAGCGACATGGACAGCGCCTACCGGGTGCTCAGGGCTCACCGGGTACGAAGCGCGTCGACCAGTCCACAGCTGCTCCCCAGGAGCATCCCCGGTGCGGCCGGGATCCGCGCCTTCTACTTCCGTGACCCCGACGGGCACCCGCTCGAGATCCTCCAGTTCCCGCCCGACAAGGGGGACCCGCGCTGGCAGCGGAAGGACGCCCTGTTCCTTGGCATCGACCACACCGCGATCGTGGTCCAGAATACCGACCGGAGTCTCGCCTTCTATCGCGACCTGCTCGGGCTCAGGGTGGCGGGGGAGAGCCGGAACCAGGGGACGGAACAGGAGCACCTGAACAACGTGGAGGGAGCCAGGCTCCGGATCACGGGACTCAGGAGCAGCGCCGGGCCCGGTGTCGAGCTGCTCGAGTACCTGGCGCCCACCGATGGGCGTCCCATCCCCGCCGACCAGCGGCCCAACGACCTGGCCCACTGGCAGACGACGATCCGCGTGCGGAGCCTCGCCGATCTGGCACCCCGGCTCGACTCGGCGGGGGTGCCTCGGGTGTCGCGCGACACCGTGGGCGGGAGCGGCCGGAACTTCGGTGTGGCGCAGGGCGTTCTCGTCAAAGATCCCGATGGCCACGTGGTCCAGCTCCTCGACCACTAATCCGGAGACTCCCATGGCGACCTTCTTCCGGCAGCTCGGCCCCGATCACGTCACTCCCCTCACCGAGGCGCTGGTCCGCTGGCACCGGAAAGACGGCCGCCCGCTCGATCCGCGCATCACGCGGCGGGAAGTCACCCGGGCCCTGCAGGACCCGCAGGGATGGCAGCTCTGGTTCATCGAGCAGGAGGGCGCGGTGGTGGGGTACGTCGCCGTGAATTTCCGGCCGGGCATGGCCCTGGAGGCGACCCGCGCCTACCTCGCCGGCCTCTTCCTCGAACCGGGGTCCCGGCACTGCGGGCTGGGCCGCCAGGCCCGGCGCCTGGTGCAGGATCTCGGCCGCTGGCTCCACGTGAAGGTCTTCGACTTCGAGACCGAGGACGAGGCCAAGCACGCCCTCGCGCTCACGCGCCACGCCGGAGTCCTCCGCGCGTGGATGGACGACACCTCCTGGCAGGCGACCGCATGACCAACGCGACGATGGAACCGATGGCCGGGCCGATGACCGCGCCGGCCCGCCCGATGATGAAGGCCGTGGCCGTGACGCCGGGGAAGCCGGGATCGGTTCACCTGGCCACCATGCCCCGGCCCGCCGTGAGCGACATCGCCAACGGGCGGGGCGTGCTGGTGAAGGTGCTGCGGGTCGGCGTCGATGGGACCGACAAGGAGATCAACGCGGCGGAGTATGGCGCGGCGCCGGAGGGGTTCGACTTCCTCGTGATCGGCCACGAAAGCTTCGGCCGGGTCGAGGCGGTGGGGCCGAGGGTGACCGAGCTCGCGGTAGGCGACTACGTCGTCGCCACGGTGCGCCGCCCGGGGCACAGCCTCTACGATGTCATCGGCACCAACGACATGACCACCGACGACGTGTACTACGAGCGGGGGATCAACCTCCGCCACGGGTACCTGGCGGAGTACTACGCCGACGACGCCGAATTCCTGGTGAAGATTCCCGCGGGCCTCAAGGAGGTCGGGGTCCTCCTCGAACCGACCACGGTGGTGGAGAAGGGGATCGCGCAGGCCTTCGAGATCCAGCGTCGGCTCCGGGTCTGGAAGCCGCGGAAGGCCGCGGTGATGGGCGCCGGCACGATCGGGCTGCTCGCCGCGATGGTGCTCCGGGTCCGGGGACTCGACGTGACGGTGTTCGGCCTCGAGCGCCGGCCCTACCTCAACTCCGACCTGATCGAGGCGCTGGGCGCCCGCTACGAGTCGACGCGCGACCTCACGGTCATGGAGGGGGCGGCCCGGCATGGCCCCTTCGACCTGGTCTTCGAGGCGACGGGATTCTCGCCCATCGTCTTCGAGAGCATGCGGGCGCTGGCGAAGAACGGGGTCCTGGTCCTCTCGAGCGTCACCGGTGGCGACCGGATGGTCTCGGTCCCCGCCGACCGGATCAACCTCGACTTCGTGCTCGGCAACAAGGTGATGGTCGGGACGGTGAACGCGAACCGCGAGTACTTCGAGACCGGCGTGAAGGACCTCGCCACCTGCGAGGCGCAGTACCCGGGGTGGCTCGGCCGGCTCCTGACCCATCCGGTCGACGGCCTGGAGCGCTATGACCAGCTCTTCGAGACGCTGACGATGGGGAAGGGTGTGATCAAGGCGTACTGCAGGGTGAGCGAGGAGTGAGAAGGAGGGGAGAAGGGCTTACCGCACGCCCTTCTCCCTTCTCCCTGCGTCAATCCCGCGGCTTGTCCTTGAGCCCGGCCCAGTTCTTCTCGGCCTTGGCGATGTTGCCCGGGATGTCCGCGAGCCACTTCTTCTGGACGCCCTTGTCGTAGTTGAGGTAGAGCTTCCCCTCCACGACGCGGAACGCCTCGGGGTCGACCTTCACCTTGTGCCCGTTGGCGACGCCGTAGGCGCAGTAGCCGCCGTAGGCCGGGACGTACTTCGCCGGGTCGATCCGGAACGCCTCCCGGTGCGCCGCGGAGGCGAAGCGGTAGGTGTTCCCCTCGTAGACGGCGGTGTACTCGGGGGCGCCCTTCACGGCGGCCTGGTCGGTCTGGTACGCGACCGCGTCGTAGCCGTACAGGGCGAGGTGATCCTGGTCGACGTTCACGGCCTGGGCCCGAAGCCCCGCGGCGGTGCCGGCAAGCAGGAACCCGGCCAGCGCCAGCCGGGCAGGGAATGAACGACGGAACATGACGAACCTCCAGCAGAGGAATAACGGGCGGAACCAGAGCTGGTCCCGCAGAAGCCACCAGAAGACGCCATGACCCGGGGAATGGTTCCCGTTGCAGGGAGCGACTTGCGCCGGCGGGGAAAATCGTTATCATAGCAACTGATGCTGTGGCTGGTAATCGTTCGGCCGGGAGGGCCTATGGTCCGGAGTAGCCTCGTCGCCAGGGAGATCCACCAGGTCCGCCCGTTCCGTTCCCGCGGGCAGGAGGCGACCATCACCCTCCTCCGGACCGCCTCCGTGGTGAAGCGGGCGCTGGAGCGGGTGGTGGAGCCGGCGGGGCTCAGCCTCGCGGCCTACAATGCCCTCCGGATCATCCGCGGGGCAGGGTCCGCCGGGATCGCCACCCTCGTGGTCCGGGACCGGATGATCGAGGAGGGGTGCACCATTACCCGGCTGGTGGACCGCCTCGAGGAGACGGGGCTCATCCGGCGGGAACGCGCCGAGCCGGACCGGCGGCAGGTCCTCTGCTTCGTGACCGCCAAGGGCCGGCAGCTCCTCGAGAGTCTCGACCCGAAGGTCGACGCGGCCGATGCCATGGTGGTGGAAGGGCTGAGCGGGGCGCAGCAGGAGCAGCTGATCCGGCTGCTCGACCTGGTGCGGCAGGCCAATGCGAAGCAGGGCGCCCCGCGCGCCCCCCGCTCGGCGTCCTCGGCCGGGTGACGTCCGGGTCGGACGGAACCCGCGCGCCGGTTTATTAGTTGCTGTAGCAACAGTTGTTGTAGCCTCTACATCTTCTCGCAAGGAGCTGGCTTATGTGGCGTCGTATCCTGCAGACCTCGAATGCATCCGCCCCGCTCATCGCGCGGCTCACCCTCGCCCTGGTGCTCTTTCCCCACGGTGCCCAGCATCTCCTCGGCTGGTTCGGCGGCTACGGGTTCAAGGGTACCCTCGGCTGGATGACCGGGACCGCCGGCTTCCCCGCGCCGCTCGCCGCGCTCGCCATCCTGGTCGAGTTCTTCGCCCCGATCGCTCTCCTCCTCGGGCTCCTCGGCCGGCCCGCCGCGCTCGGCATCGTCGGTCTCATGCTCGGCGCGATGTCGGTGCACATCGGCAATGGCTTCTTCATGAACTGGTTCGGGCAGCTGCCGGCGGGGAGCGAGGGCTTCGAGTACCACCTCATCGCCATCGCACTGGCGGCCACGGTAGTGCTGCAGGGGAGTGGGGCCTGGTCCGTCGACCGCCTTCTCGCCGGCCGCCAGGCGAGCCTTCCGGCCCCCGAGGTCGCGCGGGTCTGACGGGGCCGGGGGGAGTGAAGGGCACGGGGTGAGGAGGGAGACCTCCTTACCCCGTGCCCTTCACTGCTTCATTCCGCCGGGGCCTTGAGGCACACGGCCGTACCCCATGGATCGCGGGCCACGAGTCCGCGATCGGTCGTTTCGGAAGTCGCGCCGCCCGCGGCGAGGCGCCCGGCCACCGCGTCCACGTCCGCCGGCCGCGGTACCACGAGTTCCCATTCAAGCAGGCGCGCTTCCCCTTCGCGCGCCGGCTCCGCGCCGGCGCCCGCCCAGGTATTGACGCCGAGGTGATGGTGATAGCCGCCGGCCGAGAGGAAGAGGGCGCCGGGGTAACTCCACACCGTGAGGTCGAGACCCAGGGTGTCGTGGTAGAAGCGCGACGCGCCGGGGAGGTCGCCGACATGGAGGTGGACGTGGCCCATCGTCGTGCCGGCCGGCATGCCGTCCCAGCGGCCTCCGCTCCCGGCCGCGATGACGCCCTCTCCATCGAGCGGCAGCGTCGCCATCGTGAGTTCCCTTCCCGTCCTCCGCCAGGAAGACCGCGGCCGGTCGCAATAGACCTCGATCCCGAGCCCGTCGGGGTCGCTCAGGTAGAGGGCTTCGCTCACGAGGTGATCCGAGGCGCCGAGCGGGGTCTTGAGCGCGACCTGGTGGGTGAGGAAGCGGCCGAGCGCCGCGCGATCGGGGAGGAGGATCGCGAAGTGGAAGAGGCCGAGCCTTCCGCGCCGCGGGACCGGCAGGACACCGGCCCGCTCGTGCAGTTCCACCAGCGGGGCATCGGCGCCGTGGGTGCCGAGCCGCGCCGTCGCGCCGGCTCGGTCGAGTACCCGGAGGCCGAGCACCTCGCCGTACCAGTCGACCGAGCGGGCGAGGTCTGCGACCTGGAGGCGCACCGTCCCGACGGTGGTGGTCTCGGGCAGGCGACCGCCGGACGGGGCGATCCCGTACGACCCGGGGAGGGCGGCGGAGGCGGCGGGTTCGGTCATCGAGCGGCTCGCGGCAGGCTACCAGGCATGATAGTAGCCGTCCTGGCGCGAGAGGTGCACGGTGGTGCCGAAGAGCGCGGCCAGTCGTTCCTCGTCGAGGAGGGCGGCCTTCGGTCCATCGGCGACGATGCGCCCCTGGCGGAGCAGGACGACCCGCTCGACCTCCGGGATGATGTCACCCAGGTGGTGGGTGACCAGGATGAGTCCGGTTCCGTCACGGGTCACGGCGCGGAGGATCTCGCGGAGCTCCTGCTGGGCCTGGAGGTCGAGGTTGGCGCTCGGCTCATCGAGCAGCAGTGCCTCGGGCTGGTGCACCAGGGCCCGGGCGATCTGAATCCGGCGCAGCTCGCCCGAGGACATCGCCCTGACCGGCCGGTCCGCCAGGTGCAGCGCCTGGAGCCGCGCGAGGGCCGCCGAGGTCTGGTGCCTCATCGTTCCGGTGATCCGGTCGCGCTGGTTCCAGACGCCGGTGCTGCTGAAGAAGGCCGAGCAGGCGAGCTCGAATCCGGTGAGCCACTCGCCGGCATGTTCGAGCGGGTCGGGTGTGACGATGCCGAGGCGGCGGCGCAGGTCGAAGACGTTCCAGTCCTCTTCCCCGAACATCGTGAACGAGGTTCCCTCCCCCCGGAGGGGATAGCACTCCCGCATCATCGCCCGGATGAGGGTCGACTTCCCCGAGCCGTTCGGGCCCAGGATCGCCACCCGCTCGTGGCTCGCGATCCGGAGGGTGACATCGTCCAGGACGGGCCGGTCCCCGCGGACCACGGTGACATGGCGGAAGTCGAGAAGCGGGGCGGACATGGGCCGAAGGGTAGCGGGGGCCCGCGGAACGGGGAACGGTGCCGCTGGCCCCGCCCGCGCCGCGCGTCCATATTGTGCAAGTTCCCTCACGCCTGGCCGCCGTGGACCCTGAATCGTCACCCGCACCGACCAACCCCTATGCCGGGGCGGACAGCCGCGCCGCGGACGAGCTGTTCACGATGCTCTATCGTGAGCTGCACTCGCTCGCGGAGCGGCACCTGAGCCACCAGGGGTCGGGCTTCACGCTCGGGGCGACGACGCTGCTCCACGAGGCCTACCTGAGCATCGCCAACCGCGGCGACCTCCGGTTTCCCGACCGGGCGCGCTTCCTCGGCTACGCCTCGCGCGCCATGCGTGGCCTGATCGTCGACTACGCCCGCCGCCGGCAGGCCAAGAAGCGCGGAGGCGAGTTCCATATCACCCGCACCAACGGCTTCGAGGCCCCCGACCCGAAGAGCGTGCTGAGCGAGCTCGACGAGCTGAGCGGGGCGCTCGACGAGCTGGGCAAGCTCGAGCCGGAGCTGGCGCAGCTGGTGGACCTGCACTTCTTCTGCGGCCTCACCTTCGGCGAGATCGCCGCCCTCCGCGGCGTCTCGGAGCGTACCATCCAGCGCGACTGGCGCACCGCCCGGCTGCTGCTGCACCGCACCCTCAAGGAGCCGGGAAGTACGAGCGACTGAGGCCCCGCGCCGGTGGCGGGCGCGGGCGGGGTTTTGCGTTCTACAGTCACACACGTACCCACCGGCCTCGGCGCAATGTCCCCACGTCATTCCGATCGTTCCCTGCGGGTGCTGCTCGACGAGGCGCTGGAGCTGCCCGCCGATGCGCGGTCGACCTGGCTCGCGCGCCAGCGCGAGGCCGATCCCGCGCTCGCGGCCGAGCTCGAGGGGCTCCTGGCCGCGGAGGCGGAGCTCGACCGGCAGGGCTTCCTCGATGACGCGGGGCGGGAGCAGCTCCTGGGGGAGCGGCCATCGCTCTCGGGCCAGCGGCTCGGGCAGTACACCCTGGTGGAGCCGCTGGGGCAGGGCGGGATGGGGAGCGTCTGGCTCGCGCGCCGCACCGACGGCCGGTACGAGGGCGAGGTCGCGATCAAGTTCCTCAACCTGGCACTGCTCGGGCAGGCCGGGATCGCCCGGTTCCGGCGGGAAGGGACGCTGCTCGCCCGCCTCACCCACCCGAACATCGCGCGGCTCCATGACGCCGGCGTGGCGGAGGCGGGCCAGCCGTACCTGGTGCTGGAGCGCATCAAGGGGCTCCCGATCGACGAGTACTGCGATGCGCACGGCCTCCCGCCGCTCGAGCGGGTGCGGCTCTTCGCCCGGCTGCTCGATGCGGTCTCCCACGCGCATGCCAACTTCATCGTCCACCGCGACCTCAAGCCGTCGAACATCCTGGTGACGGAAGCGGGCGTGCCGAAGCTGCTCGACTTCGGCATCGCCAAGCTGCTGGACGACGGCCAGGGCGCCGCCGGCAGCGCCACGCTCACCGAGTCGGGTCTCGGCGCCTTCACGCCGGAGTACGCCGCGCCGGAACAGGTGCTGGGCGAGCCGATCTCCGCCGCCACCGACGTCTACAGCCTCGGGGTGCTGCTCTACCGGCTCCTGGCCGGCCGGCATCCGACCAGCGAAGGGGCGCGGACCCCGGGCGAGCATCTCCGGGCCATCGTCGACACCGATCCGGCGCGGCTCAGCGACGCGGTGACCCAGCCGGCGGCCCGCGCCCTCGGTGGCTCTCCCGAGCGGCTCCGGAAGCTCTACCTCGGCGACCTCGACAACATTCTGGCCAAGGCGCTCCGGAAGAAGCCGGCCGAGCGGTATCCCACCGCCCTCGCGATGGCGGACGACCTCGGCCGCTACCTTCGCGACGAGCCGGTGAGCGCCCGTCCCGACAGTCTCGGCTACCGCGCCTCCAAGTTCGTGCGGCGGCACCGCGCGGCGGTCGCGGCGGCGGCGGTTTCGGCGGCGGCGCTGGTGGGCGGGGCGGGACTCTCCTTCTCCCAGATGCTCGAGGCCCGCCGCCAGCGCGACGAGGCGACCTTCCAGGCCCGGCGGGCCGACGCCCAGCTCGCCTTTCACGACCTGGTCTTCTCGACCGTCGGGGACCGCCCGATCACGATGCTGGACCTGCTCGACCGGGGGCGCGACCTGCTCAGGCAGGAGTACGTCGGCGAGCCGCGCTTCACCGCATCCATCAGCGCGATGCTGGCGCGGCAGTATGGCGAGATCGGGTCGTACGACAAGGCGCTCGCGATGCTGGCGCACTCGGACTCCTTCGCGCGGCTCGCGGGAGGCGCGGAGCAGCTCCTCGAGAACCGCTGCCACCGCGCCGCCTTCCTGAGCCAGTGGGACAAGGCCGACGCGGCGCACGCGCTGCTCGACAGCCTCCACCCGCTCATCGCCACCGCCCCGCTGGCGGTGCGTCCCGAGTGCCTCATCATGGAGGCCGGGATCCTCACCGACGACCAGCAGGCCGATTCGGCGGTGCCCATAGCGCGGCGGGGGATCGCGCTCATGGAGGCGCGGGGCGACACCGGCGAGGCCAACTACGTCGGGGCGCTCGACATCCTGGCCAACGCGCTGGAAAATTCCCACCGCCGGCGCGAGGCGCTCGCGGTCTACCGGCGCCTCGCCGACCTGCTCGACCGGACCGGCCGCCGGGAGACGCTGTCCCGCAACGCCATCAGCAACAACATCGGGATCGCGCTCTCCAACCTGGGCCAGCTGCGGGAGGCGGAGCCGGTGCTCCGGGAGACGGCCGAACAGTTCCGCCGGACCAACCCGGCGCACGAGGTGCACCCGGCGATCATGGTCAACCTCGCCCGCACCCTGCTCGGCCTCGACCGGCTGGATTCGGCGGTGGCCTGGTCGCGCCAGCTGCGGGTGCAGGCGGCCCGCGAGGGGATCCCCGAGCTGGAGCAGACCGCGCTCTTCTTTCTCGTGCGCGCTGAGCTGGCGCGGGGGCAGATCCCCGAGGCGGCGGCGAACCTCGCCGCGTTCCGCGCCCTGATCCCGCGGCTCTCCCGGCCCCATCCCGATGACGTGCTGCAGCTGGAGGGGATGATGGCGGAGGGCCGCGGCCAGCGGGCGGAGGCCCGCCGGAAATACGAGGAGGCGCTCAAGGCCGGCGGCTACTTCGAGGGGCGGCGCGGCTACGGCACGCGGGGTCTCCTCGCGCTCGCCTCCGGTGCCGCGCTCGCGACCGGGGATGCCGCCCAGGCGCTGGTCTACGCCCGGGCGGCGGATTCCCTCGCGATGGAGGACTCCCTGGCGCTCACCCGGAGCGCCTATGTGGGCGAGGCGCGGCTCCTGATGGCGAAGGCGCTGGCGGCCCGCGCCGATACCGCCGGTGCCCGGGCGATGCTCGCGACCGCGGTGCCGGCGCTGGCGTTCGGCGCCGGTGACGCGCACCCGCTCACGCGCGAGGCCGAGGCGCTCCGTGCCAGGCTGGGCGGCCGCTAGGACCAGGACGACTCCGGAGGGGACGATGGCCATCGACAGGGAACGCTGGGCCCGGTTGCGACCGCTCCTCGAGGAGGCCCTCGAGCTCGGGCCCGACGCGCGGGCCACGTGGCTCGGCCGGCAGCGGGAGCGCGACCCCGCGCTGGCGCAGGAGCTGGAGGCGATGCTGGCGGAGGAGCACCGGCTGGAGCAGGAAGGCTTCCTCGCCGATGACGCCTCGGCGCCCTCGCTCCTCGGATCCGGCGCGAGCCTGGCGGGGAAGACGGTGGGTCCCTACACCATCGAGTCGCTGCTCGGGCAGGGCGGGATGGGGAGCGTGTGGCTGGCGCGCCGCACCGACGGGCGGTTCGACGCCAAGGTCGCGGTGAAGTTCATGAGTATCGCCCTCCTCGACCCGCTGCTCGAGGCCCGCTTCCGCCGGGAGGGCAGCACCCTCGCGCGCCTGGCGCATCCCAACATCGCGCGGCTGATCGATGCCGGGGTGGGACTCGGGGGCCAGCCCTACCTGGTGCTCGAGTACGTTGACGGGAAGCCGCTCGACCGCTATTGCGACGACGCGAAGCTGGGCGCGGCGGAGCGCATCCGGCTCTTCGGGCAGGTGGTGGCCGCGGTGCAGCATGCCCACGCGAACCTCATCGTGCACCGCGACCTCAAGCCGTCCAACATCCTCGTCACCGGGGACGGGACGGTGAAGCTCCTCGATTTCGGCATCGCGAAGCTGCTCGACGGCGAGTCGGGGGCCGCGACCGCGCTCACCCAGCCCGGCATCAACGCCTTCACGCCGGAGTACGCCTCCCCGGAGCAGGTCCGGGGCGAGCCGGTCTCGGTGGCCACCGACGTCTACAGCCTGGGCGTCCTGCTCTACCAGCTGCTCGGCGGGCGGCACCCGACCAGCGACGGCTGCCGGACGCCCTCGGACTTCGTCCGCGCCATCCTCAGCACCGACCCGCCCCGGCTCTCCGACGTGATCACCCGGCCCGGCGGCGAGCAGGCGGTGGTGCGCTCGGCCACGGGCGAGCGGCTCCGGCGTCTCTATCACGGCGATCTCGACAACATCCTCGCGCGGGCGCTCAAGAAGGAGCCCGGCGAGCGCTATCCCAGCGTGGCCGCCTTCGGCGAGGACCTCGCCCGCTTCCTCCGGCACGAACCGGTCTCGGCCCGTCCCGACTCGTGGACCTATCGCGCGGGGAAGTTCGTCCGCCGCAACCGCGGCTCGGTGGCGAGCGCGCTGGTGGTGGCGCTGGCGCTCATCGGCGCCACCGTCGTCACCTGGCGCCAGATGCTGGAGGCCCGGCGCCAGCGGGACGAGGCGGTCTTCCAGGCCAGGCGGGCCGATGCGATCCGCGCCTTCCAGGGGCTCCTGATCTCGCAGATCGGCGAGAAGCCGCTCACGATGCGGGAACTGCTCGACAAGGGCCGGGGCGTGATCGAGCGGTACCGGGGCGACCCCCGCGTCACCGCCACGATGCTGGGCCAGTTCGCCGAGCGCTATGGCGAGCTCAGCGACAATGCGGCGGCGCTGGCGCTCCTGCGGCGGGCCGATTCACTCGCCGCGGTCTCGGGTGACGCCGGGCTCCGCCGCGATCTCGCCTGCTCCCGGGGGAGCGCCCTCACCGACGCCGGCCAGGACGACTCTGCGCGCGCCCTGGTGAGCGAGGCGCTCGCCGGGCTCCGCCGCGAGCGCGATCCCGACCGGCGCTCGCTGGCGGGTTGTCTCATGGTCGCGTCGCAGCTCGTCCCCGACAGTCTCCCGGACTCGTCGCAGGCGTTGCTGCGCCGCTCGCTCGCCGAACTCGATACCGCCGGCGCCCTGCTGACGCTGCAGGCCGCCACGGTCTACAACCAGCTCGCCATCGGGCAGGAACGGACCGGCGCCCCGCGCGAAGCGCTGGCGCTCTATCAGCGCGCGGCCGACGTGATGGATTCGATCGGGTATGGCGAGACCTTCCCCGCGATCGCGCTCATCTCCAACCGCTACAGCGTGCTGAGCCGGCTGGGGGAGCTGCAGGCCGGCCTGGCGGCCACGCGCGAGGCGGCCCGCCGGGTCGACCTGAGCGATCCCGGCAGCACCCACCCGGTGGTCGGCTTCCAGCACGCCCAGGCCCTCTTCAACATGGCGCAGTACGACAGCTCGGTGGCCTGGTACCAGCGGGTGGTGGCGGCGGCGAACGCGAACGGCCTGCGCGACGTGACCCGCCGCGCCTGGCTCGGGATGGGCCGGGCCGCGAGCCGGAAGGGCGACCTGGCCCTGGCCCGCCGCGCGCTCGACAGCGTGCTCGCGATCGCGCGGGAACTCAAGCGCCCGCCGACGCGCGACAGTCTCTTCCTGGCGGGATCGATCGCGCTCGCCGAAGGGAGATGGCGCCCCGCGGCGGACGCGTACGCGGGCGTGCTCGAGGTCGACGGGTACGCGAAGGGGAAGCGGAACGAGGGAATGCGGCCGGTGCTGGTCGATGCGGCCCAGGCGCTCGTGGCGCTGGGGCAAGGCGACAGCGCGCTCGCGCTGGCCGCCGAGGCCGGGACGATCGCCGCGGTGGACTCGATCGCGGCGGCGCGGAGCGGGTTCGTGGGCGAGGCAGCGCTCCGGGCGGCGCAGGCGCTGGTCCAGCTGGGGCGGAAGGACCAGGCTCGCGTGAAGCTGACGGCCGCGATCCCGGCCCTGGCCAGCGGCTTCGGGGAGAATGATCCCCGCACCCGTGAGGCGCGGGCCCTAGCGGCGACGCTCGGCGGGCCCTGAGGTCCCGGTCCGGAACGCTTCCCAGCCAGCCAGGGTCCGCCGGGCCATCTCCGTGGCGGCGTCGAGGACCGGACGCTGCCAGTGCCGCTCCCCGGCGAAGGTTACCAGCCGGTCGATCCCGTCGGCGCCCCGGCGCCCGGCGGCCCGCAGGTGACCCCACGCCGTCACCCCCGCCACCGCCCGGAGCAGGTGTTCCAGCTCCTCGCCCCGCAGGCGCCACTGGGCGGCGCGGAGCCGGTCCGCGGTGGGCTGGAGCTCGCGGAGCACCATCGCGTGCCGTTCCCAGCGGACCGCCATCAGCAGGGCGGGGGACACCGCCTGGGTCCACCCCTGCACCGTGACCACCCGTTCGGCCTCGCTCCTCCACGACGGTTGCCGCACCGGCGATGCGCCGGCCAGCACCGAGGGCAGGGCCGCCTTGAGGTCCAGCAGATAGTTGTTGTTGGGGCTTCCCCGGCCTTCCACCAGCACGGCGAAGCGTGGCACGCCGAGACTCGCCATCCCCGCCACCCGCCGCACCGCATCCAGCACCCGGTAGAACGTGGGCGCCTGCTGGGCCCGGCCCACACGCGCCAGGAGCCGCGCGAGGCTCCTGGCCTCGCTCCGCCGGGCGCGCAGGTGCCGTCCCGCCTCGAGGCGGAATCTCCGGCCGACGGCCGCGCGCCGGGTGCGGTCGGCGAGGAGCGCGCGCCGGGTGCGCCGTTTCGCCTGCCGGAGCAGGTGCAGGATCGGGCCTTCGGCGGTGGCGCGTTCGATCCAGCGGGCCTTGCCCTCGCGGAGCTGCTCCACGTAGTACCGGAGCATCGCCCGGGCGACGGCTCGCCGGTCCCCCGGACCGAGATCGCGGGGGCCGCCGCCAAGGAGGGCGCTCGCAAGGAGCCGGACAAGATCCCAGGAGAGCGGGGCCAGGCCGGCTTCGTCGAAGTCGTTCAGGTCGAAGTAGGTGAGGCGGTTGTCACCCTTGTAGCAGCCGAAGTTCTCGAGGTGCACATCCCCCGAGCTCCACACCGCCGGCGTGTGAGCCAGGGGAATAAGGACGTCGGTCGCCTGGTAGAAGAGGTGCGCGGTGGCGCGGAAGAAGGTGAACGGTGCCGCCCGCATCGCCTGGAACTTGAGGGCGAGCCGCTCGGGATCGCGCCCGGCGTTGTAGCGCAGAATCCGTTCGGTGACGTCGTCCCGGGTCATGCGGAGAAGGTAGCGCGTCCTGACAAGGTCCGAAGCCGGATGGGGTGCCCGCTTGCGCCGCCGGGGGCCCGGGTGCTACTGTAGGTCCAGTGGTTGGCCTGGTGCCAGCCATTTCTCTTTCTGGAACTGCCGATGCGGATCGCCGTCTCCATGGCCTTCACCCTCCCCATCACCCCTGACCGGGTGCCGGGAGGGGTGTGCCGGAGCGCCGCTGGCAGTGAGGACCTGGCCGGATAGCCGCGAGACCACCCCGCGATCCGCCGAGACCCCGCCCCACCCGCGCTCCGAGCCGGGTGGGGCGATTCGTTTTCGGGGGCTCCGGCGGACTGCCGCGAGAGCCACCGCATCCTCGAGCTCAAACTGGTCGGGAGACCACGTGACAAGCACCGAAACAGAGCTGGACGCGCCGCCCGCGGCGCGGCACCACTGGTGGGACACCGTGCGCGACGCATTGCGCGGCGGCCACCACGACTACACCGCCGGTCCGCTGGGCCGGGCGATCATCCTGCTCGCCGTGCCCATGGTCATGGAGATGATCATGGAGTCGATCTTCGCGGTGGTCGACGTCTTCTTCGTCTCGCGGCTGGGGCCCGACGCGGTGGCGACGGTCGGGCTCACCGAGTCGATGCTGACCATGATCTACACCGTGGCGATGGGCCTCAGCATCGGGGTCATGGCGACGGTCGCGCGCCGGATCGGCGAGCAGCGTCCCGATGACGCCGCGGACGCGGCGGTGCAGGGCATTGCGCTGGGCCTCGGGCTCGCGGCGGTGATCGGGGTCTCCGGGGTCGTGTTCGCCCCGGACCTGCTGCGCCTGATGGGGGCGAGCCCGGCGGTGATCGCGACCGGGTCGAACTACACCCGCGTCATGCTCGGCGGGAACGGGGTGATCCTGCTCCTCTTCCTGATCAACGCGATCTTCCGGGGGAGCGGCGACGCCGCCATCGCCATGCGGGTGCTGTGGCTCGCCAACGGGATCAACATCGTGCTCGCGCCCTCGCTCATCTATGGCGTGGGACCGCTGCCGGAACTCGGGGTGACGGGGGCGGCGGTGGGAACCACGATCGGGCGCGGGATCGGGGTGCTCTTCGCGCTGTGGAATCTCTCGCGGCCGGGCCGGCGGGTGGTGGTGAAGCGGAAGCACCTGGCGCTCCATCCGGGCGTCATGGTGAGCCTGGTCCGGCTCTCCGGCGCGGGGACCTTCCAGGTCTTCGTGGGGACCGCGAGCTGGGTGGGGCTGGTCCGCATCGTCTCGACCTTCGGCAGCGCGGCGGTGGCGGGCTACACCATCGGGTTCCGGGTGATCATGTTCGCGCTCCTCCCCTCGTGGGGGCTTGCGAATGCCGCCGCCACGATGGTCGGCCAGAACCTCGGCGCGGGGAAACCGGAGCGCGCCGAGCGGGCGGTGGCGCTCGCCGGGCGGTACAACATGGTGTTCCTGGGACTCGTGGGACTCGGGTTCATCGTGGGCGCCGGGTGGATCGTCGGGTTGTTCACGCACGACCCGGCCGTCACCCCGATCGCCGTGAACTGTCTCCGGGTCGTGAGTCTCGGCTTCCTGTTCTACGCCTGGGGGATGGTGTTCACCAACTCCTTCAACGGGGCGGGCGACACCTGGACGCCGACGCTGATCAACCTGGGATGCTTCTGGCTGCTCGAGATCCCGCTGGCGTGGATCCTCGCGGAACACACCAGCGCCGGGCCCAGCGGTGCGTTCTGGGCGGTGACGGTGGCGTTCTCGACCCTGGCGGTGGTGAGCGGGGCGCTGTTCCGGCGGGGGAAGTGGAAGGAGAAGAAGGTGTGAGGGGACTCCTCACCTCCCCGCCTTCCGGGCCGAGATGATTTCGGTATTCATCCCGCCCCAGTGGAGCGTCCCGGCGAAGCGGCCGTGCTCGATCTTGATGCACTTGTCGAGGACCACCGAGAGTCCGGCCGCCGCGGCACGCTCGGCCGCGGCCTTCGCGTCGATCCGGAGCTGGAACCAGATCGCGGGAATCTTCGCGGCGATCGCCTGTTCCGTCACGCGAAGGCAGTCGGGTCCCGGCCGGAAGATCACCGCGAGGTCGACCGGGCCCGGCAGGTGGAGCAGGTCGGGATGGGTGGGTTCGCCCAGGATGCGGCCCTGGCGCGGGGTCACCGGGATGATGCGGTAGCCCGCCTTCTGCACGTAGGTCGCGACGAAGGAACTCGCCTTCTGCGGATTGGAGGAGAGCCCCACGATCGCGAGGGTGCGGCAGGTCGCCAGGAGCCGGGTGATCGTGCCCGGGTCCTGGAAGCGGCGGCGCTCCGCCTCCGTCAGGGCGGTGTTCAGCGAGACATCGCAGACAATGCCTGGTCCAGGTCCCACAGCAGGTCCTCCAGGGTTTCGAGCCCCACCGACAGCCGGATCATCTCCGGCGCGACGCCGGCGGCGGCGAGTTCCGCATCGCTCAACTGCTGGTGGGTGGTGCTCGCCGGGTGAATCACCAGGCTCCGCGCGTCGCCCACATTGGCCAGGTGCGAGAAGAGCCGCAGGCTCTCGATGAATGTACGCCCGCGGGCCCGCGCCTCGCTTGCCGGGGCCTCGAGGCCGAAGGAGAAGACGGCGCCCGGCCGCCCGCCCAGGTACTTCCGGGCGAGCGCGTGCTGGGGGTGATCCTCGAGGCCGGCGTACGCGACCCACGCGACCGCCGGGTGGTCCCGCAGGTACTCCGCGACGCCGCGGGCATTGCTCACGTGGCGTTCCATGCGGAGCGAGAGGGTCTCGAGGCCCTGGATGAGCAGGAAGGCGTTGAGCGGCGAGAGGCAGGCGCCGGTGTCGCGCACCGTTTCGGCCCGGGCCTTCATCAGGAAGCCGTAGTGCCCGAAGGTGTCGTAGAACCGGAGGCCGTGATACGAGGGCGACGGCTCCGCGATCGTCGGGTAGGGGCTGTAGTCGAACTTCCCCGACTCGGCCAGGATCCCGCCGATGCTGTTTCCGTGACCGCCGATGAACTTCGTCGCGGAATGGACCACGATCGTCGCGCCCCATTCGATCGGCCGGCAGAGGTACGGCGTGGCGAAGGTGTTGTCCACGATCAGCGGGATCCGGTGGTGCGCCGCCAGCTTCGCCAGCGGCTCGAGGTCGAGGATCGTCCCCCGCGGGTTCCCCACCGTCTCGCCGAAGAGGGCCCGGGTCTTCGGGGTGATTGCCGCCTCCCACGCCTCGAGTCGTGTCGGATCCACGAACCGGACCGGCAGGGACAGCTTCCGGAAGGTATGCGTGAGCTGGGTCAGACTCCCGCCGTAGAGGTGGCTCGAGGCCACGATCTCGTCACCCGGTGAGAGCAGGGTCATGAAGGTGACGAGCTGAGCGGCCATGCCGCTGGCCGTCGCCACCGCGCCCGTCGCGCCTTCGAGCGACGCGAGCCGTTCCTCCAGCACCGCGGTGGTCGGGTTCCCGATCCGGGTATAGATGTTCCCGTACTGCTTGAGCTCGAAGAGCTGGGCCGCGGCCTCGGCATCGTCGAAGACGAACGAGGTCGTCTGGTAGATCGGCACGGCCCGCGCCCCGACCACCGCATCGGGGATGTGCCCGGCGTGGAGCATCCGGGTGTCGAAGCCGAACTTGCGGGAGGGCCCGTTGGGCATGATGCTCCGCCGCGGGGAGTAGGTGGCCGGGAATGGGGAGACGATGGAAAGATGACCCCGAACCCGGTCCGTTGGTACGGACCCGATTCGACCGCAAGGTCCGGATAGCCCGCGGTGGTCCGGGTCGATAGACTGAGGCGGTCAGGTGATCGTGCGAATTGGCGGGCCGGGAGGCTATGTGCAGGCGACGCTCCAGCGGGTAACAGCGAATGGCGGGCAGCCACGGGATCTCGATCCCGAGGCGGCGTGGGCCGCGGTTCTCGAACGGGATGCCCGCTGGGACGGCAGGATGGTGTACGGGGTCACCAGTACCCGCATCTACTGTCGGCCCTCCTGTCCGTCGCGCCGCCCCCGGCGCGACCGGACCCGCTTCTTCGGGACGCCGGCCGAGGCGGAGGCGGCGGGATTCCGTGCCTGTCGGCGCTGTCGCCCGGGATCGGAGGCGGCGACGTCCGCGGAGCAGGCGGTGGCCCGGGCCCGTCGCTACCTCGATGACCACGCCAGTGAGCGGGTCTCGCTCGCCCGGCTGGCGCGCGAGGCGAAGATGAGTCCCTGGCACCTGCAGCGGACCTTCCGGAGACTGGTGGGGCTGAGCCCGCGGGAATACGCGGCCTCACGCCGGACCGAGACCTTCCGCGACCGCCTCCGGAAGGATCCGAGTGTGAGCCGCGCCACCTACGAGGCCGGCTTCGGGTCGAGCAGCCGGGTCTACGAGAAGATCCCGACGCTGCTTGGCATGACGCCGGGCGCGTTCCGGAAGGGTGGGGCCGGAATGGCGATCCGGTACGCGGTGGTCGCCTGTCCCTATGGGCGGCTGCTGGTGGCGGTCACCGACCGGGGGGTGGCCGCGGTGACTCTCGGTGACGGCGATCGTGAGCTCGAGCGGGGGCTCCGAGCCCAGTTTCCCCGGGCCGACATCACCCGGGTCGACGACGGTGCTGACGCGTGGCTGGGACAGCTGGTCCGGCGGGTCTCGTCCAGGGTCGCCCGGCCCGGCGTGGCGCTCGACGGGGAGCTCCCCCTCGACCTGCAGGGCACCGCCTTCCAGTGGAAGGTGTGGCGCGCCCTCCTCGCGATTCCTGCTGGAGAGACCCGCACCTATCAGGAACTCGCACGCGCGGTGGGTCGTCCTGCCGCCATCCGCGCGGTAGCCAATGCCTGCGCCGCGAACCGCGCCGCGGTGGTGGTACCCTGCCATCGGGTGATCCGAAGCGATGGATCGCTCGGCGGCTATCGCTGGGGCCTGCCGCGGAAGACCCGCCTGCTCGAGCGGGAGCGGAGCCTGGCCGGGTAGGCGGGGGGCGGGACGGGCGTACTCCGTGTTCCTGACCCCTGACCCCTGACCCCTGACCCCTGACGCCCAAACCCCCGACCCCCGACCCCCACACGGGGGCCCCCCCCGAAATCCAATCTCGCACCATCTCCCCCCGGGCACTGTCCTCCTGAAAACGCCGGACGTATCCTTTGCTCACCCGTGCCGCTCCCGGTCCTCCGCGGCACCAGCGTTCCCACCTCTGGAGGCGTTGTGCAACGTCACTGGCTTACCCTCGGACTCGGCCTCGCGCTTGCCTTCCCCACCCGAGCCCTGGCCCAGGTACCTTCCGCCCAGGCCCAGATCGCCGGCGCCACGAGCGCCGCGCCTGAAACGATGCGCGCCGGCGCCGCCGTGCTGGGCTACACCAGCGACCGGAAGCTCGAGCTGCTCCGTCCCGGCACCAACGACCTCATCTGCCTCGCCGACGATCCCACCGACACCCGGTGGCAGGTCTCCTGTTATCACAAGGACCTGGAGCCGTTCATGAAGCGAGGGCGGGAGCTCAAGGCCGCCGGGGTCGCGCGCGGGGCCGAGGACAGCGTTCGGCTCGCCGAGATCCAGGCCGGCAAGCTCAAGATGCCCGACGGCCCCCGGGCGCTTTTCAATCTCTATGCCCCGATGGACAGCGTGGACGCCGCCACCGGCCTGGCCCGGCATCCCACATCGATGCAGGTCGTCTACATGCCCTACGCCACGCCGGAATCCACCGGGCTGCCCGCCGCGCCCGGCGCGGGGCTCCCCTGGCTCATGTATCCGGGGAAGCCCTGGGCGCATGTGATGATCATGCACTAGAGAGTTCAGAGTCCCGAGTTCCGAGTTCCGAGTGGCGAGTCGGGTCTCGGAGCCGGCACTCGCCAACCGCCCCCTATGCTCCCCATCGAACAAGCCTGCTTCTGGCTGTCCCGGCTGCCGCCGCGCGAGGTGACCCCGCTCCGCGGCTCCGTGGAGGCGGAGATCGCCATTGTCGGCGCGGGGCTCACCGGGCTCTGGACCGCGATCTTCCTGAAGCAGCTCGATCCCCGGCTCGAGGTCGCCGTGGTGGAGCAGGGGGTGGCCGCGTGGGGGGCGAGCGGGCGCAATGCGGGCATGCTCTCGGAGACGGTGGATCACAGCCACAGTCTCGCGGTGCAGCACTTCGGGCTGGAGGAGGCGACCCGGCTCGCGCGGCTCGGTGAGGCGAATGTGACCGAGATGATCCGGTTCCTCGCCGAGCGGGGGATCGACTGCGAGTACGAGGCCAGCGGCCGGTACATGGTGGCGCTCACGGACGCGCATGTCGAGGAAGGGCGGCGAAACGTCGCGCTGGCCCGCTCCCTCGGCATCACCACCTTCCGGGAGTTGTCGGGCGAGGAGGTCCGGGCCGAGGTGCGCTCGCCGTTGTACCTCGGCGCGGTAGAGGTGAAAGGGGGTGGGATCCTCGACCCCGCGCGACTCACCGACGGGCTCCGGCAGGCGGCGGACCAGGCCGGGGTGAAGGTCTTCGAGCGGTCCACCGTCACCGGACTCGAGGCCTCGGGGGCGGGCGCCATGATTCGCACCGTGGACGGCACCCTCCGGGCGCGGCGGGTGGTCCTGGCGACCAGCGCCTACACCCACCACCTGCTTCCCGCGATCACCTGGCGATTCATCCCCCTCTACGACTACATCCTGGTGAGCGAGCCGCTCACGCCGGCGCAATGGGAGACGATCGGATGGAAGGGCCGCCAGGGGATCACCGATGGGCGGACCTTCTTCAACTACTACCGCCCCACGGCTGATGGACGGGTGCTCTGGGGAACCAGCGAGGCGACCTACTACAGCGGCAACCGGGTCGATTCCGCCTGCGATCACTCCCCCCGGCATTACGATTCGCTTCGGGCGAGCTGGAAGCGGCACTTTCCGGCCCTGGCCGATCTCCGGTTCCCGTTCGCGTGGGGCGGGGCCATCTGCTCCACCACCCGCCTCACCCCCTTCTTCGGCCACGCCCTGGATGGGCGCGTGCTCTACGGGCTCGGCTTCACCGGGCATGGCCTGGGCAGCACCCGCATCGCGGGCCGCATCCTCGCCCATCTGGCCACCGGGAAGCGGAGCGAGCTCCTCGCTCTCTCCCTGGTGACGAAGCCGCCCTTCCCCTATCCCCCCGAGCCGGTCCGGACCTGGGCCGTCAACGCCGTCACCTCCGCGCTCAGGCGGGTGGACGAAGGAAAGCGGCCCAGCATGCTGTTGCGCATACTGGACCGCCTGGGGCTGGGATTCAGTTCCTGAGCGGCTCCGGCCTCCCGCTACTTCTCCGTCTTCCCGATCGCCGCGTCCAGCACCTCCAGCGCGAAGTCCACATCCTCCGCCGTGAGGCACATCGGCGGCTTGATGCGGAGCACGTTCCCCTCGAGTCCGCCCTTGCCCAGCAGGACGCCCATCTCCCGGGCATGCTCCATGACCGCCAGCGTCTCCGCCCTGGCCGGCTCCTTGGTCGCGCGGTCGCGCACCAGTTCGACGCCGAGCATGAGGCCGAGGCCCCGGACGTCGCCGATCAGGCGGTGGCGCGACATCAGTTCCTCCAGCCCCCGCTTGAAGCGCCCGCCCACGACCCTCGCGTTCTGCTGGATTCCCTCTTCCTCGATCACGTCCAGCACCGCGAGGCCGGCCGCCATGCTCACCGGGTTTCCGCCGAAGGTGTTGAAGTGGGTCCGCTGGGTGAGCTTCTCGGCGATCTC
>DASZPT010000067.1:0-4137 GCA_035549935.1 Gemmatimonadales bacterium
GACTGCTTTCCACGACGAGCTGACGGATGAGCCGCCCGCGCCCGGCGCCGAGCGCCGCCCGCACCGCGAGCTCGCGGGCCCGGCCCTCACCCCGCACCAGCAGGAGACTCGCCAGGTTCACGCAACCGATCAGGAGCACGAACCCGATCGCGCCCGAGAGCGCCAGGAGCGGCTCCCTGGTGGGTCCGGTGATCTGGTCCGCCAGGGGGATGAGCCAGGGCTTCACCCCCTTGTTGGTCTCCGGGAAACGCTCCGCGATCCCCCGAGCAATGGCCCCGAGGTCGGTCTGCGCCTGCGCGAGGGACACCCCCGGCTTCAGCCGGCCGATCGCCCGGACGACGATACAGCCCCGTCCGCACGGATCGTTGACCGGACGCCGCCGGGCCCGGAAGAGATCGGGCTGTGCCCCCTGGACCGGGGCGCGGAAGTCCCGCGGCATCACCCCCACCACGGTCCACGGTTCGCCACCGAGCTGGAGCGCGCGGCCCAGGATCCGGGGATCGCCGCCGAACTGGCGCTGCCAGAGGCCGTGGCTCAGGACCACCGCCCGCTCGGCGCCGGCGTCGTCATCGGCGGCGGTCAGGGTGCGCCCGATGGCGGGGGAGACGCCGAGCAGCGCGAAGTAGTTGCCACTCACGGCCAGCCCAGGGAGCGACACCGGGTCGCCCTCGCCAGTCAGGTCGGGTCCCCACCCGTCGTAGGCCGCCATCGCGGCGAACGTCCGGTTCTGGTCGCGCCAGTCGGCGAAGTCGGGCGGCGTGAGCCACTCCGGCTCGGTCCGGCCGCTCTGCTCCCGGTAGTCGCTCCACACCTGCACCAGCTGATCCGGCTCGGGGTAGGGAAGCGGGCGGAGGAGGACCGAACGGACCACGCTGAAGACCGCGCTGTTGGCGCCGATCCCGATCGCAAGCGTGAGCAGCGCGACCAGCGTGAACCCCGGGGTCCGCCGCAGCGCCCGGAGTCCCACCGTGATGTCCTGGCGGAGCTCCGACCACCAGTCATGGCGCTCCCGTCTCCGGACCGTCGACTGCCGGGCGCCCCGCACCTCCAGCTCGATCGTGCCGCGGTCCCCGAACGCCTCCAGCGCGGCCTTCCGTGCCGCCTCGGGGGACATTCCCTGGCGCTCGAATTCCCTGGCGCTCAGCTCGATGTGGTGGTCCAGCTCGCGCTCCACCTCGCGCTCCACGTCCCGGCCGTACCGCCCGATATGAAAGATCCGTCTCAGCATGGCGACTCCTCAGGGCTGGTCGGCGGTGAGCGACAGCGTCATGACCCGGGAGAATTCCTGCCACCGCGAGAGGCCGCTCTTGAGCTGCTTCCGTCCCTCCGGCGTGAGCCGGTAGAACTTGGCCTCGCGATTGGTCTCGCTGATCCCCCATTCCTCCGCGAGCCACCCGCGGCGCTCGAGCCGGTGCAGCGCCGGATAGAGCGCTCCCTCCTGGACCGAGATGACCTCGCCGGTGGTCTGCTTGAGCCACTGGCCGATGGCGTAGCCGTGCCGGGGACCCCAGCTGACGGCCTTGAGGATGAGGAGGTCGAGCGAGCCGGTGAAGAGATCGGAGCCGGCCATGGGGCCTCGGGAAGGAGTGGCCTTATACCTAGTTCAGCAAGGGGTAGTACGGCAAGGGGTGGGGGGAGTTTCGGGGCGCCCGGCTCCACGCTCGCCCTGTCCGGAGCAGCGGGAGGAGAGGGCGGCGATGATCGAGGTGACGAGGCGGGCGGGGTCTTGGCGAGAGCTGCGCCTGGAGGAAGGCGAGGGCGCTACCAGCGCCAGGTCCCATCCGGGCGCCACCGACTCTGGCGCTTGCGGGCCAGGCCGAGCTTGGCCAGAACGCGGCCGGGGAGGAGTCGGCCCGGACCGGGCGGGCAGCTCACGAGGTCTCACCGCCTGGCACAGGCCCGGGGTGGGAGGCACGGAGCTGGCTCCCGAGTGTCGCGCGCACGGCCTCCACAAGTGGCGTGAAGTCCTCCCGGACATGAGAGGTCAGCAGCGACAGCGGCAGGTCGCCCGCCGTCGTTCGGAGAACCGGTTGATAGGCGATCTTCGGCACCGCCGGGTTGTCGCGCTCGAGGGTCTCCCGGAAGTCCACCGCCTGGATGCCGTCGAAGGGCAGGGTCCCTCCCTTCCCGCCAAGCAGATACCAACGCCGCCATTCCAGCGTGCGGCTGCGGGGGTCGAAGCGGTAGGTCAGTGCCTCCAGTCGCGCCGCCGCGAACAGGAACGCGACTCCGGCCAGGCCCGCCAGGAATCGGCGGATCGGCTTGTCGGCCGAGCCCGCGTCGGCGAAGACGCCGTACACGATAGCGATGGCCGCGATGCCCAGGGCGGCTCGCGCCACCCGGGGGTTCTCGTGGATTCGGAGCGATCCGTCGGGATCTCGGGAAAGAGCCATCGGCGCGCCAGGAGGCCAGAATACCTGTGTAAGCATAGTATCTGGCGGAAAGGAGGAAAAGACCCCGGCCCTCCGGTCCATCCTCACCCCTTCGACTTCATGTACGCCACCCCCTTCGCCAGGGCCTCCCGCCAGGCCATCTCGGTCTCGGCGGTGAACTGCGGATCGAACGCGGCCGCGGTCTGGATCAGGCTGTCCAGAAAATCGTCGAAGTGGGCGGGGTTCACCTTGAGATCGTCCCGGCCGTGCCGCTCTGCCACCCGCGAGAGCAGGTTGGGGCCGGCGGCCGGATGCTGGTCGTAGGCCAGGAGCAGCCCGATCGCGTGCTGCAGCAGCTTGTGCTGCCGGGTGAAGTCGGTCCGGTCGAACATCGGCCGTGCGGCGGGGCAGCGTTCGAAGAACCGCTCGTAGAAGGCCTCGAAGAAGTGCGGAATCTCCTGGCACCGCTCATAACTGGCCTTGGCGACAGCGACCGCGGTATGGGACACCGGCGGCTTCCTCGTCGAGATGGGTGGAGGGGAGGGGTAACGGGGGATTATCTACGTCCGGCGTGCGAATGTGAAGCCTCCCCGCCGATCGGCGTCATTCCAGGGCGTGAAACGGCCGAGGGATCCCTTGGGCTTGAAGATCAGGGGATCCCCCGCCGCTCGCAGTAGCGGCCGCACGACGCCAGGGCGGCGGCGTGCCCGGCGCGCCCCGCTTGCACCGCGGGCTCAGTCGGGCCGCATCGCCTCCAGCGGGTCCACCCGGGCCGCACGCCACGCCGGCAGCAGGGCCGCCAGCAGCGTGATGCCGAGGAGGGCGGCGAAGATCACACCGTAGGTGACCGGGTCGGTCGCGGTCACGCCGTACAGGAGACTCCCGATCAGGCGCGAGCCCATCGCCGCGGCAAGGAGCCCGATCGCAAGACCGATCCCCGCCCGCAGCAACCCATCCACCAGGACCCCTGCCAGCAGGCGTTCCGGCGCCGCCCCGAGCGCGAGCCGGAGGCCGAGTTCCCGCGTCCGCTCCGAGACCACCGCCGCGAGCAGCCCGTAGACACCGAGTGCCGCGAGGGCCAAGGCGAGCGCCCCGAAGCCGGTGAGCAGCGTCATCGCGAAGCGGCGGCTCGCCACGTTCGCGGCGATCAGGTCCTCGAGCGATCGTTCGGCGAAGACCGGCGTCGCCGGTGCCACCCCCTCCACCGCCTTCCGGACCGCCCCCGCCACCTGCCCGACCGGAACCCCCGACTCGGCCACCACCGCCATCTGCCAGTCCCGGAAGTGCCCCGACTCCGTCTGGGCCAGCGGCATGTACAGTGTCGGGCTCGGCGCCGCATCGAGCGCCACCTGGCGGACCGAGCCGACCACGCCGACGATCCGGAACCACTGCCGGGGCGCGCCGTCGCGGCCGGCGCGATCGAAGCTGACCCGGCGGCCCACCGGATCCTGGCCCGGCCAGTAGGTATCGGCCATACTCTGGTCGATCACCATCACCGGCTCCGCGTCGGCGCGGTCGGAGGGGAGGAACCCCCGTCCGGCGCGAAGGGGTATGCCCATCGTGGTGAAGTAGTCGCCCAGGACCACTCGCTCGGCGGCCGTCGGCTCGTTGCCGGGTGAGGGCTCTTCACCCTCCGGGAAGAACGAGGTCATCCACCAGGTGCCGCCCACGGGGAGCACGTTGATCGCCCCCACCCGCCGGATGCCCGGGACCGACGCGGCCGCCTGGAGGACCTCGTCGAAGTACTGGACCGCGCGCGCCCGTT
>DASZPT010000068.1:0-2686 GCA_035549935.1 Gemmatimonadales bacterium
CGCGAGGGTGCGCACGTCGGTCTGGGTCGGGACCCAGATCTCCGCCCGGTCGGCGAGGACATGGGCGGTGCAGTTCTGGGTCTCGAGCGGGGCGTGGGCCTGGAAGGGGAAGGTGTAGGTCGCGGTGACGCGCTTCGCCGCCGCGCCCACGACCCGTTCGGCGTCGCCCTCGCGCCGCACCGGGTAGCGGTGGGTGGCGAGCGCGGCCGGCAGGTCCGCGAGGAACCGCTCCGAGTCGAACTGCGACGCCGGACCCGGGGCCCACTCGATCGAGAGCGCCGCCCGCCCCTGCATCGCGGACCAGGTGTCGTCCGCCAGCACCGCGACGCCGGGGTGCCCCCCCGCGGTCACGGCGCGCACCGCGCGGACCCCGGGGACCCGGAGCGCCGCGCGGTCGTCGAACCGCACCAGCCGGCCGCTCAGGGTGGGGGCCCGCTCGATCGAGGCGTAGAGCATCCCCGGCAGCTTCACGTCGAGCCCGTAGCGCGCCCGGCCGGTGACGATCGCGGGACCGTCGACCCGCCTGGTCGGCCGGCCGATCAGGGTGAACTCCTCCGGCGTCTTGAGCCTGGGTTTCGCCGGCACCGGCATCCGCCCGGCCCGGGCGGCGAGCTTCCCGAACGAGAGCGCGCGATTCGTGGGCGGGTGCGACACGACGCCCTGGCGTACCCGGCACGTGGCCGGCGCCACCCGCCAGAGCTGCGCCGCCGCGGCGACCAGCATCTCCCGCGCGGCCGCACCCGCCTGACGCAGCGGCTCCCAGCTGTCCGCCACACTGCTGCTGCCGCTGGTGTGGAGCTCGATCCCCTTGAACGGTCCCCCGGGCCAGGCCTGCTCGACCTGCACCTTCGCCCAGTCGGCCCCGAGTTCATCGGCCAGGATCATGGGGAGGAGGGTCCGGACCCCCTGCCCCATCTCGAGCTTGGTGGCCCAGATGGTCACGGTCTCGTCGGGGGCGATGCGGAGATAGGCATTCGGCGCGAACGACTCGGCGGGCTCGTCGACGGCCGCGGCCGACTCGACCCGGAACCCGAGCGTGAGGCCGGCGGCGCCACAGGCGCCGAGGAACTGGCGGCGGGAGACGCGCATCAGCGGCTCCTCGCGATCCGGGCGGCGTGATGCACCGCCGAGCGGAGCCGGTTGTAGGTCCCGCACCGGCAGACATGCTGGGCCAGCGTCTGGTCGATCTGCTGGTCGGTGGGCTCGGGCGACGCATGGAGCAGCGCAGCGACCTCCATGATCATCCCGGGCTGGCAGAACCCGCACTGCGCCACGTCCTCCTCGAGCCAGGCGACCTGGCAGGGATGCGTGCCGTCGGTCGAGAGGCCTTCGATCGTGGTGATCTCGTGTCCCACCGCCTGGCCCACCGGCAGGAGGCAGGCCCGCACCGGCCGGCCGTCGAGGTGCACGGTACAGGCGCCGCACGCGCCGACCCCGCACCCGTACTTGGTTCCGAAGAGCCCGAGATGGTCGCGGAGGGCCCACAGGAGCGGCATCGCCGGATCGACGGAGACACTCCGGCGGGTGTGGTTGACCGAGAGCTGGATTGGCGGCATGGCTGGCATCCGGATGGGTCGGGGTGGCTCTCGCCCCGACGCGGAATCCGGGAGTGGGGTTTCCGGCCAGCCGCGGGGATCACCCCGCCGTTCGCCGGCGCCGGGTCCACCAGATCAGCGGTCCGCTCAGGGCCAGCACCGGGAGCGAGAGACTCACGAGCGCGGCGAGGATCCGGGTAGGCCAGCCGAGGAGGTCGCCGGTGTGAATCTCCCGGTTCCACATCGCCAGCGCCCGATACGAGACCGGCGCATCGCGCGTGCTCCGCGCCTCGAGAATCCGGCCGCTGCAGGGAGCGAGGAACACGTTGGTGCGGCCCGCGGGCGTGCGGTCCTCGGGAAACCGCATGATGACGCGTGCCGGCTCATCCCCGTCACCGAGGAATGCGCCCGTCGTTCGCGCGCCCGGCACCCGGGACTCCGCCGCCGTGATCAGTCGCGAGAGCGGGAGGTCGGGCGCGCCGTCGCAGCCTGGAGCGTGCTCGGGGAAGGGGCCGGGCAGCCGCTCGCCCAGGACGCCGGCGAGCGCCGACATGGCCGGCTGGTTCCAGTGGATCCCGATCGCGGTGATCCCGAGACCCAGGAGGGCGAGCCAGGCCACGCCCCCCACCGCCGAGTGCACCTCGAAGACCAGCCGCTTCATGCTGCCGGACCCCCGCACCGTGAGGATCTTCCCGGGCCACCAGAGCACCAGGCCGGAGACCGCGAGGATCACCCGAGTCACGCCGCCCCAGCCGACCACGGCCCGGCCCCACGTGCCGGCGAGGAGCCGGGTGTGGAACTGGTGGATGGTCCGCGTGGTGGTGCGGAGCCCCGCGACCTCGCCGAGGATCCGGCCATCGTGCGGATCGACGAGGAGATTCTTCCCCTCGCCGGTTTTCGACACCACGTTTACCGCCCAGGCGTGTCCGTCGTCATCGGAGAGCGAGAGACCGCGGACCGTCGTCCCGGGCATTCCCTGTTCCACCCGATCCTGCAGCGCGGCCGGCGAGAGCACCGGCCCGGTCCCGCGGGTCGTCAGGAGGTCGCGGTTGAGCCAGTGGTCGATCTCGTCCTCGAACACCAGGACGGCACCCGAGGCCCCGAGTACGGCCAGGAGCGGGGCCGCGGCGAAGCCGATGATGAGATGGACC
>DASZPT010000069.1:0-15500 GCA_035549935.1 Gemmatimonadales bacterium
TCCCGCGCCGGCCCCCGCTCCCGCGGCGCCCCGCGCCGCGCCGGGGCGCCCGGTGAATCCGTTCCTGAGCCAGGACCCGGCCCAGAAGGCCCGCCGCCTGGCCCGGGCGCTGATCAGCGATCTCGCGGTCTACTACCCCGACCGCCGCAAGGAGGGGCTGGCCCAGGGCACCCTCAAGCAGCTCTTCCAGGAGGAGATCCAGAAGAGCTGGGAGGAGTACACCGAGCAGGTCGGCAAGGAGCTGGCGGAGTCGACCACCTACTTCAACGACGCCCTGAACGAGATCCTGGCCGGCGGCCAGAAGGTTTTCTAGGCGAGCAAGCGGGGAGAAGGGAGGAGGGAGAAGGGAGAAGTCGACAGCTCCCTTCTCCCTCCTCCCTTCTCGTCTTCGCCGTCCACCCCCTCCGCACGTGTACATTTCACCATCACCTGAACCGTGGGCATTGCCATGAAGGATCTCATCGAACGCCTGGACGACCTCGAGAACCGCGTCACCCAGATCCGAGGGTTCCTTTGACCTGGGTACGAAGCAGGAGCGCCTGACGGCCCTGGAAGCGCGCCAGGCCGATCCCTCCTTCTGGTCCCGGGCTGAAGAGGCCCGCCAGGTCGTGCAGGAAATCAAGGAGCTCAAAGCGTGGATTACCCCGGAAGCCGACATCAGCCGCCGGCTCGGGGACACGCGTGCCATGGTCGAGCTTCTCGAGAGCGAGCCCGACGAGGAGCTCTCGGCGGAATTGCGCGCCGAGGTGGGCAACCTCGAGCACGCGGTGGAGACCTTCGAGCTCCAGACGATGCTCCAGGGGCCCGATGACGGCCGGGACGCGATCCTGACCGTCCACCCCGGCGCGGGCGGGACGGAGTCGCAGGACTGGGCCGAGATGCTGATGCGGATGTATGTCCGCTGGGCGGAACGGCGGGGCTTCCAGGTGGCGATCCTCGACCGGGTCGACGGCGAGGAAGCCGGGATCAAGTCGGTGTCGATCGAGATCAAGGGCCAGTACGCCTACGGCTTCCTCAAGGCGGAGAAGGGGGTGCACCGGCTGGTGCGGATCTCGCCCTTCGACTCCCAGGCGCGGCGGCACACCTCGTTCGCCTCGGTCTTCGTCTATCCCGACATCGACGACACGATCGAGGTCGACCTGCGGGACGAGGACATCAAGATGGACGTGTACCGGGCCTCCGGTGCCGGTGGCCAGCACGTCAACAAGACCTCGTCGGCGGTGCGGCTGACCCACATCCCGACCGGGATCGTGGTGGCCTGCCAGCAGGAGCGGAGCCAGGGGAAGAACAAGGCGACCGCGTACAAGATGCTCCGCGCCGCCCTCTACCAGAAGAAGCTGGAGGAGCAGGAGGCGGAGAAAGCGAAGCTGGAGGCGACCAAGACCGACAACAGCTGGGGCAACCAGATCCGGTCCTACGTCTTCCAGCCGTACACGATGGTGAACGATCACCGCACCGAGCTGAAGGTGGGGGACGTGCAGCGGATCATGGACGGCGACCTCGACGAGTTCATCGAGGCGTACCTCAAGCGCTTCGGGGGCAAGGCGGCGTGACCCAGGACGAGCTGAGCCAGCCGGAGCGGCACCGGCGCGAGAAGCTGGCGGCCCTGCGGGCCCTCGGGGTGGAGCCGTTCGCCTACGGCTTCGGGCGGAGCCACACCGCGGCCGAGGCGCTCGGCCTGTATCGCGACGAGCAGGGTGACCAGGGGCCGTCGGTGGCGGTCGCCGGGCGAATCCAGGCCTGGCGGCCCAAGGGCAAGGTGGTCTTCGGCCACCTGGAGGACCAGAGTGGCCGGATCCAGGTCTATCTCAAGGCCGATGACCTCGGCCCGTCGTTCGAGATGGTGAAGCTCCTCGATCTCGACGACCACATCGGCGTCCGCGGCCACCTGATGAAGACGCGCTCGGGGGAGGTCACGGTCAAGGCGGCGGAGGTGGTGCTGCTGGCGAAGTCGGTGAAGCCGCTGCCCCGGCCGAAGGTGGAGGTCCTGGAGGACGGGACCACCCGGACCTACGGCGGCGTGGCCGACCCGGAGTTCATCTACCGCCAGCGGTATGCCGATCTGGCCGTGCACCCGGAGGTCCGGGAACGCTTCCGCCTCCGGTCGCGCCTGACCTCGCGGATCCGGGCCTTCCTGGATGCCCGCGGGTTCCTCGAGGTGGAGACCCCGGTCCTGCAGCCGCTCTACGGCGGAGCGTCGGCACGGCCGTTCGTCACGCACCACAACGCGCTCGACATGCCGCTCTATCTCCGGATCGCCGACGAGCTGTACCTCAAGCGGCTGGTGGCCGGTGGCCTCGAGCGGGTCTACGAGATCGGGCACGATTTCCGGAACGAGGGGATGGACCGCACCCACAACCCCGAGTTCACCATGCTGGAGCTGTACCAGGCCTATGCCGACTACAGCGACATGATGGCGCTGGCGGAGGCGCTCTTCGTCGACCTCGTGCAGGCCGCCACCGGCGGCCTCACGATCGAGCGGGACGGGGTCGTCCTCGACTTCACGCCGCCCTTCCGCCGGGTGTCGTTCGTGGAGGGGATCCGGCAGGGGAGCGGGGTGGACGTGCTCAGCGCGCCGGAGGAGGCGATGCGGGCCCGGCTCCTCACGGCGGGTCTTCCGCGCGACGAGGTGAAGGGGTTCACCGGGGGGAAGCTCCTCGACGAGATGTTCTCGGCGTTCCTCGAGCCGGCGCTGGTGCAGCCCACCTTCGTGGTGGACTACCCCAAGCCGATCTCGCCGCTCGCCAAGGTGCACCGGTCCCATCCCCAGCTCACCGAGCGGTTCGAGCTCTTCGTGCAGGGGAAGGAACTGGCCAACGCCTTCAGCGAGCTCAACGATCCCGATGACCAGCGGGCCCGCTTCGAGGACCAGGTCCGACAGCGGAGCGCGGGTAACGATGAGGCCCAGCCCTACGACGCCGACTACATCCGGGCGCTCGAGTACGGGATGCCGCCCACCGGCGGAATGGGGATCGGGGTGGACCGCCTGATGATGCTGCTGCTGGGGCAGCCCTCGATCCGCGACGTCATCCTGTTTCCCGCGATGCGGCCGGAGGACTGATGGCGGGCGCCCGGGGGGCCAGCCTCCTCGAAATGCTCCGGCCGCCGGCGCGGCTCGAGCGCGAGCTGGCGCACCGCTATCTCCGAAGCCGGCGCGCGTCGGGCCGGCTGTCGCTCATCTCCGGCATCGCGATCGGCGGCGTGGCGATCGGCGTGGCGGCGCTGATCGTGGTACTCGGGGTGATGAATGGGCTCCGCAACGACCTCCGGGAGCGGATCCTCATCGCCAATCCGCACCTCCGGATCCTGACCTACGGCAACGGGCTCCGCCTCGACAACTGGCAGGCGATCCTCGACTCGGTCAAGACCGAGCCGGGAGTGGTGGCTGCGGCGCCGGAGGTACTCAGCCAGTCGGTGATCTCGGCGGGGGCGGACTACGCCGAAGGGGTGAATGTGCTGGGGTTCGACCCGGACACCGGGGCGCGGGCGGTCACCTCGCTGCCCCAGGCCATCACCCATGGCGACCTCCGCTTCCAGACCACGCGGGACGATGTCGACGGCGGCATCCTGCTCGGGAGCCGGCTGGCCGAACGGCTCACGGTGTACCCGGGGGACAAGGTCACCCTGACGCCGGCCAAGCCGGCCGAGGTGAACCGGGCACTCGGCGTCGGGGTACCACGCTACTGGACCTTCGAGGTCACCGGCACGTTCACCACCGGGATGTTCCTCTACGACAACCAGTTCGTGGTCCTCGACCGGGCGACGGCACAGCGCTTCGCGGGGCTCGGGGACGCGGTGAGCGGGATCGAGGTCCGGCTGGCCGATCCGTGGCAGGCCCCGGCGATCGGCAAGCGCCTGGAGGCGCGGCTCGGCTATCCGTACCGGGCCCTCGACTGGCAGCAGCAGAACTCCACGCTGTTCAGCGCGCTGCAGCTCGAGAAAGTGGCCATGGGCCTCATTATCTTCTTCATCATGGTGGTCGCCGCCTTCAACATCGTCGGCACGCTGACGATGGTCGTCGCGGAGAAGACGCGGGAGATCGGCATCCTCAAGGCGATGGGGCTGGGCTCCGGCGCGATCGCGCGGGTCTTCCTCGCGCAGGGCGCGATTATCGGGCTGACCGGGATGCTGATCGGGTTGGTGAGCGGGCTCGTCATCTCGGTGGCGGTGGACCGGGGACGCTTCATCCGGATCGACCCGAGCGTCTACTTCATCGATCACCTCCCGATCAAGATCGAACCGCTGGACGTGCTCGTCGTGGTGCTCGGCAGCCTCGCCCTCGCCATCGCGGCGACGATCCCGCCCTCCCGCGGCGCCTCCCGGCTCGAGCCGGTGGACGCGATCCGCTACGAGTAGCCCGATGCTGACCGCCCGCGACGTCCGCAAGGTGTACCAGGGAGGCGACGGCCGCCCGCTCGAGATCCTGAGCGGGGTGGACCTGGAGGTCTCGCGCGGGGAGTTCGTCGCCATCGTCGGGGAGAGTGGGGCCGGCAAGAGCACCCTGCTGCACCTGCTGGGCGCGCTCGACCGGCCCACGGCGGGAAGCATCGCGCTGGACGGGGCCGACTACGCCCGGGCCAGCGCGACCGAGCTCGACGAGCTCCGCAACCGGCGGATCGGGTTCGTCTTCCAGTTCCACCACCTGCTCCGGGACTTCACGGCGCTCGAGAACGTCATGATGCCGCTCCGGATCGGCGGGCAGGAGGCCGGCACGGCGCGGGGACGGGCGGAGCAGCTCCTCCGGCAGGTGGGCCTCGGCGAGCGGATGGCGCATCGTCCCCAGCAGCTCTCCGGCGGCGAGCAGCAGCGGGTAGCGGTGGCCCGGGCGCTGGCCAACGACCCGCGGGTGGTCCTGGCCGATGAACCGTCCGGGAACCTGGACCTGAGCCAGGCGGAGCGGCTCCACGACCTCCTGGCCACGCTGGCCCGGGATTTCGAGACGGCGCTCGTGGTGGTGACCCACAACCGGCAGCTCGCGGCGCGGGCCGACCGGGTGCTCGTGATGGAAGGCGGACGGCTGCACCCCGCCCAGCAGGTCGAGGTCGGGGGCTGACCAGGGTGAGACGATGGCAGGCATGAAGCGGTGCGACAACTGTCACGAACGCGACGCGGTGGTCGAGCTGACCCAGGTCGCCGACGACACGAAGGTGGAACTCCACCTCTGCGAGAAGTGTGCGGCGGAGAAGGGGATCAGCACTTCGGCCAGCCTGACGAAGATCCCGGTGGGCGGCTTCGTGGCGGCGCTCGGCAAGGGCGGCCAGGCGGCCGCGGCGCTGCCGAGCTTCACGCACACCGGGACCTGTCCGACCTGCGGTGGCTCGCTCGAGGACTTCCGGGAGACGGGGCGTCTGGGGTGTGCCGACTGCTACCGGACCTTCGAGGCGCCGCTCAGGGACCTGCTCCGGCGGCTCCACGGGGCGAGCCGCCACCTGGGCGAGCGGTACGTGAGCCCGGGCGGCGAACCGGCGGAGGAGACCGTCTCCAGGGCCCAGCTCCGGGAACGGCTCAAGGCGGCGGTAGAGAACGAACGCTTTGAACTCGCGGCGGAGCTCCGGGACCGGCTCCGGGCGCTGGAGGAGGGGCGGGGATGATCGACCTGAGTCTCCTCCCCGACGGCGGGATGGCCTGGCTCGACGCCAGCGGCCCCGGGAGCCCGCTGGTGCTCTCGACCCGGATCCGGCTGGCCCGGAACCTGGCCGACCGGCGGTTCAGCCCGCGGAGCAGCCCGGAGGACCGGGAGGCGATCCTGCGGGACGTGCTCGCGGCGGCACGGGAGACCGTCTCCCTCCAGAGCGCGCTGGTGTTCCGGCTGGACCGGCTGGAGCGGAACGACCGCCAGCTGCTCCATGAACGGCACCTGGTGAGCAAGGAGCTGGCGGGGCTCGACGAGAAGGCGGTGGTGCGGCCAGGAGCGGCGCTGCTGGTCCAGGACCGGGTGGGCGTGATGCTCAACGAGGAGGATCACCTGCGGTTGCAGGGGCTCCGCTCGGGTTTCGATCTGGAGGCGGCCTACCAGCAGGTGGACCGGCTGGACGGTGAACTGGGACAACGACTTCCGTTCGCATTTCACCCCGAGTTTGGTTACCTTACCTCGTGTCCGACCAATGCAGGAACGGGCCTCCGGGCATCGGTGCTCATCCACCTTCCGGGCCTGGTTCTGACCAAGGAAATCTCCAAGGTCCTCCAGAGTCTGGGACAGGTGGGACTCACCTCCCGCGGGCTCTACGGCGAGGGCAGCGATTTCGCCGGGAACTTCTTCCAGCTGTCCAATCAGACCACGCTGGGGAAGTCGGAGCAGGAGTTGCTGGACCATCTCGAGAAGATGGTTCGCCAGGTCATCGAGTACGAGGAGCAGGCGCGGGAAGTCCTGCTCCGGGATGTCCCGACCATCGTCGAGGACAAGGTCTGGCGGGCGTACGGGCTGCTGCGCCACGCCCGCACCCTCTCCTTCGACGAGACGATCGCGCTCCTGTCCGGGGTGCGGCTCGGGGTGGGGCTGGGCCTGATCGACCGGGTGGGGTTCTACGTCCTCAACAAGCTGCTGGTGTACACCCAGCCAGCGCACCTCGCGGCCCTCGAGGGTATTCGGTCGGACGATCCTGATCTCAATGTTCGCCGCGCGCGCTACGTGCGCACGCTGCTGGAAGACGAAGCTGGACGCCGAGGGTAGGCAACGATGAACGGCTACAACTTTACCGACCGTGTCCGGAAGGTCCTGCAGATGGCCCGCGAAGAGGCGGCCCGGCTGCACCACGAGTACGTGGGGACCGAGCACATCCTGCTGGGGCTGATCCGCGAGGGCGAGGGCGTAGCCGCGGCGGTGCTGCAGAACCTGAACGTCGACCTCGAAGAGATCCAGCAGAAGATCGAGGAGACGGTGAAGAAGGGGAAAGCGGCCGCCGCCACCGGACCCGACCTCCCGTACACCTCCCGCGCCAAGAAGGTGCTGGAGCTGGCGATGACCGAGGCCCGGGAGCTCAACCACAGCTACGTGGGCACCGAGCACCTGCTCCTGGGGCTTCTCCGCGAGGAGAAGGGCATCGCGGCGCAGGTGCTGACGGACGCCGGGGTGAACCTGGAGCAGAGCCGGGCGGAGACGCTGCGGCTGCTGGGGAGCGACATGCCCCAGGCCCAGGCCTCGAGCAGCTCGCCGGCGCCGGCCCAGGCTCCCAAGTCCGAGAAGAAGTCCAAGACGCCCGCGCTCGACCACTTCTGCCGCGACCTCACCCAGCTCGCCGCCGAGGGGCAGCTCGACCCGACCATCGGGCGGGCCAAGGAGATCGAGCGGGTCATGGAGATCCTGGCCCGGCGCAAGAAGAACAACCCGGTGCTGATCGGCGAGCCGGGGGTGGGCAAGACGGCGATCGTGGAGGGCCTGGCGCTCATGATCGCCAACGGGCTCTGCCCCGACGTGCTCAAGGACCACCGGGTGCTCTCGCTCGACATGGCGGCGGTGATCGCGGGGACCAAGTACCGCGGCCAGTTCGAGGAGCGGCTCAAGGCGGTCATGAACGAGATCGCCCAGAACAAGCAGATCATCCTGTTCATCGACGAGCTGCACACCCTGGTGGGGGCGGGCGCCGCCGAAGGCGCGATCGACGCCTCCAACATGCTCAAGCCGGCGCTCGCGCGGGGGGAGCTGCAGTGCGTGGGCGCCTCGACCCTCAACGAGTACCGCAAGTACATCGAGAAGGACGGCGCGCTCGAGCGGCGTTTCCAGACGGTGATGGTCGACCCGCCGAGCATCGACGAGACGATCGAGATCCTGAAGGGGCTCCGGAAGAAGTACGAGGACCACCACCGGGTGGTGATCCCCGACGAGACCCTGGCCGACGCGGCCAAGCTCTCGGAGCGCTACATCACCGACCGGTTCCTGCCGGACAAGGCGATCGACGTGATCGACGAGGCCGGCGCCCGGGCGCGGCTGGCCTCGCAGGTGCCGCCGGCCGAGGTGGCGAATCTCAAGGCCGAGCTCGAGAAGGTGAACCTGGACAAGGAGGACGCGGTCCGGGACCAGAACTTCGAGCGGGCGGCGGCGCTGCGGGACAAGGAGCGGGACCTGCAGAACCAGATCCGGCTCAAGCAGGAGGAGTGGGAGCGGGAGCGGCAGACCCGCCGCCCGGTGATCACCGAGGAGGACATCGCCTTCATCGTGTCGCGGTGGACCGGGATCCCGGTCACCCGGCTGCAGGAGGCGGAGGCGGCGCGCCTGCTCCGGATGGAGGACGAGCTGCACCAGAGCGTGGTGGGCCAGGACGAGGCCATCAAGGCGATCTCCCGTGCCATCCGCCGCTCGCGGGCCGGCCTCAAGGACCCGAAGCACCCGATCGGCTCGTTCATCTTCTCCGGGCCCACCGGGGTCGGGAAGACCGAACTGGCGCGGGCGCTGGCCAAGTTCCTGTTCGCCGACGCGTCGGCCCTGATCCGGGTCGACATGTCGGAGTACATGGAGAAGTTCTCGGTGAGCCGCCTCATCGGCGCGCCCCCGGGGTACGTGGGCTACGAGGACAGCGGGACGCTCACCAAGGCGATCCGCCGCAAGCCCTACTCGGTGGTGCTGCTCGACGAGATCGAGAAGGCGCACCCGGATGTCTTCAACATCCTGCTGCAGGTGCTGGACGAGGGGCACCTGACCGACAACTACGGCCGGCTGATCGACTTCAAGAACACCGTGGTGATCATGACGTCCAACGTGGGCGCCCGCGACATCATGCAGGGCAAGACGCTCGGCTTCCACGGCCAGGACTTCAAGGCGAGTTTCGACAAGATGCAGGAGAAGATCAAGGACGAGATCCAGAAGGTCTTCAACCCCGAGTTCCTGAACCGGGTGGACGACCTGATCGTCTTCCATCCGCTGGCGAAGGAGCACATCGCCCAGATCGTGAACATCCTTGTCAGGGAAGTGCAGAAGCGGGTGGGCGAGGAGAACATCAAGCTGACCCAGGCCGCCACCGATTTCCTGGTGGACCACGGCTACGACCAGAACTATGGCGCCCGGCCGCTCAAGCGGGCGATCCAGAAGTACATCGAGGATCCGCTCAGCGAGAAGATCCTGCTCGGCGAATTCAGCCGCACCGACGAGATCGAGGTCGACGTCGCCCCCGACGGCGAACGACTGAGCTTCCGTGCCCTGAGCGGCACCAAAGCCTGACCCTGCCACCGCGACCGGCGACCCTCACGGGTCGCCGGGCTCCTTTCCGCATGTTCCGTTTGCGCACCCTCGCGCTCGTATCGTGGATGCTCGCCCTCGTCCCGGCGGCCCTCCGGGCTCAGGACCAGGGGGCGCCGCCTCCGCTTCCCGTGGTCGACAGCATCGAGATCACGGGCAACAGCCGGCTCACCGCCCAGCAGGTGCTCGGCACCTCCGGGCTCCTGCTCGGCCAGCCGACCAACTACCGCGACCTCCAGCGGGCCATCATCGCGCTGTTCAAGACCGGGCAGTTCGACGACGTGTCGATCAGCCAGGTGGACGACAGCACCGGCAAGGTGCTGCTGCGCATCACGGTGAAGGAGCGGCCGATGCTGCAGCGGTGGGCCCTCAAGGGGAACGAGCTCCTGACGGGGCGGACGCTCAAGGAGAAGATCCGGCTGAGCGAGGGCCGCCCGCTCGACCGGGCGGCGGTGGAGCGGGCCCGCGCCTCGATCGACTCGATCTACAAGGCACAGGGCTACTACGCCGCCAGCGTGAAGGTCATCGAGACCAACCCCGCCCCGGGGCAGGTCGGGATCGTCTTCGATATCACCGAGGGCGGCCGGGTGGCCATCAGCCAGGTGGTCGTCGACGGGAACCAGCGCTTCTCCGACAAGGTGCTGGTGAAGCACATGGGCACCAAGCCGGAAGGCTTCTTCTGGTGGCAGAAGGGGAAATACGAGGACGACAAGCTGCAGCAGGACATCCGCGAGCGGCTCCCTAACTGGTATGGGAGTGCCGGCTACATCGACTTCCAGGTGATCAGCGACTCGATCGCGGTGGATTCCACCCGCGGCAAGGCCGTGCTCCACCTCGCCGTCGAGGAAGGGCAGTCGTACAAGATCGGCGGGTTCCAGATCACCGGGAACCGCCGCTTCAGCACCGAAGACCTGATGGCGCTGTATCCCTTCGGCCCGACCGGCGGCGTCGGACAGCCGTTCAACAGCACCGAGTGGTCGGGGGCCACCGAGAACGTCTCCACCCTCTACAGCAACAACGGCTACATCTACGCCCAGATCGTCCCGGAGGAGACCCGGCGGACCGGCCCGAACGGGGAGCCGCTGATCGACCTCCGCTGGAACATCCGCGAAGGCCAGCCGGCCACGATCAACAAGATCAACATCGTGGGGAACGACGTGACCCACGAGCGGGTGGTCCGCGAGGCCATCGTCATGGCCCCGGGCGAGCTCTTCAACCGCGACCGGCTGATCCAGAGCTACCGCAACATCGCCAACCTCGGCTTCTTCCAGCAGCCGATGGCGCCGCCCGACGTGAAGACCATCGAGAACGGCGTCGACGTGGATGTCACCTTCCGGGTGGAGGAGCGGCGGACCGGCAACATCAACTTCGGCGCGTCGCTGGGGCAGGGCACCGGCCTGGGCGGGTTCCTCGGGCTCGAGGAGCCGAACCTGTTCGGGCGCGGCAAGCGGGGCAAGCTGCTCTGGCAGTTCGGGCGGAACATCAACGACTTCACCCTGAGCTACACCGACCCGGCCATCCGCGAGTCCCGGACCTCGGGCACGATCACCCTCTTCAACTCCCGGCAGCGGTTCACCGTCGGTGACCTGGGGCGTCGCCGGCAGGTCGGCGGCAGCGTGCAGCTCGGCTTCCCCTTCATGGGGTCGCGCTTCACCCGGGTGTACGGCTCGTACGGCCTCCAGCAGATCAAGTTCACCGGCGGCTCGGAGGACCTGCGGGCCCGGTACAGCTGCTCCAACTGCACCCGGTCCACCCTGGGCGGGAGCATCGTGCGGGACACCCGGTTCGGGTTGCCGTTCGCCACCGGCGGGGCCCTCACCAGCGCCTCCCTCGAGTTCAACGGCGGCGTGCTGGGCGGCACCGGCAATTACCGGAAGCTCGACTTCGAGTCACGCTACTACGCCCCGCTCGGGACGATGGGCGGCAACGAGCAGCTCGGCAGCGGTGTCCAGTTCGTGCTGGGGCTCACCGCCAAGAGCGGGTTCATCTTCGGCGACGCGGGGCCGTTCTTCACGGAGCTGTATTCGCTGGGCGGTACCCAGTTCGGGATCCCGCTGCGCGGCTACGACGAGTTCTCGATCACGCCGAACGGGTTCGATCCCACCGCGGGCGGGAGCGCGGCGGCGAGTCCCGACGCGTTCGGCAAGGCCTACGCGGCGTTCACGGTCGAGGCGGGCGCCCGGGTGAGCCAGTCGCTCTACTTCAGCACCTTCCTCGACGCGGGCAACGTCTATCGCTCCGCCTCGCAGTATGACCCGAGCCGGCTCTTCCGCGGCGCCGGCTTCGGCGTGGCGGTGCTCTCGCCGCTCGGGCCGATCGGCATCGACCTCGGCTACGGCTTCGACCGGGTGACCCGGACCGGGAAGCCCGATCCGGGCTGGAAGCTTCACTTCAAGCTGGGCAACTTCTTCTAGGCCTGGCGACCACCATCAGCAGGGAGTCCCCGATGTTCTTGCGCTCGTTCGGCCGGTGTCTTGCGCTGGTTGCCGTCCTGGCCGTGCCTGCCACCCTCTCGGCCCAGCAGGGGTCGAAGATCGGCTATATCAACTCCAGGGCGGTGCTGCTGGCCACCCCGGGGTACGCCCAGGCGGAGTCGACCTACAATACCGAACTGGCCGGCTTCCGGGACGAGGTGGAGAAGCTGCAGAACTCGCTCGACTCGATGGCGGCCGACTTCGAGCAGAAGTCGGTGATGCTGTCGGCGACGGCGAAGAGCGCCAAGCGGAAGGAGATCGACGACCGCCGCGGCAAGCTCGAGGCGCGGGCCCAGGAACTTCGCGACAAGGCCGCGCAGCGGGAGCAGGAGCTGATCGCGCCGATCCACTCGAAGGTGAACGAGGCGATCGAGGGGATCCGGGCCGACGGCGGCTATGCGATCATCTTCGACGTGGGCGCCAATGACGGGCTGATCGTCACCGCCGACAAGTCGCTCGATCTCACCCAGAAGGTGATCGACAAGGTCAAGGCCAAACCCTGACGACCGAGGCTCTCGCACCGGCGCCGCTGACGGCCCAGGCCCTCGCCGCCCTCGTGGGCGGCCGCCTCGAGGGTGACGGGACGACCGTGCTGCGCCGCCTGGCCCCGCTCGACCGGGCGGGGCCCGACGCCCTGAGTTTCCTGATTGCTCCCCCCTATCTCGCCGCATTCCGACAGACCGCCGCGGGCGCCGTGCTCGTGGCCGAGCCGCTCGCGCGGGAAAGCGGCGGCCCCGCCACCCGCATCGTCGTCGCCCGCCCGGAGGAGGCCCTGGCCCGGGCCGCGGCCGCGCTCCATCCCGGGCGCGAGGCCGCGCCGGGAATCGATCCCGGCGCCCGCATCGCGCCCGGCACCGCGGTCCCGCCCGATGCCTTCGTCGGCCCCTTCGCGGTGGTCGGCGCCGGCGTCCGCCTCGGGGCGCGGGTGGTGATCGAGGCCGGGGCGTGGGTCGGCGACGGGGTCACCATCGGGGATGACGCGGTGGTGGGACCTCACGCGGTATGTTACCCCGGCACGGTGCTCGGGCGCCGCGTGGTGCTCAAGGCGGGTGCCGTGGTCGGAGGGCCCGGCTTCCGGTTCCTGCCCGGCGCGGACGGGCCCCGGCGGATTCCGCATGTCGGCGGCTGCGTGCTGGAGGACGACGTCGAGATCGGGTCGGGCACCTGTGTCGACCGCGGCTCGTTCGACGACACGGTGATCGGGGCGGGGACCAAGATCGACAACCTGGTGCAGGTGGCGCACAACGTCCGTCTCGGGAAGCGCTGCCTGGTGGCCGCGACCACCGGCATCGCCGGCAGCGTGCGGATCGGCGACGATGTGGTCGTCGCCGGCGGGGTCGGCATCGCCGATCACGTGGTGGTCGGGGACGGCGCGGTGCTCACCGCCAAGAGCGTGGTGATCGGCGACGTGGCGCCGCGCGCCACGGTCTCGGGCTATCCCGCCCGGCCGCACCGCACCTTCCTCCGGGCCCAGGCCGCGCTCTACCGGCTGCCGGCGCTGCTCGAGCGCCTGGACCCGGACCCGCGGGAGGAGCCCGCCGGCAGTGCGCCGGACGACCGCGCGGACGGCTGAGCTCGAGGGCCTCGGGCTCCACAGCGGGGCCCGTGTCCGCCTCCGCCTCGACGCGGCGCTGCCCGGGACCGGCGTGGTCTTCGTGCGGAGTGACCAGCAGGGGCGCGAGATTCCGGCGAGGATCGCCGCGGTGACGCTCACCGACCGGCGGACCACGATTCGCGCCGGCGCCGGGCGGGTGGACACGATCGAGCACCTGATGGCCGCGGTGTACGCTGCCGGTATCGACGACCTGCGGGTCGTCCTCGACGGTCCCGAGGTGCCGATCCTCGATGGCTCGTTCGCGCCGTTCGTGGCGCTCCTCGACGAGGCGGGCACGCGGGAGCAGCCGGGGCAGCGGCGAGTGGCCCGCCTCGGGGCGCCGGTGGAAGTGGCGGACGGCGACGCGCGCTACCTGGTCCGGCCGGCGGAGCGCTTCCTGGTGGACCTGACGCTGGCGTACGCCGAGCCGGTGATCGGCCGGCAGCGGGTGCGGTACGAGGTGGACGCGGCGACCTTCCGCGAGGCGATCGCGGGGGCACGCACCTTCGGCTTCCTGGCCGAGGTGGAGCCGCTCCGCGCGCGGGGACTCCTGGCCGGCGCCTCGGGCGATTGCGCCATGGTGCTTTCCCCCGAGGCGGTGCTCAACACCACGCCGCGCTGGCCGGACGAATTCGCCCGGCACAAGGTGGGCGACCTGATCGGAGACCTGGCGCTGCTCGGCGCCCGGCTCAACCTGGAGATCGTGGCCGAACGGCCGAGTCACCGTGGCAACCTGACCTGCGGACGGGCCCTCGCGCGGGCCGCCCGCATCACGGAGGAATGATGGACGCCGCGAAGATCCTGGAACTCCTGCCGCACCGCTACCCGTTCCTCCTCGTCGACCGGGTGCTCGAGGTGCAGGGCACCCAGAAGATCGTGGGGCTCAAGAACGTGACGTTCAACGAGCCGTTCTTCCAGGGCCACTTCCCCGGCCACCCGGTGATGCCTGGAGTCCTGATCATCGAGGCCATGGCCCAGACCGGCGGGCTCCTGCTGATGGACCAGATCCCCGATCGCGAGAAGAAGGTGGTCTACTTCATGGGGATCGACGGCGTCAAGTTCCGCAAGCCCGTCCTCCCCGGCGACCAGCTCCGGATGGAGGTCGAGATGCTCCAGTTCCGCGGGAAGGTCGCCAGGATGAAGGGCACGGCGTACGTGGACGGGAAGGTGGCCGCCGAGGCGGAGATGCTCGCGGGGGTGGTCGACAAGTGAGCGCGGTCGTCCACGCCACCGCGGTGGTCGATCCCGACGCGCAGCTGGGCGCCGACGTGGAGATCGGACCCTACTGCGTCATCGGGCCGCGGGTGGAGATCGGCGACGGATGCCGTCTCGGCCCCCACGTCGTGCTCGAGCGCAACGTGCGGCTGGGGCAGGGGGTCGCGGTCGGGGCGGCCTCGGTGCTCGGCAGCGACCCGCAGGACGTGAAGTACCGCGGCGAGGAGACGTTCGTCGAGATCGGCGACCGAACCGTGATCCGGGAGCACAGCACCGTGAACCGCGGCAGTGCCGCGAGCGGGCTCACCAGCGTCGGCGCGGACTGCTTTCTCATGACCTACGTCCACGTGGCGCACGATTGCCGGATCGGCGACGGCGTGACCATCGCCAACTCGACCCAGCTCTCCGGGCACGTGACGGTCGAGGACCGCGCCACCCTGAGCGGGCTCATCGCGGTGCACCAGTTCGTCACCATCGGCACCTTCGCGTTCGTCGGCGGCGCCTCCCGGGTGCCGCAGGATATCCCGCCCTACGTGAAGGCGGTCGGCAACCCGATCGAGCTGTTCGGCCTCAACAGCGTGGGGCTCCAGCGCGCCGGCTTCTCCCCGGCGGTCCAGGGCGCCCTCAAGCGGGCTTACCGCCAGCTGTTCAACTCCGAGCTGCCGCGCAGCGACGCGATCGCGGGGCTCGCCGCAGAGATGGCCGAGCACGCGGAGGTGCGGCGCCTGGTGGAGTTCGTCCAGCGGGCGCGGCGCGGGGTTCCCGCGTGACCAGGCCGCTGCCGGTCGGCGTGATCGGGGTCGGGGCGCTGGGCTGGCACCATGCCCGCCACCTGGCGACCATGCCGGGCGCGGAGCTGGTCGGGGTCTACGACATCCGCCTCGACCGGGCCCACGAGGTCGCGAAAGCGGTGGGGACCGCGGCGTGCGCCACGCGCGAGGAACTGCTGGAGCGGGCCCGCGCCGTGACGGTCGCGGTGCCGACGCCGGTGCACGCGGAGGTCGGGCTCGCCGCGCTCGAGGCCGGGGTGGCCGTGCTCATGGAGAAG